>DASZAA010000210.1:0-52790 GCA_035945615.1 Terriglobia bacterium
ATGACGCGCCGGATTGCTCGTTCATCTTGGCCGGCGGATGGCCGGCGACCTCGATCATTTCACCCCAGTTATCGGTCAGGGGGTTGTAGAGCGCGAGCCCGCTTTTCTCGACTCCTGGCAGGCTATTGAGGCGGTCCTCGATCTCGCGATAGAGCGGAGCGAGCTTGGCTTCCGTGTAACCCTCCCGCGGAAACTGCACACCCACCTCAACCCGGCCCGGCACCTGAAATCCGAAGTTCTGATGCTCCAGGTTATCAAGACTTCGCGCGAGCATCATGGCGCCTGCAACCAGCACCACCGAGAGCGTCGCCTGCACCACCAGTAGCGCCCGGCGCGCGAAGGTGGAACGATCGCCCGTGCTTCGCCCCGCGCCGCGCAGCGCGTCTGCCGGATTCGTGCGTGTGGCGAACCAAGCGGGAGCCGCGCCAAAGAGGATTCCCGTCAAAAGTGCAAGACCGCAGGCAAAACCCAAGACCATGGGCGACGGAACGGGACTGATGGGCAGGAACTGCGCACCGTGGAAGGCGAGATCAAGCAGTACATGGGCGGCCGCCACCGCGACAATAAGCCCGGCGATGCCGCCGCCGATTGCAAGCAGCACGCTTTCCGTAAGGGCTTGCGTGATAATCTGATGCCTCGGCGCGCCTAACGCCAGGCGCACCGCCGTTTGGCCGCGGCGCGCGACCGCGCGAGCGAGCAGCAGGTTTGCCACATTTGCACATGCGATCAGCAGGACCAATCCGCAAACCGCGAGCAGAATGGTGAGGCTTCGCCCGAATTCTTCCTTCATCTCGGCGACACCGGCTCCTGCGGGAATGACGTTGATCACCTGTTTCGGAAGCATGCGGATTACGTCAGGCATCCAGTTGGCCGGATATCCTGAATCATACCGCAGCCATTGGCGCAGCACTCCCGTCAGCCGTGCAGACATTCCACTAGTCGACGCTCCCGGTTTCAGGCGTCCGATCACGCGCAGCCACGCCGACATCGACTGGTGCAGGAGCGCCGTGGTGCCGTCGACCATAGGTTCCTGCTGCAGCGGAAGCCACAAGTCGGGAGGGTCGCTGCGCAACGTTTCTCCAAAAAAACCGGGCGGCGCGACGCCGATTACGGTGAACGGGTGCCCTGCCACAATGAAGGTCGAACCGAGAACCTTGGGATCGCCGCCGTACTGCGCCTTCCACGCACGATAGCTGAGCACCACGACGGGGGGGGCGCCAGGTCTGTCGTCGCGAGGGGTGAACAGCCGCCCCCCAAATGTACCGACTCCCAGGGTTAAAAAGTAATTCCCGGTCGCGTACTCCGTGTGGAGCGGTCTCGGCGCGAGCTCGCCTTCCCGGCGCACGCTCTGGACCCAGTTGCCAGCCTGAAAGGCGGCCACTTGCTCGAATTCCGGCGCCGCGTCTTTCAGCCGCTCGTAAAGAGCAAACGAATAAAATCCCCAGCGGTCTTGAGGTCCTCCTTCGACGCAGCAATCGTCGCCCTCGCCGATGCGGTAGAGTTGGCCAGGATCCTTCACCGGTAAGGACCGCAGCATCACCGCGTGAATCAAGGTGAATATAGCCGTCGTGCCGCCAATACCGAGCGCCAGCGTAAGGACGGCCGCTGCCGTGAAAACGGGCGACCGGCGGAACTGCCGGATGGTGTACCGCATATTGCTCAACACTGATCGCATCCTGCTCCTCCCGAATTCAATTACGCGGACCGCCCTCAGTATGTTCCAGAAAACTGCTCGCCGGCTGCGCTACAAGCGCGGTGGCGTGCATAAGTGATTGACGTGTGAGGAGGAATTCGGTTAGCGCCGAGCCGTGGGGGGAGTGTAGCGGCGACCTTTAAGTACCAGAACTCCGGCGGGCCAGAGTCCGCCGCTACAGAAATCGGCGTCAGTTCAATTCGTAATTCTCAGGGGCTATTGTGGCGGAGCGCCACCATCGGGTGCACCCTCGTTGCCCGCACCGTTGAATCGGCTGCCCTCGTGCAGGGGCGCGCCAAGCATCGGTTAGGCCAATACTTTATACATAGTAGAGCCGGACCTCCACCCTATTGAGCTCACCTCGGTTCGGGAGTGGCGCAAGGCTCAGCTTGTAGCCATTTCGATTGAGATTAATCGTCATGCCTTCGACGTGGGCGAGGGCGACTTTGAAACCCTCATCGTTCTTCGGGCCGAGAACAAAGACCCGCATTCCGCTTCGTTTTGGAATATCGCCCAGGCCGCGCAGGGCCCCTTCAAATTTATTCTGAAACGTCGCGTCGATGGGTGGGCGCGGGTCCCGTTTTACGCCAGGAGCGCCCAGCGGCGGGAGAGGCGGGCCTCCCCTTCCAGGAACGGGCAGCGGACCCGAAGGGACCGGCGCGTCCTGCGAAATCGGCACACTATAGGCAATCACGCTCTGAGGCGCTCTGACCGGCAGTCCGGCCGTTCCAGATTCCCTCAGATTCTTCTGGGTCACGGTTCCGTCAGGGGCAATAACATTGCCGGTGAGCTCCATATTGGTTCCATTAATCCGGTAGCAAGCGAGCTCCTCACCATCGCGAATGGCGTACATCGGGAACTGTCCCGCATGCCTGCGGATGGCAATGATGATTTCGTTCTTCGCGTCACGCTTATCGAGGATGCTCTTGAAGTTCAGCGCGGCTTGCTGCCGCGCGGAGTACACGCCCGCCGTGACCGGTATCCCCATCGGTTTGCCTACCACCGTCATGGTGCCGACCAGCCCGTAGCGCAGTTTATACTGGGGGCCTCCGCCGGGTCTGGGTGCCGGAATCATGGTGTAGCCGGCTGCCATGTCTATCTCTTGGGCCACCTTCAAGCGCGTCATCTCGGCGCGATAGCTCCGGACAAGTTGGTATGGCGCAGGAAACGTGTTCTTGAACCCTTTCGCAAAGCGAGTCAGGTCAAACAACATCCTCTGATCCTCTTCCTCGGAGAGGGGCAGAAATGAAAAATGGGCACCTTGTTCGTTATTATGAATCTGTTTGAGGATCGATATTCTGGGATTCAGAAGGCTCGCGCTCATGTCGTGAAGGCCCTCTTCATACTTTTTTGCGCGGCTCGTAAAATTGGCGGGATCCGCAAACGGCGAGCTGTCAATTCCGCGGTAGGCCCAGTAGTTTGCCCTCTCGGGATTTCCGGGCCAGTTGTAGCGGCCAGAGTGGAACGTTTGTTCGGACGGGGTCGCCTTAGTGTACTGGCCGTCGGCAAAGAACCGGTCGTAATCGAGGTCGATTTTGTCGAACTTCTTATCCCTCTGCCGGTCAAAGCCAGCCGGAAACGTCCTCACGGTCATGCGCTTACTACGGAAAGCCTCGTAGAAGCTGTCCCTGGCCTCCCACTTCTTGTACGCAGTCCACCAGCCGCTCATTTGCCCCTGGAGCTCAGGCCAGTTATATCTGACGAATGCCGTGGGCCACTGACCGTTGTTCCTGGCCTTGGCGTTGCCCCATAACTGCAGCGTTTGATAAAGGTTGGTGCGGCAAAGCCTGACTAATTCAAGTTCTTCCGACATGCTGTTACAGCCCTCCTCGCTAACTCGCTACTGGATTTCGCCGACCTTACGATGATCACTGATGAATATTCACGTCGTGTCCCAAGCCGTCTTGATATCTTAGTAGACAATCTCAGATAATGCGAAGATATTAATCCAGGAGCAAACGTCGTTCCAATCCGCGGCGATCTACGGCCCATTAGGCCCAAGCGATTGATTTTAAACTAAGCAGAGACGGCTTAGTCGCCTCCAATTTTGCTTGTCGGGCACTTCCTCGTTTGCTACCATGTGGCGATTTCACTTCAATCACATCGAGGAGAGCCATGCGACGCCGCTGCTTCTTCCGGACCGCTGCTTCATTCGTTCCGGCCACAGGCTTGTGCGATCTATTCGTCCGTGAGGCACAAGGTCAGACTCCTCAATCGCCTCTGTCAAGCGCACCTTCCGTGGTGGGCTCCGGGAAGGACAGGGATGGCCATCCGCATTCGTTACGGTTCGATGCGCTTCTATTTAAGGTGCTCACCCGCGAAACTAAGGGCGGCCTTTTTGTCGTCGAGCACCCGCATCTTGTTCCTGGCGGGCCGCCGCTGCATCTTCACCTGAATCAGGAGGAATGGTTCTACATCATGGAGGGCGAAGTGGCCTTCCAGGTAGGCGACGAGCGGCTGCATCTCCATGCGGGAGAATCCGTATTGGCGCCGCGCCGGATTCCTCATACGTTTTCATCCGTTGCTGCTACACCGAGCCGCATGCTGATCGCCTTCTGCCCTGCAGGCAAAATGGAACAATTCTTCCGGGATGTTGAGAATCCCAAGGCGCCGGTAGAACAGGCTGCGTTCTGGCGGCGCTACGACATGGAGTTGGTAGGACCCTCCCCGTTTCGGAAACCGTAGGCTCGTGCAGCAACGGGCTAGCGAGTAGATACAAGCGCGGAGTTGTATTGTAACTCTGCGGTTTGTGTGCCGACGGGTATGGAAAGCCGCAGAGTATCTGAAATGCGAAACTCTGCGCTACCCGCTTGCAGCATTACGACTCGAGTTCCCCTGTGCTAAAGTCAGTGGCACCGTTTATCCTGAAGCGGTTGCCGAGTCTTTCGATGGAGGTGACAACGGAAATCGTCTTGCCGCTATACCCCAGCATTATTCGGCTAAGGCGGCGGGTACTCTTGTCGTATCGGATGATGCCGTCCCCTCCAGTGCCAATCCACAGAAATCTTTGGTTCGCGAGAAGACAGTGTGCCCAATGGTATGACCACCGGGGAGAGTACACCACGAAGTGCTGATCACGTGATTTCATGTGACCATACACGGGACCTTTGAAATACGCGATCCAAGTGATGTCCCCGTCGTCGAGCACTACGGAGGTGGAGGCAGTAGACCTTGGAAGACCTGGAAAGGGATGGATCTGCAGCGTGCCAGAGCACGGAGCAGGATTGTCGCGATGCCACCGCGCGACCGCGTGAATTGGGTCATCGAAATCAATTTGTGGGAGTGGGTCTATAGCCCGCATAGAGCGAATCACACCCTCGAGCGCGTTGAGCCATTTCCGGTCTTTTTCATCGCTCGGAGCGGGCTCAGTCGAGAGCTGGACGGGCGGCTCGGCTGGCGCGCACCAATTGTACTGGGCTCGCGCTACATAGACTCGATCCAGGCTGGGCACGTAGAGGTAAACGCACTTGGTGCCAAAACTGTTTCCCAAGCTGACCGATGAAAAAACAATTTCCTTCTTCCCATCCTTATCGAAATCTACGACGGCAAGGAACTCCTGAGCAGAATCGAGTATGTACAGGGTTTCGCTTATGTAAACCTGCCTCCAGTTGCCTGCGAATTCCTCAAGAAGGTGCAGTTTGCACGCAAAGGTCCTCTCGGGTGCGGACCTCAATATAGCCAAAAATGCATGTGGGCATCCGACATTTCGATATGCCACTGTCTTTAGGACCCTACCCCCTAAAAGCGAAAAAGCCAGATCGGAGGCCTGCTGCGTTCTCATCACCGGTCGGTATCGATACCACCGATCAGCCCATAGAATACGGAGCCGCAGCACTGCAGTATTTGTTAGTCTCCAGGCGTATTTGAAGACTGACGTGGATAAGTGGGAGGCAGCTTCGGCTGTGGTAAACGGGTCAGCCATCTTTGCACCCATTTTAGCATGGCTCCCCTGGGCAGCAGACCCCGTGCCGGGAAGCGTATCGCGATTCGTGCGGGGCGCCCCATGCCTGTCACCTGGGCGTGTAAGGGGTTACTTGTGAAAGTTCCAGTGCCCACGTGAGATCGCAACGGCAGAAACGTTCTTTTCAGCGATTACCCACGGTCACGGCGAAGTGTTTACCGAACAACTAACTGCGGTTGGGCGCTATCTGGAATTTATATCCGTGTTGCCGCCATCGAAGAAAAGGCGGCGATCTTATCCCACGCCCGCGCCAGTCGGCGGTAAACGCTAGGCTATAAGTTAGGACCTGTTTCTCGGCCGGAGGTTCCGGGGAGAGTCCAACCGCTAAGCCGCTGTCCTCTCTGGCTGGAGGGTCCGTCCGGGAAAATGCACCTTAGGTGGTGAGGCGGTCGGGCGAGATGGGATTCATTTCGAAGATGTCGAGCGATTTCACCCTGACCGCGCCTCCTTTGGTGGATAGCGCCACGCCCAGACTATCGGCGCGAGAAGGATAGATGCGTCCTGTCAAACAGCAGCGGCCATTGGCGAAAGTCTCGACGACGGAGCAATCGAGGAAAATCGAGAGCTTCTCTGTTCCGCCTTTGACAAACCTGAACGATTCCGGCATCGTCTGGAGGCGGTGAAAGTCTTCGGGATTTTGGCTCGATCGGCGAGTGTCCAACACCAAAGCTCGCGAAGGGCGTTGGCACACGATGATAGTCTCCTCGCCCCCGTCCGGCGAGCGGCGAACCTTTACTGCTAACTCCTCGGCGCCGTCCGGCTCAAACTCGATTTCGATTTCGAGCCCATCGCCTTTGACCCCAGGCAGCACTCGCTCGGATAAAACCTCCAGATCTCCCCAGTGGTAGTGGCGGCCGCGAAGCATGGCGATTTCCGCCGCCGGCTCGATACGCAGCGTGCCGCCATCCCCCGGCGTCAGAACGCGCGGAAACGACATGACGCCTGCCCAACCGGCAGCGCTGTAGGCGGCCTCACTGCGCCCCTCTCGAATCCATCCCCAGAGAACGCGCCGGTTTCGGCCATCCACGAAGCTCTTCGCCGCGTAGTAGAGATCGTCGTCAACCCATCCCCACTGTTCGCGCTCGAACTTGCGGCCCCCATAACGGCCAGTCATTTGGGCGACCGCCACCTGAGTGGAGACGAGCAGAACGTGCCTGTCGCCCAACTGAAAGAAATCCGGACACTCCCACATGTCGCCAGCCGCGACAGCGTCGTATTTCCCGCCGGACTTAGGCTTGTAAGTAATGAATGGCGGCCCTTCTGCCAGCGTATGACTGTAGCTCCAATTGGTGAGGTCGCGGGACGTATAGAGCAGCACTCGTCCACCCTCGCCGCGCACCCCTGCGCCAACACTCATCAGCCAGTCATTGTCCTCCCTCCAGATGGAAGGGTCTCGGAAACCTGTTACGCGCAGTCCCGAAGGTGGGGCAGAGATCACAGGGTTCCTTTTGGATTTTGTCCACCTCCGCAGGTGCGGATCGGCACTTGACGCCAGGCATTGCGTCTCGGGACTCACGCCGGTGTAAATCAGGTGCGGTATTCGGTTGTGAACGAAGGCCGAGCCCGAAAAGCATCCATCCTTGTCGGGACTGCCCGGCGTCGGCGCGAGGGCGATGGGCTGATGCTTCCAATGAATCAGGTCGGTGCTTGTCGCGTGACCCCAGTGCATGTCGCCCCAGACAGCCGCGGCAGGGTTGTACTGATAAAAGAGATGATACGTGCCCCGCCAGTAGATCGGCCCGTTCGGATCGTTCATCCAGTGGGCGGGCGGCATGAAGTGGTAGCGCGGACGGTGGGGATCATGGGCGAGCTGCTGCTCAAGGGCCCGGCCGCGGCTGTCTTGCGCGGCATAAGAGGCTTTCGGTGTCAGAATCCCCAAGCCAGCGTAACCCACTGCAGTGGCAAGGAAATCGCGCCGGCTAATGCCAGAAGTATTGGTGCGTTTTGTGCGTCTCACTTTGGTCTCTTTTCCGAATCTCGGGCTGGCCAGAGACTCAAACCAGGGTTGCCAGGACACATGATGCCCAAATCATTGCTGTTTTGCCCGGCACGATTCCTGAATTCTACGATGCCGGTCTGAGTGGGTGCAAGAAACGGCCGCGCCAAGTGGCCTGCCCCCTTAGGCGGTACCAATAATCGGAAGAGTTCCCCGCCAGATCTTGTACTGTCGCTCGGGCCAGCAAGGCAGCGAATTCCTTGGGCGTCCGCTACCGTCTCAAGGAAAGCCTGAAAATGATCCGGCTCGCAGCATAGGCGGCGCACGAAATCAGACGTCGTAGGTTGGCGATTACCCCCTAGCCGACTAATCAGGCGTAGGCGTCCAGTCTGCGGCATCCGGCATCTAATCTTGGAATTCGGCCGGTGATGCCGGACGCAAGAATGACTTGGGGTGTAACCATGATCGAATCTTCTGATCTGCGGATGACGAGAATTCCACTCAACCATGGAGCCGGCCATATGCCCGCACTCGGCTTTGGCACATTAATCCCCGACGCAGCCGTGACGATAACTGCGACCCGAGACGCACTGGAAGCCGGATTTCGACACTTCGATTGCGCGGAACGATACGGGAACGAGCGCGAGGTGGGCAGGGCGTTGGAGGCAGGACTTGCGGCTGGAGGCATCGCGCGCGAAGACATTTTTGTCACCACAAAGCTGTGGAACTCCAATCATCGGCCTGAGCGCGTCGAACCGGCTTTCGAGGCGAGTCTGGGCAGACTCGGGCTAAAATATTTGGATCTCTATCTCATTCACACTCCATTTGCATTTCAACCCGGCGACGACCAGGACCCGCGGGATCAAAACGGCAATGTCCTTTACGACCACGATGTGACTTTGCTCGACACCTGGAGAGCGATGGAAAGTCTCGTGGATCATGGCAAGTGCCGGGCTATCGGACTTTCAGACGTCGGTTTAAATGAACTGAAGCCCATCTATGAAGCAGCGAGAATCAAGCCAGCCGTGGTGCAAGTAGAAGCACATCCGTATCTGCCGGAAACCGAGCTATTGGAATTCTGCAAGGAGAAGGGTATTGTGCTCTTGGCTTTTGCACCATTAGGCCACGGGATGAAGCCGGGGCCGCTCGAAAATCCAGTGATTTTGGCTATCGCCGCGCGAGTCGGAAAGACGCCGGCACAGGTGCTGCTGGCTTGGGCGGTGCAGCGCGGCACGGCTTTGCTTACCACACCCAGGAGTGCGGCCCGGGCGAGAGAGAATTTCGACATCTCCCCCCTTCCGGAAGACGCGCTTGATGAAATCAACCGTATTCAGACCAGGCAGAGGCTGAATAAAGTGGTGAAAACCGGCGTTCCGGGTTTCATTCCACAAGGTAAATGAATATGAAAGCGAAACCGCAGTTAAACTAGCACGGCCTCACCAACAGTTGGGAACCAAGCAGTATTCGGTCGAGAGGCTTTTTCGTCACAAGATCACTCAGTGGTTCGCCCACGTCAAGCAACTTTGGCCACAATGTCCTGCTTCCATTTCCGATGACGGGCTCTTCCTGGCCATCTCCTCGTCCCGACACTCAGCACGCATCAAGCTGTTGGAAAAAGCCGTGAACTCATAAGATTTTCCACAGCTCTTTGCTCACGCATGCTCATTGGGGGTTCCAATTAAATGGCGCTCACGAATCGCATCCTTATGGAAATTGGCGCTTTGCGCGACGCGAGGCGCCTCTTTCCACCTCTGGTCGTTGTCAAAGAAGGATGGTACTTCGCCCCTAGATTCTCGCAATGAGTGGGTGGAGTTCACCGCAATTCCCAGTAAATCCCTCTCCGCACTTCTCTTGCAGATTAATGAAGCCTTATTGTAAGTTAATAAATCTTAGAGTAGAGGATAATGTCAATGTAGGAATGCGAATTCCACCGTGCGGTTCGGGTTTAGCGGAATTTCTGCGCTCGTCACGGATTTTCCCGATTGTTCCGGCGCAAAAAGCCACGGGTGAGGTTATCCGAGCAACTGCAACGATGAGGCGAACTACCATGACCAAAAAATTGTTTCGAGAGCGCTCGCAGTGGTATCGTGATGCGGGAATCGTCTTGACCATTTTAGGCGCTTTTTTACTGGTCTCGGGAGGTCTGCGCGCCCAAAGTGTGGAGGCAACCATCACAGGGGTAGTAACGGATCCAAGCGGGGCAGGCGTGCCTGGGGCAAAGGTTATAGCTACCCACGTCAGCACCAACGTCTCTACAACTACCCAGACTAACGGGTCCGGGTACTACAACATGCCATATCTTCCAATTGGGGAATATGTGATAAGGGCAGAGAAGACTGGCTTCAAGACGGGAGTTGCTCCGGAAGTCAGGTTAACAATCAACCTTACCGCGACTGTTAACGTTCAACTCCAGGTCGGGTCAATTCAGCAGCGAGTCACCGTCCAGGCCACTCCGACTCTCCTAGAGTTGCAGTCGTCCAGTATTGGCAACACATTGGGTTCCGAGCCTCTACGGCAGCTTCCGAATAACGGTCTCGACCCCTATTCTGCTGTAACGACCCTAGCTCCTGGCGCATTGCCTGGCACTGGCGATCAGCCGATTGTTAACGGTGGGGCCGATGGCACCTCCGAAGTCCTTTTCGATGGCGCTGATACCCGAACCGCGAGTGGAGGCGGCATCGCCTATCATCCGCCCATGGATGCCGTTCAGGAGGTCACATTCCTGACGAGTAATTATTCGGCTGAGTACGGGCGATCTGAGGGGGGAGCGGTGGTTGCGGTGGGGACATCGGGGACCAACGCACTTCACGGCGACTTGTTTGAATTTGACCAAAACACCACCCTCAACGCCAATAGTTGGAGTAACGACCAGTTTCACACTCCAAAAGCAATTACGCACTACAACCAGTTCGGAGGCGCTATCGGCGGCCCCGTCTACCTTCCCCATATTTACAACGGCAAAAACCGCACATTCTTCTTCTTCAGCACCGAGTTAAACCGGGACTTGGCCCCAGAGGACTTAGTAGCTACTGTCCCAACTGCGGCGCAGCGCGTAGGGGACTTCTCTCAAACCACTACCACGGGTGGGGCGCCTATCACCATTTATGACCCGTTGAGTGCAGTGCCCAACCCAAGCAGTCCCGGTTCGTACACCCGTTCGCCCTTTCCCGGTAACATGATACCCGCGAATCGAATCAGCTCCTTCGGCAGTAAGCTCATCAGCTTTTTCCCATTGCCAAATCTGCCGACGGCCGCGAATAACTACCAGTTGGCGAACGCACAAAAGCAAGACGCGACGAGGTATTTTGCTCGCGTTGATCAGAATTTTAGCGAAAAAAATCGCTTGTTTGTCCACTATGGAATCGAAAATGATAACAACGCGGCTGGAGCCTGGGGTACCGGAAGCATCGCCTTTCCGGGAACGGGAATCAACGGCGAAGGAGCTTCAACCCGGTTTCGAAACCAAAGTGCCCTTCTGGGCGATACGGAAGTGTTTTCTCCGACCTTGGTAGGTGATTATAAAATAGGCTTCACGCGACAAGACTTCCAGGCAGTTCCCACCACCGAGGGATTTAATCCAGTCACGCTCGGGTTGCCGGCCATTGTCGATCAAACCCAAGGCGCCAGTCGCTTTCCCGAGTTTGATATCACGGATATCACCAACAATACATCTGAAGGGCCGTCGCTGGGTCCTGCACGGGCATCGGATTTTAATGATGCTGAAAATGATTTCACCTGGGTTGCTGACCTGACGTGGCAGAAGGGTCCGCACACGCTGAAGTTCGGATTCGAAGCATATTATTCGCAGTTTGATATTAACCGCGCTGACTGGCCTTCGGGTGATTTTTCCTTTAGCAGAGCGTACACCCAGGGGCCGAATCCCCTTACTTCCGGCCCTACTGTGGGTGACGGGATTGCCACATTGCTCCTAGGCGTCCCGACCGGCGCTAATCTATCCGTCAATCGGGAGCTCAGCGCGTCCCAGCATGATTGGACCCTCTACACGAATGACGATTGGAAGATCACTCGAAGACTCACAATGAACTTCGGCGTTCGCTGGGACTACCAGACCCCCTGGGATGAGCGGCACAACCAACTTGCGTACTGGGATCCTACCGCCATTGAGCCGGTCACGGGGCGTCCGGGCTATGTGGAATTTGCCGGCCAACCCGGCTCGCCGACGGGACGGTACGACGCCCTTCCCCAGTATGACGAAGTCCAACCGCGCATCGGCCTCGCCTACTACCTGGGCCACAAAACAGTTATTCGGGCGGGATATGGTTGGTTCTACGACGAAAATAACGGCGGTATCGGATCAGGCTCAGGCGACCTTGGCTCCGGCTTCCAAATCACCAGCGGCATGAACCTAGGTCCCCCGAATCCCATACCGAATACGCCACCGGTGGGAGCAACGATCCTGGATTCTTTTTCGGCGGGCATCCTCTATCCTCCCTCGCATCAACTCGGAGGCGGTCCTGGTGTTCCCGTGGAGCATTGGGAAACCCCGCTCGAAACGGATTGGAATGTGAATATCCAACACACCTTTGGGCGTGACACCCTGTTCGAGGCAGCCTACGTCGGTAATCGCAGCGAACACAACTGGGTCAACTATGATGCGGACATCATCAACCCTGCAACAGCTTTAAGTCTTGGTAGCCAACTTACTACGGTAGTACCCAATCCGTTCTATGGGATCATTACCACTGGCCCCCTGAGCGAACCAACGGTTTCATATCCACAAACCCTCCTGCCTTACCCACAGTACACGAGCGTAGGTGTCACCCGCGGCGCCGTTGGCGACGGGTTCTACCAATCGCTCCAGTTCCAATTGATCCACCCCATGGGGCACGGATTTTGGGCGGATGGATCGTTTACGTGGAGCAAGTTCATGGACGATACAATGGAGCGGTTCATTTCCCCCAATTACGGCGTACAGGATCCGTTTGACCTGAAGCTAGATATGTCGCCTTCGGACCTCAACAGGAACGAAGTGTTCACGGGGGGGGTTATCTATCAACTGCCTTTCGGAGGAGGCCGGCAATGGCTCAAAAGCGGCTTGGGGAGCGCGCTGCTTGGCAACTGGCAGGTCGCCTTCATGCCTACGTTCGGTTCCGGCCTGCCGCTTGGCATCAAGCCCTCATGTGACACAGGACTGCCGGGGATCAGCTGCTTCGCCGTGCGGGGAGACGTCCAAAGCGTTCCCCAAACTCTCAACCACTGGTTCGATACCGCTGCGTTTACCAATCCTCCGGCATTCTCGTTGGGCAATGACTCTCGTACCGAACCTCATTTGTATAGCGCGGGCTTGAACAGTTGGAACATTGCCATCGACCGCACCCAGGTCATTAAGGAGCGATTGAGTGTCCAGTTTCGGGCAGAGTTCTTCAACGCCTTTAACACGCCTAACTTTGCGGCTCCTGTGACGTCGGTCTCTGCTACAAACTTCGGGCAGGTGACGGGTACCTCAAACGGCCCGCGGGTCATCCAGCTCGGACTTCGCTTTTCGTTCTAGGTCTGGGCACGTAAGGCTTCGGTCTGGAGGCGCATTCGCGTAGATCCGAATGCGTCTCCGCCTGAACAACAAGATGCTCATCCCGGCAGTCCCATCTTCCCTACTTCGCGAAGACTGATACTCAGGGGAAAGGCATCAACTCTTGTCCGGCTGATATCACCGAATGGAAGCTTAGGATGTTTCCAAGAAAAGGGTTATTTACGCTGGCTGCTGTATTTATTGCCCTGACGTGGTGGCATCCCGCTCTGGGCGCTCCGACAGCCTCTTGCAGTATGGGATGGGAAAGCTGGTCTGGGATGCCAAACCGCAGCCATCCCTTTTGGTGGGCCTAAATTGACTTTACAAAACCGCACAATATCCCTTGGGATGACGCCGACTTTGCGAGGTTTGCGCGGAGTGGGATGAACCGCGTGGAAATCAACTTGGATTGGGCAGATATCGAGCCGCAAGATGGCGCGTACGATTTTCGACTACTCAATCGTTACATGGCGGAAGCGGCGAAAGCCCATTTGAAAATTTACCTGCTGTTTTGGGAAAGCGTGTGGGGAGAAAAACTAAGGGAAGAATCCTCCCCCATGGATTACGGCCCGCGATCTTTCCAGCGATGGCGTCAAAGCTTTGGAACCCCCGTGGTGGGATCCGGTCTCGCGCAAGGCATATCTTGATTACGTAGCTCGAACAAATGTGAAGGCATCAGGTGCCAAGTAGATCTTCGGTGAATGGGAGCGTGGGATGCTAAAACGAAAAGAGCTGCTTATCCTTGGGGCTATAACCTTAGCCTCAGTGTGCTGGTATCCCGGTGTTAGGGCGTCGCAGGGCTCGCAGGGGATGCGAAGGGAAGAGGAGGTCACGGTTCCAAGCGCTGGTAATCCTATCTGGCAAGCTCAAATCGACTTTACAAAGCCCCACGATGTTCCCTGGAATGAGTCAGACTTTGCTGCCCTTAAGCGCAGCGGGATTAACCGGGCGGAAATCAACATGGATTGGGGAGACATCGAACCGCAAAGAGGCCGATACGACTTTAAGTTGCTCGACAGCTATCTGAACGAGACGGCAAAAGCGGGCATCAAGATGTATTTAATCTTTTGGGAAAGTGTCTGGGCGCAAAAACAAGACAAGAACCCTCCAGAGTGGCTGACAGCACGGGAGGTTATGAGCAACGGCCAGGCAGCGCAGGAACCCCCCTGGTGGGACGAGAATGCGCAAAAGGCCTATTTCGACTATGTGGCCCACACGATTGACCACGTAAAAAATAACCCTGGTTTTGGCGGCCTCTATGCCAATTACGGATGGCTCGACGCGATGTGGGGGCCTCGGCGCCGCGGCAACCCGGGGTTGGCTGGCTACGCCCCCGCGGATATCAACGCCTTTTATCGGTGGCTCCCGCAGACCTATAAAACCCTGGCCGACTTCAACCATCAGTGGGGTACGTCGTATCATAGCTGGAAGGATGTCCCTGTCGGAAGGCCGGGCGATCCTATGTTCGCTGTCTACCAGAGATTTCGTCATTACAGTGTCGAGCATACGTACGGCGAACTCACACACCTGGTGCGTGAACATACGAACGCCCCGGTGTTTTACTATTGGGGAGGCGGGATCAGTGGTGGGTATAACGGCCCTGGGATACTTGAAAATGACCCTGACACTTTCTTCCGGCTCGCCAAGCGTTACAACGTGACCGTCGTACTGGACGACGTGGAGGCGACGGGGAACGCGCTTATCTTTGGCACCGCGGCACGGGCCTATGGAGTTTCACTTCTCCAGGAGTGGACGCCCAGTAGAGGGAACTTGGTCGCAGAGATTCCCCAATGGCTAAGCCATATTGGGCTCGGCACTCCGCATGTAGTGGGAGAGAGCTTCTTCATTTATCCTCCTCGGCCCAATAGACCAGGATGGATGGATGCCTGGAAAGCCTATCAGGAATGGCATGCGACGCTGGCTGAATATATCCAAGGGCGGTCGCCTGAACAGCCCGTGGCCGTGTTGGTTCCGACACTGAAGATTGCAGTGGGTCCAGATCTCAATCTGTTACCGAACTTGAATCAGGAGCTGACGACCTTCTGGCAACACTATCACGTTCTGCCGCATTTTATTACTGACCAGGAGGTGGAACATGGGCTGGTGAGCCTGCAACAGTTCCACGCGGTTGTCGACCTGGGGGATGAGGTTTCCACCCTACCGGCTCTCAAAAGCTATGCTGAAAATCACCCGGTGCTGAAGAGCCTCGATCAGATTAGCTCCTATATTCGGCCGTACGTAACACTTGATCCGGCGTACGACTCGCTTGAGGTGACGGCGACAGTCCACAAATCATCGGCATGGCTAACGCTGGCCAACTGCAACGGAAAACCAGCATATTCTGGATTTATCACATTTGACCCGAAGACGCTCGGTCTGAACTCGGTATCTCTCGACGTGACCGACGCGCGCACAGACCACGCCATTCCTGCCAAACGAGTTTTGGGAGGGAAGATCCGGTGGCGGCTCAATGTGCCGTCAGCGGGTTTCGAGGTTGTTCGAGTTCAAATGTCCCAACGCTCGGCGACATTGCGCGACGGGGGAACGCTTTGAGGAGAAGTTATGAAGCGTAGGGACTTTTTTGCTGAAATTACGGCTTTACCTGTGCTCGCGGCAGAACACGTTGCTCCTCGCCCGCGCGGATTGCCGCCCCTCACGATCCGTGAGGTTCGGGTGATCACCACAGGAGCCGGAAGGAGATACCAGTGGGTTTTTGTGAAGGTTATCACCAGCGAACCCGGCTTATACGGGCTTGGCTCCGCAAGCAATCTGGGCCAGGCACTAACAGTGGCGACCGCGATCGAAAAATATTATGCGCCTTTTTGGATTGGCAAAGATCCCGAACGTATCGAGGACCTATGGCAAAGCACAAACGTGCACTGCTACTGGCGCAACAGCTCGATTATGAACAACGCTCTGAGCGGGCTGGACATGGCGCTTTGGGATATAAAAGGCAAGCGCGCCGGCATGCCTGTTTACGATCTTCTTGGGGGCAAAGCTCGGGACGCGGTCCCTTTATACGCGCACGCTGATGGCCGGACTCCTGCGGAGGTGGAAGAGGATGTCCGCAAATTCATGGAAGAAGGTTACAGGCACGTTCGGGCGCAAATGGGAGGCTACGGTGGAGGAGGGTTCATTCCCCCGGGGCAAGGTAGCCGGCCCGCAGGGGGATACTCTGGCCGAGCCTTCGATGAGGGCCTCTATCTGGAGGCCGTTCCGCGGCTCTTCGATCATCTGCGCTCTACGTTAGGTGGTGGCGTCGAACTTTTGCATGACGTCCACGAGCACCTGAGCCCGACATCAGCCGTTGAACTGGCCAGGCGTTTGGAGCCGTATCGTATGTTTTATGTAGAGGACATTCTGCCGCCCGAACAAATTGCTCACTACCGGCAAATTCGCCGGGTGTGCACCACTCCGATGGCGATTGGGGAGCTGTTCACGAATCCGCACGAATGGTCGCCGCTGATCTCTCATCGCCTGATCGATTTTATCCGCTGCCGCGTTTCACAGGTTGGGGGGATCACCGCCGCGAAGAAAATCGCCGCCGTTTCTGAGAACTTCGGCGTCCGCACTGCCTGGCAGGAAGGCGGAGACAATGATCCGGTCAACCAGCTTGCAGCCTACCACATCGACATGTCGATCTCGAGCTTCGGAATTCAAGAGGAGAATCACTTTCCCGATCTTGTCCATGAGATTCTTCCGGGTACAGCGCAACTGAAAGGCGGATATCTTTACGGGAGCGATGGGCCAGGACTCGGAATCGATCTCAACGAAGAACTCGCGGCGAAGTACCCCTTGGTGTTATCGCCAAGCGTGGATAACTGGACCACCGTGCGAGCTATGGATGGCTCAATCGTGAAGCCGTGAGAGGAGCGCGTTACCCGCAGAATTTCGTTGGCTACCCTCATTGACGATGCGGCAGTTACACGTTGCCTTAAAAACTAGCCTCTTGCCTTTCTGCCGGCGCCACAACAAACGAGTGCCACCCCGGTGAGGTACTGTGCAAAGAAGACATTTTCTGAAAGCAACTCTTTCTACACCTGTGGCGATGCTCGCAGACAAGGCTATTGCCGGTTCCGTGCCGCGCCAGCACCAGCGCAACTGGAACTTCGACAGAACCATTTCACGGGAAGTGCTTGATAACTACCTCTCTCGTTCTATTTGCATGGAGGGACTGCTCAATGGCCGAGGCGATCTCAATGATGACATACGGATGCTGACCTACATCGGAGCTAAGTACGTTGCTCGAAGCATCTGTTTATGGGGTGGCGAGGCCATGCTGTTGCAAAATTTCGAGCGAGCAAGGCAGCAGGTTCCTCACGTACGCGCGGCAGATCCGCAAATGGTTTTGGAGGCATGCATCTTTGAGATCGTCACCCCGGAGGTGGAGCAAATTCCAGTCCCCGCTTGGGCGTTTGCTGCTCTTGGGCTATCGGTGGAGAAGCGCAACTTCCGCTATGAAGCAATCCTATATCCACCAGCGCAGCGGACCCGCTCATGGGGACGGCGCGGTGGCGTCCCCGATGTGAGCCAGACTGAAACGCAGCTCTGGTTCTACTTTCTTGCTGTCTCCTATATCGACATCGGTTTCGAGGGCATTCATTGGGGCCAGGTTGAGATCATGAATCACAACGATCCGCACCTCGACCACTATGCTCACATCTTCGCACTTGCGCGTGAGTACGCCCAGAAGCATGCGCGCCGCGGCATGGTACTTTGCAACGCTCACGTTCCGAGTGGCGGTCTGGTGCGAGATGGCAAACTACTCCTCGATTTCCATGCTTTCCCGTTGAGGGTCAAAGAGGTTCCGGGACATCCGCAAGAAGGCATTCTACAGGTGGGTTACCGCGACAGCATTTTTCTTCGAAGCAAGGGAGGCTGGACTTACAGCGGCTGGGTTTGCGACCACCTTCCGTACTTTGTAGAGCTTGATAACTACGGCGTTAGCAGGCATCCGGGCGAGGCTGGGCAAGGCGGCGATTGGGTTTGGGGTTACGACGAAATCACTTGGTTTGCTAACCAAAGTAAGCAATATCGCGCCCACTGGCTTCGATATGCCTGGAATTGGGTGCGAAAGACCGATCCCAACGGCTATCTTGAAATGCCGGGTAGCCGGACAGAAACATCTCCGCTGAATCATCATTATTGGTACTTCGCGAATGATCCGAGCACCGCGGTGTCAGATGGCCTTGGCGACGAGGATGCGATCCGCTCAATTTGGATGCACGGGGCCACGACCCGCTTGAGGATCTTATAGCCGTACCGACCATTCCGGAGTACTCATTCCCCGGGGCCCTAATTCGGCTTACTAGCTGGTTATGAAACAATTACGGCTAATCGTGTAGTGCTTACCACAGTGCTCGCTCCTGTTATCCGCACGTCAGCCTCGATGGCTGCAGCTATCCCTATGATTTTAAACTATGTTGCCCGCGGCGCGGCGTAACTGGCAAGAGATCTGCAGACACATACTGTAACAGGCCGGCGCGAAAACGCTGGCATAATTCAGGGAGATCGAAGCGTTCTGTCCAGGACAAAAACACGCGACGACTCACATCTGCTGCCGCTCTCGTGCGTCCCGGTTCCTGCACAAGCTCCGTTTGCTTCTCTTGCTGAACCCGCTGGCTGTTGGTTCAGCCGGTCACCAAGACGCCGCGGAACGCCGTTGCCGGATTTCGCGGTCAAGCGCGGCATATTACAGTCGCCTCGTGATTCACGGAACCGGCAGCGAGCGGCTTCACGTCACGGCAAGAATTCGAATTTCGCAGTAGGTCAGAGGAGGACTTATGTTCATTGCTAAACTGTTTCGTAGCTCTCTCGCTGTGCTGCTAGGTTTTTGGTACCTCTTTTTGGTTGCCGCTCCCTCTTACGGCCACAGTAACAAGGTCATGGGAGAACTGCAATTTATTGCTGTCACGCAGGCTGATAAACATTGTGGAATCTGGATCGACGGCCAGTACGTGGGCTATCTGGGTGAGCTTAAAGGAGACAGACAGGTCGTCCTTTTGCCTGGAGAGCACGAGATTGTTGCTCGCGAATCGGGCTACAGAGATTTCAGCAAAACAGTCGTTGTGGAACCGGGCCAAGAACAGAACATTAACGTTAGCCTCATGCGAGATCCGCGGGCTCGAGTTCCGGCAGTTACGGCTGAAGTCAAGCTCGACGTCACGCCGAGCAGAGCCGCAGTTTTCATGGATAACAATTTCTTGGGGCCTGTGAGTGAATTCGGTGGCGCTCGGCACACACTCCTGATCAGTCCTGGAAAACACCGAATCAAGATTGCTCTACCGGGATATCAGACCTTCGAAACCGAGATCAATCTACAGCCCAATCAGAAATTCACCCTGAAGACGGATTTGGTTGCGGGCAGTATCACGCAGGCAGGATCTCTGATCAAGAAACCGTGAAGCTTTCAGAGAGTATCCACAAAGCCTTGTGCCGTTGGCGGGGAGGCGGGACGGACTCGACTACCGACCGGCGATACCCCCTGGCCACGAGACGGCGGCCTGTTGCTCCCCGGCTTACAGAAATCAGCCAAGAGCCTGGCATCCGCCGGACTTAGCGGTGGCTGTCACTCCGAAGGACGGATCGAGTCTCGCGGAGGCCACAACCCTGGGGTCCGATCCGGCGAAGTACGTCCGTGCTTTGATGGGCGAGGCATTGAGCGACAGATCGACAGACAGCCTCTATGAAACCTGATTCTCCTAAATCGTCAACTCGGCTTCTGTGGGCAATGATTGTGCTGGCGCTCGTAGCGATTGCCGTATGCGCCGTGGTATTTGTGGAGCGATTTGATCGCCTCGAAGAGCAAATTAATCATCTTGCTGCGCAGGCTGAGCAAACACAGCGGAACGCTAGGCAGGCTAGCGATGCGTCGCAGGCGGCGATTCGCCAGTCGTCGCAGGCGCAGGCGAGCGCCCAACAGGCGGCGGTGGAAAGAGATCAGGCGCAAAAGGCCGAGGCAGAGTCCAAGCAACAGGCACAGGCTGCGCAAAACCAAGCGGCACTGGCCCAGCAGCAGGCAGAGCAGTACCGGCAACAAAGAGAAGCGGAGCTAAACCGCCTGCAGCAAGTTCTGGGTCAGATCGCCGATACTCGCCGCACCGCGATAGGAGTGATTATGACTCTAGGCAGCAATTCTATCCGTTTTGATTTTGATAAATCGGATTTGCGGCCGGAGAACCGGGAGATTCTCAGCCGCATTGCCGGCATTTTGATGACCCTGACGGGGTACCAGATTTCCGTTTATGGATACACTGACGACATCGGCACGCAGGAGTACAATTTGAAGCTCTCAGACCGGCGCGCTCAAGCCGTGCGCGACTATCTTGTGAAGGCGGGCCTTGATCCAAAGATCATGATGTGGAAGGGCTTTGGCAAGTCAGATCCTCGGGTTCCAGGAAATAGCCCAGCGGCGCGAGCCGCGAATCGGCGAGTTGAAATCGCCATCGTCGATCACCGGCTGCAGGTGCAGGGTGTGGTGCTGCCCGGGAAATGAGGGAAGTCAAGTGCCGAGAAGTTCGGGTAGTGTCTGAAATCTGCGTTGAATCAGAAGTGTTCCATGAAAATCAGAAAGTCCCGCCAGCTTCAAGAGTTTAAATTGCTTGCTGCGTTTTCTTCCCGGCTGCCCCTATGCTCTATAGTAAAATTCACTGCGTAATTTTAAGGGGTGATCCATGAAACTGTTTTCTATTGCAGCACTTTTCATATTGGCGGTGGGACTTGCCATTGCGGACGCTCCCGGTGGTCTGACTCTTCCCGCAGGCTTTCACGCCACCGTTGTGGCTGACAGTCTGGGATCATCTATACGGCACTTGGCGGTTCGCGGAAATGGCGACATCTATGTTTCTACCCTCGATAAGGGAATCTTTGCTCTTCATTTGGACGCGAACCACAAGGCCGATCAGATAGAGCATTTCGGAGCTGTGGAAGGCGGTACCGGAATCCTTTTCTATCAGGGCAATCTCTACGCCACGACAGCCTCAGGGGTGTATCGCTTCACCTTCAGCACTAACAAAGAGTTGGCGCCTGAGAGGATTCCCGAGAACATAGTGGAGGGGATGGCAGTGAGGGACCCTGGCTTCAACCGAGAAAACCGTCCTTTGGCGGTGGACGGAAAGGGCGATCTCTTTGTAGGGCTCGGCGGCTCTGCCAATCTCTGCGTTGCGCGGAATTCCCCCGCAGCCGCGCCTCCCGGTGCCGCGCCGAATACGCCATCTGCGGCGCCTCCCGTTGGGTTGAAGCCGTGTCCGGATTTGGTGGCCCGCTCCGGCGTCTGGCGTTTCAGTGCAGACAAGCTTAACCAGAAATTCCCCACTGACGGAGAGCAGCTTGCTACCGGGATCCGTGATATGGACGCGCTCGCATGGTCGCCCACGGATGGGCACCTTTACGGCATCATGCACGCCCGCGACGACTCACACAAATACTGGCCAAACATCATCAGTGCTGAGGATGACGACAACATCGCTGACGAAATGCACCGCATAACGAAGGGTACCAACTTTGGCTGGCCTTACACCTATTACGACGGCGTACGAAAACTGCGTCTGATCGCCCCGGAATATGGCGGCGATGGCAAGACCGTGGTGCCCGCCGGGATTTACGACACTCCTGTACTGACGTTTCAGTCGCGACGACCTGCTCCCCTGGACCTCGTCTTCTATACGGGTGATAAATTCCCAGAGCAGTATCGCGGTGGCGCCTTCATCGTTCTGCACGGAACTCGCAATCAAAACGGCTATGATGTGGTCTTTGTGCCGTTCAACCATAACGGAGTGGCGGCCGAACCTACCATCTTCGCCGACGGATTTGCGGGTTTCGATCACTCCGGCACAAGCAAAGCTCGCGCGAAATATCGCCCGTCAGGCGCGGCGGTAGGCCCGGATGGCGCGCTCTATGTCGTTGACTCGCAAGTCGGTCGCGTCTGGCGCATTGCCTACGGTGCAAATTAGTCGGATGCGAGCCGCTTTCCGACTCTCGGTGAGTTCGGGGCCGCACACTTCAACCGAACGAGACAGAAGCGCGCGGTAAGTTCTTTAACATCACACCGCGAATGTGGTAAGGGACTGGATTTCGCCAGGAAGCGTTTTGCCAGCGCCAGCTCCAGGTTACGGACTGGGATCCATTCCGATTGAGTCGTTCACAACCTTCCTGAAGCGCTGTTTGCAACCCCAATAAGTCCGTAGCCTGCACTGAAGCGTGCCCGCCCGCGATGTGCAAAACTGAGCGCAAGAGCGCCCAAATCATGTAGCGCAGGCCTCAAAATCCCCAACTGGCTGGCGTATTGTTTCACAACCTGCCAGACAATCTTCTCCGTAATTCCCGTCCCAAAGCCGGCGCCTGTTCGGCATACTCTCCGAAACGCCCTCCAGCGGTAACACGCGCCGCACCCATCTGTTTTTGCGGTAACAAAAAGCGACCGTAACAAACGCCCATCTCACCTTAAGACCAATACACATCCCGGTTCTGCCCTAGAGCCAGGTGATCCACCGGGTTTTGAGCGACTGTTGACGGCGCCATCCCCGTTTGCTCGCGAGCACCATGGGCTGCAAGCCTCTGTTGGATACTAGGGCTGTTCTCAACATTTATCGGGAGTTACGATTCGAAGGTCCCGGCATGAGACGTTACAAGGCTTCCTGCGTCTCTCGCTTACCCCAGTAACATCCTTAAACACCGGCCACCGTGCTTCTGCGTTTCATGAGGACTTCATCACGCCAGCGGGTTTACATCCGTCCCCCAGCCGCTCCCGACAGCTTAGATCACATTGCGGGGCATCCTGGGTGCCGCTCGGGTTGATTCTCGTCGCCGACCAGTTTGTGTCTTTCGGCGCGTCGGAACACGACATGCCGTCAGCTCCTACCACGCCTGAGTCATCGGCTGGGATAGGAAACCTGAAATGGAACTCGCCAGTCTCGCCCGAACACGCATCGATTTTTCCAGGCTGACTTGCATATAGATCAATGGCTGCCGCCAGGCTCCGTCTCTTCATATTGAATCAGCCCGAGCAACGCCCCCCAATCGTAAAAGCGATCGCTACTCCGCACGTCATCTCCCCAACCAGTGATTGCATTGTAGTTTTCGTGAACGTGCCCGTTCTTCTGCCACTCCTGAAGGAAGAGAGAGAAGGATTTCCGGGCAAACTCGCGCCGTACCATCGGGAATTTGTAATTGCGGAGGCCCAAATAGACCAGATAATTCATCGGCCCCCAGATTCGGCCGCGCCAATAGTTCTGGTCTTCGAAGGCTGGGTCATCACGAGCGATAGAAGGAATCACCCACATACCCCAAAATTCTTTGGGGTTCGACAGGTGATCGCGGATCATGCGGTCTGCCTGCTGCACGGTGGCGGCTCGGGCGAGCAGCGGGTAAAAATTTGTCGGTGAAAGGCGACGACTGAACCTTCCGGTACGTAAATCCTTATTGAGGAAAATGCCAGCTTCTGCATCCCAAAGAGTCGCGAGCGAAGCCCGGTATTTGGCGGCGCGGCCGCGGAGTTCACCCGCCTCCGAATACTTCCCGAGGGTATCTGCAATCGTAGCCAAAGCATTGCAATCGGCGATATACATGCTCATCAGGCCGACGTCCGCAAACTGCATCTGATGAGTCGCTGCATCGTAGAACGCGTTGTCGTACATCGGACTGTTATCGAGGCCGGATTCGAATTTCGCCGCTTGCAGGGTTCCGACGGAATGGTCGTCGATATTCCGCGGACGATTCTCAGCATCGCTGCCCCAGACCAGATATCCATCGCGATCGCGATGTTCCGACCACCATCGGTTCCAGCGCATCAGCGGGCCAAATGTGTCTTCGAGAAACCACCGATCGTGAAACTGGCGATAGAGGCCGAGCACGGTGATCGCCCCTACGGGCGGTTCCGAACGGTCGAAGCTCTTCCAACCGCCAGCGCGCGCAAAATTGGGAACGAAGCCCGCCGGAGTCATTCCCCGAAGAACCTCGATCGCGTTCGCATACGCAAGATCGCGGTCCCCCACCGCCGCCAAGGAGGCCGTGAAGAATGTGTCCCAATCGAACAGTACGTACCCTCCCCATCCCACGGACCAATTTCGGCTCACCGGAGTAATAACGCGATTCTGCTCGGGGTCGAAGATCGTGTCCCAGCCGATCACCGTCTGAATAGCGTCGGCGACCTGAGATGGCTGACCGTTCCGGATATTGGAAGCAGCGTAAGCCCTGCGCTCACGATGGAGTATCGATTCAATTTCCCCAATCGTGCGCGGCTTTCCGGTGCTGATCGCCACAGGGTGATCGAATATCGAAGCGAAATACGCTCCGTTTACAGGGACGTCGGTCCGCACGTCGTCTTGGCCAACAAAATACACCGCCACATCGCCGGACGAGGCGTGAGTATCGATGCGGCCGTCGCCCTTCGTGACCGAACCTTGGCGATTCCAGAGAAAGGCCGCCGAAAACACTATGGCCGGAGGGACGGAACTCGGATGCGCGGGAGGGAGAGGAACCGCGAGGAGCACAAGGTCGCTGCCGTCGTGGGCACTCTGGACACGGAAATTGTGTCCTCGCCAGGAGACTCGAAGGTCGGTGTAACTGCCGTCATATGCGTGCGGACCAGGAAATATCTGTTCTGCGTCGGGAGCAAGGCGTCCAATAAGGGCGTTTGAGAGAAACGCCTCGTCGGCAACCGTCGTTCTATGCTCGATTCCAATCTGAATGGCGAGTCCCTCTGGCAAGAGGACCTGTGCCATAACGCTATTAACATCCCACGTATTCCAGCCACGCGACAGGCTTCTCTGCACACGTGCGTATTCGTGGGAGCGAGTTGGAAGCCTCACCGATTGGCCGCACAGGATCCCAACCGCACAAAGCGAAAGTGCGGCCAACGCTCCACCGCGTCGCATTACTTGTCTGAGATAGCGGGCCATACAAGTCCCCAAACAATAATAATGTCCCACGGGATCATTCCTAGACAAGCGAGAAATCACGCCGGATGTCGGCGTTGTATTACCAAACTCCGGAGTGATGAGCCACAGGGGGAGTGCACCGATAGATGGCGAGAAATCGCCTGCCGACAAGCTGACATGCTAGGCCTGCCAATCGGCTTTATAAGTGGTGGAAGCGGTTTGGGTCAAGCAGTGAATGACCGCCTCCAATTCGATCTCGCCATCAATATGACATCCACGTCGCGCAGCGATTCGTGAACTGAGGCTTGAAGTCGTACGGGCCGAGAC
The DNA here is from genome assembly GCA_035945615.1 of Terriglobia bacterium. Classification (GTDB taxonomy): domain Bacteria; phylum Acidobacteriota; class Terriglobia; order UBA7540; family UBA7540; genus RH2-MAG17b. The sequence goes on from DASZAA010000210.1 coordinate 25,324, forward strand.
CTGTTTGGCCGAAGCTTGTTTGATCGATGGAATGTTCTCGCAGCTAGGGGTAAATGCTGCCGACTTGGCGGGATCCATCACGAGTCATTATGAAATTAGCTTCCGTGCGGGTTGGCGGGTGGCATGCGCTACAATGCTCGGCATGGAGAACATCATTTCGAAATCTCGCCGTAGCTTCCTGGTTACGTCGTCTGCTGCACTCGTTTCCGTGGCGGTCGCGCCAAAACTCGAAGCCCAGAGCCAAACGCCTCTCGCCGGAACGCCGCCTGCCTTCGGTACAGCCCTGGCCGTCGGCCCGGATGTCTCGGCAGTAACGTTTGCGGAAGCCGAGAAGCTCGTGCGAGTTGAACTTAACGGCCGCGATCGCGCGGAAGCCGCCCAGAACTGGCGGGATAGCATGGCGCCACTCTATGAGCGTCGTACCGGTCCGCGCAAGATGCACATCCCTGAATCCGTGGCTCCCTATTCGCAGGTCAATCCGGTATTGCCCGGGCATCAGGCCCGCCCGGTGAGCGATAGGTTCGCTCGCAGCGATGCCGATCCCGGCCCGCTGCCGGCAAATGATGCCGACATTGTCTTCGCTCCGGTGTACCAGCTTTCGCGCTGGATCGAGTCGCGCAAGCTGAGCTCCGAAAGGCTGACAAAGATTTACCTGGAGCGCATCGCGCGCTTCGATCCCGTGTTGCGTTGTGTAATTACGCTGACCCGGGAACTCGGTCTCATGCAGGCGAGGAAGGCCGATCAGGAGATCGCCGCCGGGAAGTATCGTGGCCCTCTGCACGGCATACCTTTCGGCGTTAAGGATCTCCTCGATACTGCCGGGATCCCGACCACCTATGGGGCTGAACCCTTCCGCGACCGCGTGCCCAAGGAAAATGCAGCGGTGGTGGCGCGCCTGGAAGAAGCCGGCGCTGTGCTGATCGCTAAATTGAGCCTCGGTGCGCTGGCGCTGAACGATATTTGGTTCGGAGGCCAGACGATGAATCCCTGGTTAACCGAGGAGGGTTCCGGAGGATCCAGCGCGGGGCCGGGTGCTGCCACTGGCGCCGGTCTGGTCGCCTTCGCCATTGGCAGCGAAACCGAGGGCAGTATCGTCGATCCCAGTGCGCGCTGCGGCGTAACCGGGCTGCGTCCGACCTACGGGCGAGTACCCCGTACCGGCGCGATGACGTTGTGCTGGTCGCTGGATAAACTCGGCCCGATGGCACGCAGCGTCGAAGATACCATGCTGGTGCTGCAAGCGATCTCCGGGCCCGATCCGGGCGATTTAGCCAGCGTGCCGAGCCGGCTGGACTTCGATGCCCGCGCTCCGGTCAAAGGCTTGCGCGTCGGCTACTTCCCGGGATGGATGAATGAGCCACCGGCAACCGAAGTCGATCGGAAGGTGCTGGACAGGATCGAGCAACTTGGCATGGTCCCAATCAAAGTGGCGCTTCCGGATTGGCCGTACGATTCGCTCAATACGATCCTGTTCGCCGAAGCGGCTGCGGCGTTCGAAGACTTAACGCTTAGCCACAAGATCGATGAACTGAGGGTGCAGACGCCCGACGCGTGGCCCAACACGTTCCGCCAGGCGCGCTTCCTATCGGCCGTGGATTTCGTGCAGGCCGATCGCCTTCGCCGGATGGTGGCCATAGAGATGCAAAAGCTGCTGATGGAGGTCGATCTGCTTCTCGTTCCTTCGCTGCGCGACGAGATGCTAACGATTTCAAACTTCACCGGCCAGCCGTCGCTAACGTTGCGAGCAGGGTTCGTCGAAGTCTCTCAGGCGCGCAGCGACTGGGCACCTGACCCGAGCCGACCGCTGCCGAAGTTCGATCCGGCTCGCCGCGTGCCGCAGCCGATAACGCTGGTGGGGAGACTCTTCGACGAGGGCACCCTCGCCCTTGTCGGTATGGCGCTGGAACGTTCGTTGAACGTTGCCGGCGAGAGGCCTCCAGGATTCTAGCAGTGGCTACGTCATTGCGCAGGAAGAAGCCGAGCGCTTGCTGCCGGGATATTGGACCGCTGGATCGGTGGCCAGTTAGCTCGGAGGCCGCGCGATCGTGCGCCGCGGCTCGACGAGTGTGCGGGCACTCGAGCGTGAGATCGCCAAGCAACTCGCTAACGTTAACTCAACGCTGGCGCTGTGTTAATTAGCTGGCTCTGGGGCGCGTGCTGGGCAATAATGGCCCCTGGTGCGCCTCCTGCTGCTTCACGATTCTGCGTGGATCCCTCTCGGTCGCGCAGCTGCCGCACGGAGAAAGAATGTTTGCCGGGAGCGTTCGAGCGACGAAATGAGGCAGCTGTCGATGTGCGGAGAGAGGCTTTTCGCGCGGGTTGCTGAGCCCGAGGGTTGCGAGTCGAATGAGAATTAGTGTTGTAAGCCTGGAATACCAACGGCCGGCGGAGAGCGGAGAAATAAACCAGCGTTTCTACAGCCCAGGCGCCAACTCCTTCTTACTTAGCTTTCAATTGGGTGCCGCTTCGGCCCAAACCTCCTGGGGGCGTAGTGGGATCTAGTCAACCACTGAATCGGGACTGACCCGCACTCCCACTGGACTTTGACAGACTCTGTATCGCATTTAGTCGGAAGCGGAGGACACAAATGAATGTGCTGAATCGGCGGGAATTCCTTCAAAGGACTGGTGGTTCATGCTTGGTGGGGGTACAGGCGCCTAAGGCCCTGGCCTCTCTGGAGGTGCGCGAGCCAATCCAAACTGTAGCCACGGTTAACCAACAGGGGCAGCCGGCTTACGTGCACGTCTCTTCAAACGGAACTGCCCAGAAAGCCTGGACCATCGGCAACCCTCTGGTGGAGCGTGTGGTCCAGTTCGATGAGCATGGTCTCTATACTACGAGTTGGCGCAACAAGATCACCGGGACTGACTTCGTCAGGAAGACTACAGCCCGTAAGCCAAGTCAATTTCCGTTCGGGTCTGAGTTCTCCTTCCAGGCCAATGGCCGGATGTTGCGTGGTGCGGAAAAGGTCGCAAGCTCTCCATGGACGGTCATCGGCGCCGAGGTGCGAGACGTAGCACCTGCTGGCAAGCGGCTTGAAACTAAGCTGATGTGCGAAAGCAGGCAGATCGAAGTTGACGTGTCGTACGTTGTGTACGAAGGCCATCCGGTCATACGGAAGTGGCTCACGATCACCAATCGCGGATCCACGACCGTAACCTTGACTCATCTCGCTTTTGAGGATGCCGACCTCGTGCCTGGCAAGCCCGATGAAATGCAGGTCTCTGCCTTCTACGGAATCCAGCCGCGGGAAATCTTCTTTACCGGCCGGGCGGAGGATACGGCGATCGTATCCCGTAACTCGCGGAGCGCAGAAGGCTTTGTGGTCATGAATGGGGCTCCGGGGTGGACGAAACGCACCGAGATGACAGGTTGGGGCGACGGTGTCAAGGCGATGTACGACACCGATATCTTTCCGTTTGAGCGGCAGCTCGAACCTGGTGAGTCGTTTACCACGGCTGCGAGCGACGTGGCCGCTTTCGCTGAGGGCCACGATCTCGAAGATCCACGCTGGGTGCTGCCTGGTTTTACCTCCGCCGTTCTGATGCGTAAGGGAACGAACTATCAGCCGCCCTGGATCTATAACACCTGGGAGCCCTTCCAAAGGGGCATTAACCAGAACATAGCCAAAGATCTGATCTCCATAGCGCAGAAGATGGGGCTCGACATCTTCACGATCGACGATGGCTGGCAGCAGGATTACGGCGAGAACCGCGTCAACCGCACGGCGTTTCCGGGCGGACTCGGCCCGATTCGCCAGGCCGTCGAGAACGGAGGCATGCGGCTGGGGCTTTGGGCGCCGCTGGCGGCCATCAGCCCAAACACGCGCGTCTACCGCGAGCATCCGGAGTGGGCGTGCCGCGACGAGCAGGGGCACGTGAAAACCACGGGAACCATGGCCGGCGAACAGGTGGTCATGTGCCTCGCCTCGCCCTATCGTGATGATGCGGCGCGACGTCTCAGCGAGTTGGTGAGTGAGTTCAATCTCAAGTACGTCAAGATCGATTTGACCACGGTCTTCAATGCTTACGGCGAATCCCCCGGTTGCTGGGCGCGAGGACACTACCACCACGATTGGGCCGAATCGCTGGAGCGAATCTACGAAGGCATTCAATATGTAACGGACCGGGTTTATCGGACGCACCCGAACGTGCTCCTCGATCTCACGTTCGAGTTGTGGGGACAGAAACACGTGATTGATTACGGCTTGCTCAATGCCGGCGACCTTGACTGGCTCAGCAACGTCGACGATAGCGATCCCTCGGCTGCAGGTCCGTTACAAGCGAGGACGCTCCTCTACCAGCGATCGCTGGCCATTCCTACGGAGACCATGCTGATCGGCAACCTGCATGCCGACATGGCCCCCATCGAGGAGCGCTTCGGCACGGCGATCGGCGCGGGTCCCCTTTTCCTGGGCGACCTGCGAAAGCTGACGTCGGACCAGCAGTCCTGGTACGCCGAGAAGATCCAATGGTTCAAGCGACTACGGCGCGAAGTTCGAATCAACGAGGGGTTCTTCCCGCTCGGGGCCTGGTTCCAGCCGGGCGCGGCGCATTGGGATGGGTTCGCGCGTCTGAGCCGGCAAGGTGAGGGCTTGACGGTGGTTTTCAAGAACAAGTCCGGCGTGGACCAAGTCAATTTGAGACTGCCGATGCCTGCTGATGGCCCCTATCGGATCCGCTCTGTGATGACAGGAGAGATCCTCGGCACCTTCTCGGGCGAACAACTGAAGGCCGGACTCGATGTGAAATTCCCCCAGAAGCACACAGTCGAGATTCTCGAGATCCGTAAGCCGTAGGTTTGACGGCCGCACTTTGTGAATCCGTGAGGAAGTTCGGTGCAGGCCAACAATCCCGTGTTCGGGATTGTTTTGGTCGCTGTCGCAGGCGTCCTGTTGGGCAGTTTTGCTCTCCCCATGAAGAGCATGCGCGCGAGCAAGCCCCTATGAGCTGTGAGCCTCTGTTGGATACTAGGGCTGTTATCGCCAGCTATGGGCAAACGCTAACCAACCAGGAGTTATCTCGCCTAGGGCCGTTTTCTGGATCGAGCGGGTACATCTCAGGTTGGCTACACGTCAAAGTTGAGCCGTGCCCCTCGTCGTTGGTAGTGACGTTTGTCGTCGTTTCGCCCATCTACGAAGGATCTGCGGGAGTAGCAAAAGGACGACCTCGAAAACGGCCGCGATGCCAATGATTACTATGACCCCCGGGATCTTCCACCATAGCCACGCTGCCCACCCCAACAGAAATATGGTCAGCAGGGCCGTGTATACAAGGAACCAAAACGTCGCTGTAAGCAGGATTGCGGGCCACGTGAACTTAAACGGCCGCCTAATCTCAAGAATAACTTCCAGGTTACTGTCAATGTGTAAGCCTCTAGCCGAGCTGTTAAACTCGTCGACTAGGTGCCGTTCGTAGCTCACAAGTCTGCACAAAAGTATGAAGCACAGGGCGCCAAAAATCCCCAAAGCGAGCAAGAACCGAAGCTGCCATTGAGGGTAAAGCTTTAAGTAGCTAACGGCCGTAATCCCGATCGTACCAAGCGTGGTGAACCAAGCAGGAACTTGCCATCGAATCTGGTCCCAGTGACCACACTGAGACAATACTGAGTCGCGGAGGCCGACCAAAATATCGAGGTTCTGGTTCATAAGGACTCCTGCCATAACGGTCTTGACTGCGTCATAAATGCGCGGATCCTCGCTTGCCCGCGGACCGGCGACGTTGAGCACGCGTGGCTGCACTTGAGAGAGCCAATGGGTGATGTTCGCAACTGCAACGCTAGTTGTTGCTTCGGCCAGATTGACATGTTTCCAAGGCTTGCCAAGTTTGATTGCACAGTTCCGGGTAAATTCGGAGCCGCCAGTTAACGGACCATGGGAAAGGATAAGTGTCGTATCCGAATCGCGGACATTAAGCTGGGTACGCTCCTCGGGATTGTCAGTCTCAGCTTCGCGGAGGTTCGGATAGCCGCCCGGAATCAATCCATTCTCGTCGACTCTTCCCTTGGGCACCCAACCACCCACTGCGATACCAAGGCCGCGCGCTGCATCGAACGCACCGCGATCTGCCCCCGTCTGTCCTCCGGAAATTATTCGCTCTATCTCTATGCGCATTTACGCGACGCTGAGGCCACGGGCCCGGGACACGTTCGGGCCCGTCCGGTCAACACTATAGACCCGATAAGATACTATGTCTCTACTTTCTAGTTGCAGCGAAATTTCGGCACTGGAGTTCCTCCGGCATCATTTCGCGTAGATTACCAGGCAGGTGTATTGTCGCGCCGGCGAAAATAAGATCAAGTTTCAATTGTTTTCTGAGCCACGCGGCGCCTTTTTTTGAGAAATTCATTGCTTGCGCTCGGGCGGAAGTAAGTGCTCAATTACACAGGCAGCACGCTTACCGCGTCCAGTTCAACGGCAATGCAAGATATCCAGTTATCGAATCTGTTCTGGAAGAGAATGTCTCTTCGGCAAAACGATGCCAGCTTATGTCCGTTGGGCTTTCCCGCCAAATCATTGCGTTCGAACTTGGTATAACCCGGAACCATTGGGAAGCTGGCGATTCAAAAATGTCGCCGCGAGCCTCATAAATAAAGGCTCAAACAGTGGTGCCCTGCAAAATGCTGCCGGGAACAGGCAAAATTCTCGGGCACAAGTCACATGGTCTTCTTTCTCAGCAAAGGCTCTTTTCATGTTGTGCGGAGCCGTATGGCGACGTCCTTGCACTACTCCCACACGACTGCACACGACGCGCCCGCTTCCACAATACTCGTCAAGCCTTGCAAATTGTTTTGGGCACAGAAGGGATTTAGCGCTACCTGTAAGTGGTTGCGGGGGCTGGATTTGAACCAGCGACCTTTGGGTTATGAGCCCATTTCCGACACCATTCCAGCCACAAGCCTGCCTGTTGATCCGCCTAACTGATTGATTCTGCGTGACGGCCGGTTGCGCCTCTCGCGTTGAGCGGTGGGCAGTCGGCTCGCTGTGATCACAATTTTGATCACAGTCACGCGGAGCCTCATTTGCCAGTTGCCGAGCGAGGACCAAGCCCATTACCCCATCAGCAATTCACTCTTGCCGACCATCCGTTCTGTTCTGCCATCCATCGGTCTCACAAGGCGAAGCCTCAAAACCCTTGAGACCATTCAAATCGTCTGCGAAGAACGGGATCAGAGGAGACAAGAGCTGGCTTTCAATGCCCGGCCCTTCGTCCTGTGCGGTCTCCCGCTTCGCCGTCCTCAGTGGGATCAGCTTTCGTATGCTCGACGGAATGGCCACTTTTCCCTAACAATCGTGGCCCACCCTGAATTCGGCTTACCTTATGGTCAGGACCGCCTGATACCGATTTGGGTCGCGACGCTGGCGCTCCGCCAGAAATGCAGAGTAATCCGGTTTCACCATCTAACCGAATTCCTGCGTTACTTCGATCTGCCGACAACCGGCTTTTATTACAGGCGAATCGCCTGCGCGTTCCAGCGGATCTTTGGCGCGACGATTTTCTTCGGAACAGAAGATCGGTGCAATCAAAGTGTCTTTCTTGACTGGGCTAGGTTTCACTTCTTCGATCAAATCCGCCTCTGGTGCAGGCGCGATGAAAATTCGGGGCCGACCTCTGACGGCGAATGCCAGCACACCATTACACTCAGCGATGCCTTTTATGCCGAAATCCAGGAACACGGCATCCCTATCGAGCGCCGAGTCGTTGCCGCGCTTTCAAATGCTCCCGGCACGCTCGACTTCTACACGTGGCTCGCCTGGAAGTGCTGGGCTGCCAAGGGTAGAACAATTCGAATCCCACTGTTCGGTGGCCATGGCCTAGCCCGCAGCTCGGAACCGCGGAGTACGCGCGGGATCGATCTTTCCGCGAAAAAATCAGTTCGTGGCTGAAGCAAGTTCGAGTCTGGTGGCCTACGTGTCCGGCTTCTGTCTCGCCCGACGGTCGACATCTCGTCATTTCTCCAAATGCCGAGAGTCATGCCGTCCGGCCCTGTTGAAAGCCCCGCAAGCCAATTGCCCTTCAACCGCGATGACTTCGACGACAGCGATGAAGATGACCATGAACATGACCGGCGCGAACAGGAGCAAGCACGGAAGCGTCACGAACGTCACCAGCAATTGGCAGCGCGTTCACAGCGCCGGGTGTGCCGCCGACCTGCGGGTAGGTGATGGGCTAAGCGACTGGATGGGCTGGGAGCGGCTTATAGAATCCCGAATTCGTTAACCTTGGGTATCAGGATCTACTTCGTATTCTGACCAATATGGGAAGACCTTGTCGTACACGTTCACAACGGCTCCGGAGCGGTCGAGAAATACTACGGAATTAAATCTCCGGTCACGAACTCTTCGGTTAATTGGGCAAGCGATGTAGGTTTTGTGCTTCCTGGCCAAAGATGCCATGGCCGTGACGGTCTGCCCATGCAGCGGCTACTCGCTTTCTCTGTCCTGCCCGCGGCAGAGCTCCGGCAAGACAATAACATCGGGGCCGTGGGTCCCCTCCTTGTCCACGAGCGCGGCCATTTTCTCGAGCGGCAGCGATCCATCCTTAAAGCCAATCGACGCGATCCGGACTGGGCGTCCGATCCCATCTCCCCATCCGGTCTTGAAGGTGTTGCCGATATCGCCAGCTTGATCCACTCTAAGTCCTTGTTGCGCGTTCGCCTTCACGCCGCCCATTGCGGCGAACCCCGTCAAACCCACCGCCGTATCTTTCAAAAAATTGCGTCGCCTCATACTTCATTCTCCTATCGATCCCCTCCGCCAAGGCGTTTGCTGGTTATTGCCAACCCCGCCGAATTCAGTATGTCGAATCAATCCAATCGGCATTCCAATATGAGCTTCGCACACAGCCGCAATTTAACACCTGACCGCCAAGAGTATAACTGACAGCCAACTCGGAGCATGGAACGGCCACTTGACCAAGCGGTCTTGCCCCTCGAGATAGGTCCAGGAAAACTGTCGTGCGTTGCGGTTATACAGTCGGTAGCGCGGATCACCGGGTCCGCCTCTTTTCCGAGACCCCGGCACAAAGCGCGGACCTCAAAACCAGAGGTCCGCGCTTGCTCGATGCGGTGTACCATCGACGCGATCAGACCGCGTGTCCGAATTCTCCCTAGTCGAATTGAATTGAAATGACTACTCTGCGCGTCCTGGGGCTCTCGATCGTCACCGTGACGATTTCGTCGCCGTCCGTCGTGTGGAGCGCAGCACCCGCCGCCCGCGCTGACCCGAAGCCCTTTCTGGCTTTGAATACGGTAAGTTTGGTTGGATACGCTTCAACAAGTTCGATGCTAAGATTCAGCTCTTGTCGGGATTGATCCCAGTGCTCATCCTTCAACTCCACTCCGCCCATCGTGATATGGCGGTCGGTGCCGACGAGTTGAGGATACCCGGTCGCGGGCCGAATGCTTAAAACCTGACATTCGTGCGGCGCCAAAGATGCCGTATACTCCCCGTGAACCTTGCCGAGAAATTTCTGCTTCCAGAAGTCGAATAAGCAATACTCGCGATCCCCGTCGAGCCCCGCCTTGGCAAAGTTCAAAATCACACGGCGGGGAGGCGGAGGAGCGAGGTACGCGGACACAGGAAGCAACTGAAGTCCCGGCGGCTTCTCCGGTAGGTCCTGCAAGCGTCGATTTTCATCAAGGGTTTTCTGGGCGTTCTCGGCAAGCGACCAATAGGCTGGTCCCGAGTCGTCCGTTCCGAGCAGGGCAGCATTTCGATGAAAGGCGGATGAAAAGGCGGCATTCTCTCCGTCCCCGCTGAAAGGCACTTCCTCCGCGTCATAGTCCCAGTTGAAGAGTCCTGCGACTGCCCATTGCCCAAAGGCACGTCCAATGTGCAGCATCCAAATATGCGGCGTGGTGGATTGCGGATAGAGATCCATCGGCTTGATGTCGGCCACCGGCATGACCTTTCGGGGTATATCGCGGCGCTCCGCCGATAGCGCCGGCATATCGTCGCCGAGCATCAAGAGTTGGCCCGTGAGACCCGCGACGGAGAACCAGGTACGCACCTCTTCGTCGGTCAAAGGCGGGCGAAGCAATACGCCGTCCGGATCAGCGTACCAGGCAATGTTGTGGGTATAGTACCCGCGCCGCATTCCCTCCAAAGCAGTGCGCACACACCGGAATGAAGGCGCCTCACTGTGGGCTGACGACGGGTCGGACGGGGAAAAGTTTATGATATCGCCGCCGAGCCGGGCGCTTTGCACAATGCCTATCGATTCCGTTGGATACACCGGGCCACAAGCGGAAAAGAAAACGCCTTCTCGGGAGTTCATCGCTTCGCGGAGGCGCGCGAGTGCGTCTCGAAACGCCGTGTCGCTGTCAAGCGTGGGATCGTACGCTCGCACCCGGTTCGTTGCCCAGATGTCGCGGGTTGCGTTTTCCCCGTCGAGTTTGAAGTAATCGTATCCCCAATCCACCGTCATCTGGCGGTATATACTGTAGAGATATTGCTTCACTGCCGGGAGCGAAAAATCCGCAATGTAGGCGCCGAACCACGTTCCCAGTTTCGCATTACCGCTCGCGTCGTGCAGAAACCAGCTCTTATGGGCGTTATAGAAATCTTCATCGTCGGTGCCAAATTCGGAGAGCCACAAAGCAGGCTTCAGGCCGAGCGCGCGAATATTCGCGGCAAGCCACTTCATCCCATGAGGAAAATTGGAGTTCTCCTCCGTCCACGTGCCGGAGATACCGTGCGCCTGCCAGCCTCCGTCGATCAAGATGTACCGCAGGCCGAACGCTTCGTAGTCTCGAGCTAAATCCGCAGCGTTGCGGAGAATGTCATCCTCGCCGAGGACGTTTCCGAAGTAGTGGAACGAGCACCAGCCGACGGGCGGCTCGGGAAATTTCTCCTTCTCGAAAGGCTTGTAGTACCGCAGGCGGCTTCCGTACACGCGCTCGCGAACTTCAAAGCTACAGACCGAGGGCGACGCGGTGTTTGTGCCGGAGGTGACGCGGAAGCCGGAACCCGCCGATGTGAAGTGAGTGTCCCGCGCATTCACCCGCAGCGCCTCGTCCCGGAACCGATCGAAGACGCAATCGTTCAAGCCGCTGGCGGCCAGCCCGCTGACCATTTGCTGAACATCGTCAGAGTCGCCTTCAGCGCCCGGCCAGCCCTCCTCTAAGAGTCTGGCTTGGATGGGATCTGGGCCGCCTTCGATTGACGCTTCGACCTCGGCACGTTCTATTTCCTGAATTCGAGCATTTTCGATAGAAACGACCAGTCTCGGCAGCTGAGGAGTGAACACGATTTCGAAGCTCGTCGGACCATGCACCTTGAAAACGGCCTCACCATTGCCAGAAGGCGCCGGCTCCAGCCTTGCGTCGGGTGCATCTGAGCTGTAACTCTTGCCGCTGGCGCTGAGGCTGACGCGAAAACCGCTCAGCCACTGTCTCCCTCGATAAAACAGGTCCAGGTGGCGGCCGTCCGACGACAACTCGACCCTCCAGAGTTCTGAAGCAGGTGGGCTTTGCGATGGCAGCGTGGACACGCCCTTCGACTGGCTGACGAGTGCAGACGGCATGGAAATGCTCGCCGCGACGGCGGCACCGAAGGAGCTGGCCTTCCTCACAAAATCGCGCCGGGTCACGTCGGCGACCTCATTATTGTTGTGCTGACAACGCATTGGCACTCCGCGCCACGGGGCAATGCCGGCTGTCGACTCTTACAGGAAGATCATCCTGAGCCACTCTGCCGTGGTCGTCGAAACTGAGTCGGGACGGCAGCCCGCTTGGCCTTGTGCTTCGTGACACGCCTACCTTCAGAGAGGCCGGAGATTTTCCGCCTCGCGAGGTCCCGCTTCGTCGCATTCAGGTGGTCTACCATAGCAGCCTGAACTCCGCGGGCGTCGCGTTTGCGGATCGCCTGGTATATCCGTTCGTGCTGCGCGGCGCGCATCAGCACTACTCGCGGGCCGGAAAAGCTAGCTACCCGGCTTTCCCGCAGCAGTTCCTGGAGCAGTTCGAGAATAATTAAGAAGGTAGGATTCTGGGTAGCCCGCGCAATTTCAGTGTGAAATCCCAAGTCAGCGTGGATATATCCTTCAGGCTCGCCAGGCCTCTCGCGCATCATACGGATTGCCTGTTCCATGGCTCGCAAGTTTTCAGGCTTGTGCCGTTGGGCTGCCAAACCCGCGATGCCGACTTCCAGAATCTTGCGCGCCTCCAGAAGGTCTTGAACCGAATTGTTCCGCCGACGCAGAAGAATCTTTAGCGGGTCTGAAACGGAATCATGTCGCGCGTCGAGCACCTTCGTTCCAATCCCGCGCCGGACGTGTACCAACCCGCTGCTTTCCAGACGTTTGACCGCTTCCCGAATTACAGTCCGGCTCACTCCCATGCGCTGGCAGAGCGCAGGTTCCGGAGGCAAGAACGTATTTGGGGGATACTTGCCGGAGATGATTTGCTCCGAGATGATCTCGGCTACTTTCTTATGAAGCGGAGGCCGAGGCTTCAGCCAAGGGATATTGGGCATCCGGTATTCCTAAGCGTCCCCCCTACCAACAACGGGAGTTGAGAGACGAACGAATTCATTGAAATTACCGCTGAATAGCGCTTTTTCAGCGGGTTACTCTTAGGATACACTGGCTAGCGCTCTGCCGCCAAATAGGCCCTATTTGAATGATGTCTTGCAAAAAAAAGCTTACATGCGGCGTGGCCAAGAAGTCCGAGATCTGGATTAACTACAAGCTGCCAGCCGGAGGAACTGCGTCTTCTTGAACATGCGGGTCAGGCGGAATCCTTGTCGTTTCGTGTGTTTCGTGCCGCTTCTTTGTTAACCTGTGCGGGCGTACGGATTCTCATGGATGCGCCGCGAGCCAAGCCTTGGCTTTGCTTACTTGAGGAAGGCCGGGATCAGCATGGGGCCACGCAGCGAGAAACGATTCGTACTCCTGAGTCGCCTGGTGATCGCGGCCCTCCATTTCGTATGACTCAGCGATTCCGAAGAGCGCAAAGCCGCTCCGGGGGCGCAGTCGCAATTCCTGCCGGAAGGCTTCCCGCGCAAGGTTCCACGCGTGCATAGCTAAATAGACGTTCCCGATTGTTTCCTCAACTGGGCACGCATAATAAGGCGGTTCAGTATAACCTAGTTCCTGCTGCCGCTCCTCAGCAGATTCAAGATCTTTAAGTCCGGCTACATACTGCCTTTTAGCGCATTCCAGGCTCCCTTGCAACTCGTCCGCGGCGATTCCGAGGAGGCGGAGTGCCCCACCTGTCCAAAATGCCGCAATGCTCGGTTCTCGTTGTTGGCGTTTCTGCAAATCATCGAGCAGTGTATCAAGTGCCAGGGAGTTTTGATCTGCTCGGCTGGTGGCGGTCACATCTCGGTCGCTCTCGAGTTCAGCCATACCTCGGGCATAGAGATGCCATCCCTGCTCATACTCCCGCGCAGCAATGCCCAATTGCGCCGCGTCGACACCAAAATCGGTGGAATCGCGCGCGGCGGCTAGCCAGTCGCCATAGCGGAGGTGAACCCGAAGCAACGTGCTCCCTACAGGTATCGAATAATTGAGAGCGCTGGCCCAATAGACAGGGGACGCGCGCAGGCCGTCAAGCTTCTGTGCCCACTTTAGGGCTTCGTGATAGCGGCCTTCCTCCGAACAATCGGCAGCGAGATAGCTTAAGTTGTGCTCGTAGTTGGAGTCGTCCTGAGGGGGAATGTGCTCGCTTGCCAGATATGCTTCGTCAACGCTCATCGAATGCAGGAATGCCTCGCGTGCCTTCTCGTAATCGCCCAAGCGGAAGTAGACGTGACCAAGCATATGAACCAAGTGACCTGAAGCTGGAGCGAGCCTGGCAACGATCTCGGCGCTCTTCAGGCCGTCCTTGGGAGACGGGCCGCCCTCGACGGCGTGAATCCACAGATGATTGGCCGCCACGTCATCCGGTTGCACCGCCAGAATGCCGCGAAGCAGCTCCTCTGCATAGAGCTGGCCAGGCATAGCTTGACCGTCAGCGCCATAGCCCGACATCATGAATAACGCGAGCAGCGCGGGCGCATTCAGATCCCCTGGATACTCTCGGATAATGGACTGCATCTGGAGAATATAGCTTGCTCGACCGTCAGCGCCCTGGGACTGCGCAAGGTCCGCCGCGGCCTGGATATACTGCCGTTCATGAGCGGAAACACTTCCCATTGTCGCTTCCGCCTTTTCGACGGCCGCATTCTCTGCTTCTTGCATCGTAGGAAAGTTTGCGAGAGCCTGCGCCATTCCCCAATAGGCCATGGCCGCGGAGGGATCCAACGTGGCGCACTCACGGAATGCGCGATAGGATTCGAAGTACCAGAATGCGTAAAGCAGCCGGAGTCCCTGGTTAAAGTAAGCTTGCGCTTCGGGAGACTTCGTTGTGATCCTCAGGCTCGCGTTCCCAATACCGGTCATCAATGGCGGCGGCGGCAGATGATTCCAGAGGGCGGGTGTACGTGCCGCCGATCGGGGGAGACTGAAGCAATATAGCCACTCCGCACCGCAGATCAAAACAATTGCTAGAGGAATTCGCCAGAATCTCTCCATAAGCGGCCTTGGAGCTGTCACTCTACAACGCAGCGAACACGGTCCCAGACGTTGTAGCCAAAAAAATCGATTCGGCGAGGGTCCCAATGGGCGGGTTGCGAATTGCCGCGAGAATCCGTCGCGCGGCAGACGAGTTCGACTGGCCCCGCGCGGCGCATATCCAGTGAACAGCGCCAGGTCGTCCAATCATAAAGTTCACCGGTGTCATCAAGGGTAGCCGCGGCCCAGTCCAAACCGGCGCCATCACTCACCTCGACGGACGCAATTCTTCCCGACCCGGTCCATGCTAATCCTTGTACATGAAGAATTCCCGCGTGAATGATAGCACCGTTTTTGGGGTTCGTGATCACGGATTTAACCTGAATTCTCGGCAGAGGCTTCTTTTGTACTTTTCCGGGACTGCTTTGCCAGAGCTGCAGATATGTATCGCCGGAAAGAGAAGCCGGTTCGGGTGAGAGAATGATCCTTTCCAGCCATTTTACGGAATCCATGCCATACCAGCCTGGGAACAGCGCGCGCCAGGGTGCACCATGAATCGTAAGCAAAGGCTGGTCGTTTAATCCTGTAGCGATGAAGCCATCGTTCATTGCACGATCGAAAGGCACGGTACGAGAGAAACCGTCGCGCCCGGCCAAGTGGACGGAGAGAACGGTTGTTCTTGGCCTTGCAATCGAGAGCACGTCCGCTAAGCGCCAGCCCGTCCACAATCCGTCACTTGCCAGGGCCGCGCGCGTAACTGGCTCCCCCGCGCATTCGAGCACTGCGCCGATTTTGTTCTGAGTTAACCCGCGGAGATCTGCGACATCTAACAGCCGAGGATTCTCCGCTTCGCCTTCGATTTGAAGGAAAGCAGTGCCCGGCGGTGGCGGCGTCTGAAAGTGATCCCTCACGTAGAAGTCGTTCGTCGGCGTGTACCTGCCCACTAAAGATGTCAGGTCGAAATCGACAATCATCGGATTGACGGACAGTAGGTGATGGTCAGCCAGGGCTCTGCCGGACAAGAAACTCAGTCCGCCTGCGGTCCAAACTAGAAAGTCCCTTCTTAACATGATGGTCTCGTTATGTCGCGAGGTCACTGCTCTGCAAGTGCCCGTGCCACGCGTACATGATTTCCCACGGACGCTGGCAAGGGCGAGATCAATGCGCCCGCTTGGGTCGGGCCCAAGGTCAGAGTGGCCATCGAAATTCGCTTCTGCCCGTTGAGTCTGCTCTGAACTTCAGAATCCCGGGCCTCTGTGAGCTTCGTTCCTCAGGCGAGTTCCGCTTCGCGACACCTGGCGCCTGGAAATGAAAGACAATGTGCGTCTATCCACCGGGTGAAATGAGTGCAGCTCTCTCCGCTACATCAACCTGACCACAAGCCCCGGGTTCGAAACGTCACCCTCGCGAGCAGCGGAACGCCCTACGTCGTCAATCAGGCTGCCCGGAAAAATCAGGCTGCGACCCTGTTTACGTAGCCTTGAACTCACGTCTACGGCTTCATCGCCCGCGAGATCCTGCGCCCAAACGCGGCGTGTGCCGAGCTCGTTTGACAATTTCATCGTCAGCGAACGATAGCGGCCAAAAACGCCAACGGGTGCATGACCATTACGAATGTCAATTTCGACGTCGACAAGCGGCAGGTAAATGCCGCGATCCTTAGACGCGCGTGGAAGAGTGGCCACCGATACCGAGCCATTCGGATTGTGCGACGCGATGACGTATGGTGCCGCCCCGTCAGCGTGGACAATCGGCAGCGCCATTCTCCTTGCCACTCGAGCCGGTGCTCCTTGACGAACATCGCGTCCGAAAAGCCACGTCGTCGCTGTCTCTCCTTTCTCGAAGCGCCAATCATCCATAAACACGACGCTATCAAGCACCGCTTCGCCTTGCCAGGCAGGAAATGCGGGCGCAAGGCGCTGCCAGCGGACGGCACGAACCGCCTCGTCCGCGCGTCTATTCAACTGATAGGGATCATAGCGGGCGTCGGTGTAAGTCTTCCAAAGCCGGCTGCGCATAATGCCCATTGCGCAACCGAGAGCCGCGGCGATATAGACCTCGTCCTCGCAGAGGATCAGGCCCCCGCTGCCTCGAATCGAGGACGGCTTGTTTTTGATGAGCTGTGCTACGCGGTCAAGTGTGGAGGGCACAGAGAGTTGCAGCAGTACGTCGTAAGTGCGAAGTACGCTGCTGAAGCTCAGCAACTCGAGTGCGGAAGCAAGAATTTTACCATCATCCCATGGGGCATAACGTCCTGTGTGATGTGCAATGCGTGGGATCTTCTCCCAGGGGTTGACTTCGTCATTGACCGGTCCGCAGGTTCGCGCGTGCTCGACGACGAGCTCCGGAGCTTCTTCGCGGCAGACATCTGTCACTAACCGACGGTACTTGGGATCGTTCCCACGCGCGCCAAAATCGACCTTCCAGTACCCAACGCCGGCTTCTCGACTCCAACGCGCCCGTTGCCGTAGGTCGCGCTCCACTTGTGTTCGATCAAGCAGGCGCCCGTCTTTGCCATCTCCATAGTCCTGCGCCGCGGCCCAAATACCTGCACCGCGCCATCCCGCTTTGAGTGTCATTTCATTGAGCTTGGTCAATCGTTCTGACGGAGAGCCCTTGCACGAAGGAAACTTGTCAACTGCTACTTCCATCGACCCGAGGTGCCAGTGCCCTTTACCAGTGAAGTCTACGCTGAGCGGAATGTCCCAGCCGCCGTCGTAGAGTACGAATAAGTCTTTTCGCACCTTTTTATAGAAATGAGTGATCCAACCTGGATCTTTGAAAACCAGTGTCTCGTTGAGATGCTCGGCCCCGTGGACCTGGTCAAAGATGTATTTACTCTCGAGCGTGTAGGACTGAGTGTCCCACGTGCACCAATAGCTCGGCGTCGTTCCTGGTCGCTCGGGCACGAGTCTTGGCCGGACGCTTCCGGCGTTCTCGACGCGATGTATCAAATCTGGAGCGGGCAGCGCGGGTCCGCTGGTCTTCATCCCTGCGCGCAGGGTGCGATCTCCTGTCCCACAAGCTCCCGCGGCGACCGCGCTAACTGCAGTCCCAAGGAACTTTCGACGGTTCATCATAATCATTGAGACGCCAGGCTCGAAATCGGAGGACCAAGTTCGGGATTTCGGGCAGGTTTCGGAGGCTTCAAACGCGCCGCGATCTCCCGCTGCTCAAGTGCCAGAGCCAGTTTCTCATCGTGCTCGTATGCGGTCGCGAGCGCCAGCCGGGCAGGTTGAAACTCGGGGTTTTCGTGCACAATCTGCTCGAGAAGAGTCTCGGCGTCTCGGTAGTTGCCTTTCCCCTCCTCGCAGTCCGCAAGATGCAGCTGGGCGTAAACATCTTGCGGCTTCAAGCTCACTGCTCTTTTCAGCACAGCAATCGCTTCGTCGAGATACTGAGGTCCCTCCATGCGGAGCATCTTCCCAAGCGATACGTAGTAAGTTTCGTCATCAGGCTTCAGCTTGATCGCCTGATCGAAGAAAGCCTTTGCTTGCTTCAAGTCGCCTAGGGCCATGTAACAGTTCCCGATGAGAAAGGGAACGCGGCTGAACTTGGGGTCGTCTTGCGGAAACTTCTTGAACTCCGCAATCGCGTTCATATATTGATAGCACATGTAATAGGCAAGGCCGAGGATGTAGTGATATTCAGCCAAGTCTTGGAAGCGAGGCTTGACCTTGAGCAGAAAACGAAGACCGGTAAAGTTGTAGTTTGCAGAAAGGAGCGCTTCCGCTAGCGCCAATGAGTATTTCCAGGAGGCCGGCTGAAGCTCAACCGCGCGACTGAGTTCCGCGATGGCTTCCTTGTAGCGACCCTGGCGAAGGAGCGCAAGTCCTTCTTCACCGTGGTGAGAGGCAAGCGCGGAGACTGAACTCCCTGCATTCACTTTGGCCTGGCGTGTGGGGCTCACGAGGCCTTGAATCGAGGCGGCCATGGCGAAGACAAACACCCCCCAAAGCACCAGCCACGTGCGACGACCTACTTCCATCGAGTAGAAGAATCTATCGCTTCTGCCTGAACATAACAAGCGGATGTTCAATTGGAAGGCCGACCGTCTTGGTTCAGAATCCAGCCGTAGGCGTCATTCCGAGTAGGTCGCTGCGACGACCTGCTTGAGTGCTTCATTTCAAAGGTAGATTCCTCCTCTCGTTTCGATCTGGGTCGGCATGATAGCGTCCCGATTCGATTTGCAGCAACGGATTAGAAGAAAAATTTCAGCGCCAACTGGACATAGCGCGGGACGTTGTTCGTCCCGCTAATTTCTCCCGCCGCCCCCGATTGTACGTTAAGCACCGGATTGCTGAACCAGGGCGTATTGAATGCATTGAAGAAGTCTGCCCGGAACTCTAAGTTCTTTGACTCACCAAGCTTCGGGAAATAGAAATGCTTCGCTACACCGATGTTGAAGTTTGAGAGCGGCGGTCCGAACAGTATCCCATAACCTGCCGTCCCAATCGTGTAAGGCGCGGGAATTGAAAACGCTGCGGGGCTGAACCAGTGGCTGTTGTTTTGTACAAATCCGGACGGCACGGGGTTGCCGATCAGATTCGGCTGGTTGCCGGCAATCCCGCATCCCGCGCAACTGTTGAAGCCCATGCTTGGACTCAGCGGGAAACCGTCTTGTAGCGTTGTAACGCCGCTCACCTGCCACCCGCCGAGCAAGGGTACCAACGGCCCCTTGGTTAGCCAGTGACGCCCCGGCCCGAACGGGAGATAATAGTCATAAGAGAGCGTGAACCGCTGCGGCACGCTGTTCGGATCCCATGCGCGGTCGAGCATGCGGTCCGCCACCGGCTCTCGGAAGCCGTACTGTCCTACGTCAATGTTCTTCTCCCAAGTATAGCCGGCAAGGAAGGTTAGACCATTCGAAAAGCGCTTCTCCGCCGTGATCTGAATAGCGTGATAAATATTCGAGCCAAGCCAGACGGCTTGACTAAGGGCGCCGATATTGTATTGAGGATAAGGCACACATGCCGCTCCGGTGGAGGTGAATTTGTTGCCCTGGCACTGGGAGATCATGTTAGGCGGAATAACATTGTAGGAAAACCCGCCAAACGGCAAATTGACGTCGTGAGCCCCAGCATAGGCCACATTGACCATGATCTGGCCGGGAATCTCGCGTTGTACGCTGGCGTTCCACTGCTGTGCAGTCGACATCGGGTTGTTGTCTGGCACGATGCCAGGGTTCGCATTCAGCGAAGCAACGAACGGAGTGTAGGGAATATTGGTCAAGGTGGTTAACGGCGTGAGCGCTTTCGTCAGACCGTCGTTGAAAGCTCCGTTGTCGAAAATCGTGTACCAACCGGGGTTGAGCGGAAACCCTCCCTCGGCTCCTCCTTCCTGGACGCCCATGGTGAAGAGGCCATAACCCGCACGGATGACAGTGTTGTGCAAGCGGGAGGGCGACCAGGCCAAGCCGAACCGCGGGCCGAAATTCCACCAGTTGTTATTCCACTCCGTGTTCCGAAAGCCATCCTGTCCGAGGATGTTGAAGGTGGCCGTCGATCCGTTGAAAGTGTAAATGGCGCCGGTCGTGTTGTTGACGCCGTACCAAAATAGCGGCGCATCCCAGCGCAGGCCGAGGTTGAGAGTCAAATTAGGCTTGACGCGAAAATCGTCCTGCGCGAAAAGAGCAAATATCGAGGCACGCGTATCTGCGAAATTGGGAAAGGCCCGGTATTGGAGGTTGTCGGGTAATCCGACCAGGAAGCTGGCGTAATCAAACCCGGTGGAACCTACCCCTGTTCCCGAGTATTGGTCGGTGAAATCGTTGTTGAAATACCAGCGCGTGTTCGAGGGGTTGGGCTGATCGTTGTTGGTCTGCATTCGCTGGAACTCGCCGCCCACTTGTACCGTGTGCTTGCCACGAACTAGAGAGAGAATATCATCAATGAAAATGTCTGCCTGTCCCTGCAACTCCAGGGTATCGTACCGGCTGCCCAAGAACCATACGCCACTTGATCCCCCAAAGCCACTCGCACCACCGCCAATGTTAGGAACCCCAAGAAGCTGATTAGAGTTGGGTAAGCCGGTTATTCCATAGGTTGCCAATCCGACTTTGCCATAGCCAACGGGTACCCTGTAGCAATAAACATGGAAGTAAGAAGCATGGACGTCGTTGGTGGTTGAGGCGCCGAACGTATGAACCCAGTCGAGCACCGGGTTCTCGGAAGATTCGATCGCAGGTGCAAGCCCTCCCCCTCCCAACCCAGGAAACGGCTGACCGCCGAAGCCGTCGTCCCACCATTCCGACCAACGGCCCATAATCTTGTCCTGGGGCCGGGCGTAATAGTCGATGCGAATGTCGTATTGGTGTTCGCGGTCATAGGCTGGCTGAACCGTGTTGTAATTCTGCAAAATGGCTCCGGGGGAAGTTGGGTTCGGATAGAGCGCCTGAAGCTTCAGCGCCGCCGCGTTTAGCGAGCCCGAAGGGATGATATTGCCCGGGAATTGGTCACGCACCGTCCCCGTTGTCGTTGCAACCAACCCTGTTATGGGATCGACTTGCCCAGCGGTCACGTTGCGTTGCGTCGCGTAATTGAAGATCTCATTCTGGTAGATGGGCCGCCCGAGAGCATCAGTTCCCACCTGAGCGCCCAAGACATTCGAAAAGTCTCCGTTCCTCCAGGAGGGATCAGGCACCGTCAAGCCGGTAAATGAGCTCTCGGAGTAATTGCGAATCCATTGCGCGTCCACGAAAAAGAATAGCTTGTCCTTCTTGATTGGACCACCGATTGTGAAGCCGGGTTCGTTGAAAACCATTTTAGGCACTGTGTGCTGGAAGGCGTCGCCGGCGTTGAACGCATTGTTTTCTAGGTATTCGTAAGCGTCGCCAT
Source organism: Terriglobia bacterium (assembly GCA_035945615.1). Lineage (GTDB taxonomy): Bacteria > Acidobacteriota > Terriglobia > UBA7540 > UBA7540 > RH2-MAG17b. Next base: position 46,655 of record DASZAA010000210.1, read on the forward strand.
GGAACTGGTTCGTACCGGCTTTCGTTGTTGCAACCGTGATGGATCCGCCCGTGTTGCCATAGACGGCTGAAAAGGAGTTGGTCATTACTTTAATTTCCTGGATGGAGTCAGGGGCGGGGTTGATGGCGTTGCCTTGCCAAACGGTTTGTGTGGTCAGTGCCCCGTCGATGTAATCCTGATCCCGCCGGACGATGCCTCCTTCGGAAACTGTCCATGTGTTGCTGGTGTCCAGCACGACGCCCGGAGAGAGCAACTTCATGGCGTCGATCACGTTAAGAAACTGATTGCTGCGATCCAAAGGTAGATCCGTCACCTGCTGGTTCGCTACGGTAATCGACTGCTCGCCGGTCTGTGTTTGCAACAACGGCGTAGCAGCCGTTACGGTGACCGACTGCGAGACGGCCCCCGGCTCGACGGTGACATTGACGCTGAGCTTCGCATACATCTGGAGAGAAATATTTTCCCGCACAAACTTCTTAAACCCATTTGCCGTCACGGTGAGCGTATACGTGCCCGGGTGCAAGTATTGAAAGACGTAATCTCCGGCGCCGTTGGTCTGGACGGTCTGCTCGACGCCTGTTTGCGTGCTAACCAGCGTAATCCTGGCGCCAGGCACTACCGCGCCTGACGGGTCCGTCACCGTCCCAACGATATCCGACGTGTAAATCTGCGGGAACGCCAAAGCGGGCAACAAGACTATGGATAAGATCGCGACTAGCGAAAGGACACTCCAGCACGCGAAGGGATTGCTCACGAAATGTCTGTGAGAGCGCGAACCGGACCAGGCAAGTTCCATGGCGGCCACCTCCTCGGAATATTGAAAGCCATGCTACACTGCAGTCCGTGATGTGTCAAGAGATTATTTGTCTAACATCATACGTATTATGTTTCCAGACCCTTGTTTGGTAAGATAGCTCCACGGCACGTAAGACCTCCCTCGGTAAATGAGCGGCGCGCTCTAATCCGTGAGGGTCAACGGGCGACTTTCAGTCTTGAGCGGGATGATGACGCGGCGCATACCTGGGCCAATCTGTGTTCTGTTTTGGGCAATCGCTGCACTTGCCCGATTGACCGTTGCATACGGTGAATCTCCGGCGATGTTGCGCGAGGAAGGGTTTCGTGCTCTGGAGTCGCGTGATTTTTGCAACGCCGTGAAATTGTTTTCGGAATTGGCCCAGGTGAGTCCTACCGCTGGGAATTGGGCCTATCTCGCGATTGCCGAGAGCGGTGCAGGAGATTTCGGGTCGTCGATTAAGAACTATCAGCGGTCGATCAAGCTCGGAGACGATTCGGTATTGACACGGTTCGGTCTGGCAACAAGTTACTTGCAGATTGGTCAGCCCATTGCAGCGGTACAGCAACTGCGGCTTGCGCTTGCGCATGATCCGGCATATCTTCCTGCTCGTTATGCCATGGGGCTAGCGCTTTTACGGACGGACCGGCCGCGTGAGGCTGTTCCCTATCTCGAAAGCGTGAGGAAAGCGTCGTATGGGAAGTCGCAGTATTGGCTTGCTTTAGTACAAGCGCAATTCGCAGTGGGGAATGCCAGGGAGGCAATCCGTGACACGACCGAGGCCTCGGCAGCGCTGCCCGCGGATCCGGAACTTGCGACGGCGCTTGCTCAAATATGCAGCCGGCACGAGCAGTTCGACACTGCACGTAATCTTTACGAAACCGCCTTCGAGTTGCAACCCGGCAACTCCAAGGTTGCCTTGATGCTCGCTCGAGTGTGCCTTCGTACCGGAGATCCCGGCGAGGCTCGCGATCTGCTCAAAACCCTTCCGGCGAATACTGGTTCCCCGGGGGAAGTGAAGATCCTTACGAGCGAAGCGTCGGCGCTCACGGGAAACATAGCGGGAGCTAAATCCAATCTGACTTTGGCATTGGCAGCGGCCCCAGGTAACCCCGCGTGTCTCATAGTTTCCGCCTGGCTCGATCAACTCGAAGGCCACTACCGCCGGGCGTTGGCTATTCTCACTGGCATTCATCATGCGGGTGCGGCGGAACCAGACATACTCTATCAGGAGGCGGTGAGTTACTACTTCCTGGGTCAGAATGGCTTGGCGTCTTCGGAGTGCGCGATGATGCAGCGTTTGTCACCACGGGACAGCCGGGCATATTTCCTGCTCGGCCTCGTTCGCCTATCCCAAGGACAACTGAGCGCCGCGCAAGGCGCTCTGAAAAAGGCGGTGGCGCTGAAACCCGGCGAAAGCACATACTGCAGGGAACTGGGTGTGGCTCTCTGCCGATCGGAAAGATTCAGAGAATGCGAGGCGGAACTTAATGATGCGCTTGCGCTTGATCCGCACTCGGCCGATGGTTATTACTGGCGCGGGAGGGCTCAAGTTCATATCGGTGAGTCACGAAAGGCCATCGACAGCCTGCGCACCGCAATCGCGCTGAATCCAAGACTTGCGGTAGCCTATGCTGAGCTGGCGAGCCTCTATTCAGCCGAGGGTGATACTCAGCAGGCCCGGGAGATTCTGAACCAGGAGAAGAAGCTTGCGAGGTCCACGCCTGCCGCGGGCGTTGGCTCTTTGCTATTGGGAGAACCGGGCGCAGTCATCCGGTGATGGAGTCAGCAACTCGAGAATAACATTTCACACGGAATAGAAGCCTCACCCGTCCGCAGGATCTCATATAATTTCACGTCGGGTGCTGCGTCGCTGGGCGCACCGCACTCACCGAGGTAATGGAATGCTAGCAGCGGTATTAAGGAACTTTGATCAGCTTCAGCTCGAAGAAGTCCCCACGCCCGAACCTGGGCAGGGTGAGGTGCTTGTTCGCGTGAAGGCCTGTGGATTCTGCGCTACGGACTTCAAAGCGATCAGGGGTATTCGCCGCAACGTCACGTTTCCATTGATTCCAGGCCACGAACCCGCCGGAGTGGTCGCCCTCGTGGGGTCTGGTGTTGAAAACGTCAAGGAGGGAGACGAGGTGATCATCCAGCCGAGCGGTTATTGCGGCTTGTGCCGTAATTGCAGGCTCGGCATGACGCACTATTGTGAAGATAGCTACACAACGGGCGGGGATGGTCCCGACGATGTCCGAGCGGGCAGCTTTGCCGAATACGTATTGACCGGCGCGAATACACTCTATCTGAAACCTGCCGCGATCAGTTTCGATGCGGCCTGCCAGACCGAGCCGCTGAGCGGGGCATGGAAGGGCATCATCCATTATTCCGAAATGAGTGTGGGTGACGACGTGGTGGTGATCGGAACGGGCGGTATTGGTATGTATTGCTTAATGGTCGCAAAAGCCGCCGGCGCGGGCAGGCTGATCGCTGTTGACATAAGCGACTACGCGCTTGAGCAAGCGCGACGCCTTGGGGCAACTCACACCGTCAATCCGAGCCTCTGCGACGCGAAGCGAAAGATCTATGACGCTCTGCCCGCCGGACCCGACCTCGTGGTAGAAGCCGCAGGCCCTGTTGAAGCGGTGGACCTGATGATCAGCCTTCTGAGGCGCGGAACACGATGGAATGTGTTTGGGATCACCACCCATGAACGATTCAGCTTGGACGGAGGCCTTGCGCATTTCCTGGAAGCACGCATGGACTCGAGCTTCGGGACGAACCCAGTCGCCATGGAGAACGCCATTCGCCTGATGGAGCGAGGCTTGATCAATCCGGAAGCGGTAATTTCGCATAGCTTTGCTCTCTCAGAAGTCGACCAGGCGATTCAAATTATGGCCTCGCAGCAACGCACCAAAGTCATCATCAGGCCTTGATCGCCAAGCGCAGCCTCGAATAGTCGCAGCAAATGGGGAACAGGCATCGGCAAGGCTGTCTCGAACAAGGCGAATCTCCGGATACGCCGCTTTCGCCCATTGGTTGACCGTCATCCCGCTCGTTGAAAAAGCACGTGGTCCAGGCCCCGAGTGGCGCCCACCAGTTTGAATTGCATTCGCGTCCTGGTGATGAACTCCGGGAAGGCGCGCAATCCGTGGAATTGATTGATGGTTAAACTCGTCGAACTGGAGATACGTCCCGGGCCGAATCGCGGATTCAAGGTGACTCCGGACGAAGCTTGAAGAGGCATAGAGGTCTGCATCGAGGTTCACAACGGGCAACTCGTGAGGCGGAAGAGCATACCCGGGCAACGTCTCCTCAAACCGGCCCTTGAAGATGCGGATGCGCGGGTCGTGGAGTTTGGGAGGCTCGCCGCCGGTTGAGAAATGGCCCGCCGGCCGGTCCGGCAGCCAGTTCTCCGGTAAGCCCTCGAACGTATCGACGCCGTGTAGTTTACTCGAGGGGTTGCGCAGTAGCTTTGACCGGTACCTTGTCTCCGCACCCTGATAGCCATTGCCTACACCAGCGAGAATAGGCCACTTAGTCACGCCCACAAAGTAACCTCCATTCGAGACTTGCCGATAACTCGATACGTTGGGCGGCACCGTCAAACGTTGTGTAGACTCGCGCGGCGATCTCCGCTCTCCCCTTCTGTGATTTCTCCGCTTGACTCCGGCAAGGTAGACCAGACTCCGCACGACTGGGGAGGAATTTTAATTTGATTTGGGCACAGAGCTGTTGAGGGGCTTGCTGTAAGTTATTGCGGGGGCTGGATTTGAACCAGCGACCTTTGGGTTATGAGCCCAACGAGCTACCTGACTGCTCCACCCCGCTTCAGTATTATATGTGTAGTCGCGTAAATTAACAATTGGAATCGTTCGCGGTTCCACAAGACAAGTCCATCAAGGCGCGGAAGCTTCAAGGATGCGGCGGATTTTCTGCCCGAGGATGTCCGCGGTAAAAGGCTTGTGAATGAAATTCGCGTTCTGATCAAGCACGCTTGTGCTGCCCACTTTATTGCCGGCATATCCGGTCATAAAAAGAACGTTCGTTTCTGGGTGCAGGTCTTTCACCAAGCGGGCGAGTTCCTGTCCATTCATGCGTGGCATGGCAATATCAGTAAGCATCATGTGAATGGTCTTTTTATATTTCTTCGCCATCTCCAAGGCCTCTTCCGGCGCCTCGGCATCGAGCACGTGATAGCCCATATTCCGCAACATCTTGCCTAGCACGACACGCACCGAGTCTTCGTCCTCCACCACCAGAACGGTTTCAGACCCTATATGCTTGCGCTCGTGTGCGCCTTGCGGCTTTGGAACGCTGAGATCCTCTTCCACCGCCGGTAGATAGACTTTGAACGTGGTTCCCTGCCCAAGCTCACTCGAGACCCAAATATAGCCGCTGCTCTGTTTGACAATGCCATAGACGGTAGAAAGACCGAGTCCGGTGCCTTTTCCTTTCTCTTTGGTGGTAAAAAAGGGCTCGAAGATGTGAGCTTTCGTATTATTGTCCATGCCCGTCCCAGAGTCGGACGCTTCCATCAACACGTAGTTGCCGGATTTTACCCGGACGCCTTCCGCTGTAACGGTCTCCGCAAGGGCCTCATTAGAAGTCTCGATCACGAGCTTTCCGCCGCCGGGCATGGCGTCGCGCGCGTTCACCGCAAGGTTCATGATCACTTGCTCAATTTGGGTGGGATCCACCTTAATGCGCCCCAAATTCGCGCCGGGAATAATCACAAGTTTGACATTCTCGCCAATCAGCCGGCGCAACATCTTGCTAAGGTCCGCCACGACCGCGTTTAAGTCGATCACCTGCGGCGCCATCACTTGCAACCGGCTGAAGGCCAGCAATTGGCGCGTGAGTGCAGCCGCGCGTTCGCCTGCCTTCTTGATTTCCGTGGTGTACCTCCTCGCTGTGCTGTTGCGCGGCAGTTTTTCAAGCGCCATATCGCTGTAGCCAAGAATGGCGGTCAGGAGGTTGTTGAAATCGTGCGCCACACCGCCCGCCAGTTGCCCTACGGCTTCCATCTTCTGCGCCTGGAAAAGTTGCTGAAGCAGAAGCCGGCGCTCGGTGACGTCGCGGTAATTAATTACCACGGCGCGGACGCTGGGGTCCTCAAGCATGTTCGTGCCCAGCGCCTCAATCCATCTCCATGATCCGTTTTTGTGACGGTAGCGGACCTGTGTGGTGACAGGGTCTGAAGCGTTCTGGAGAAGTTTTTGAAAGCTGCGCGCCACGTGCTGCTGATCTTCAGGATGAATCAGCTCAAAGAGATTTTTGCCGACTCTCTCTTCGAGCGCATAGCCAAAAATAGGGCTTACCGCATGGCTGGATAAAAGCACC
>DASZAA010000211.1:0-18455 GCA_035945615.1 Terriglobia bacterium
TCGCTGCTCGGCATTCCAGCCGCGGCTGCGCCTTCGGCGACTTCGACAACGACGGAGACTTGGACATTTTGATCGTCAACAGGGACGAACCGCCCTCCCTTCTCCGTAACGATCTGAGCGGCAATCACCATTGGCTAAAAGCGCGGCTCATCGGCGTGAAATCGAACCGCAGTGCGATTGGCGCGCGCGTGTTAGTCCACTATGGCAGGAAAACGCAGGCTCAGGCTGTGCTCAGCCAATCCAGTTTCTATTCCGCAAGCGACCCGCGGTTGCATTTCGGATTAGGTGCCGAAACCGCCGCGGACATCGAGGTTATCTGGCCGAACGGCTTCAAAGAAAGATTCAAAGCGATCGCAGCCAACCAGTTGGTCACCATCAAAGAGGGTGCGGGAATCCTGCCCGGAAACGGACTCCCTACGAAGTAAGCGAGCGGAGGCTAGGTTTCATTGATTGGTTCGATTTGGCTTAGCGTTGCTTTCCTGAAATCCGGCGGATTGCATTAACGAAACAAAGCCGAATCGTTCTCGGGCACGACGCACAAGTAATGTTCTCTGCGGATTTAAGCAGCGGTTCCTGACCGCACCCTGAAGGTGTGGCCTCAGGAAGGGCAGAGGTGAAGATCATCAGCCCGTCGGCTAGGACTGAGACGAAACGCTTCTCGCCGGCGCAAGCGCTTGCTCCGCTCACGCGCCCTCAATGCACCCGTGCAGGCTGCGGCGAGGAAGAGAGCTTTAGGAGTTGCGCAGCTTTGTTCGAAACGAGGTTTAAGCCGCGCGCGTGCGTTTGCTCAGCGAGCAACACGAGCTGTTTGCGGGCGGCTACGGGAGCAGTGCGAAGGTCGAGTTCGGCGAGCGCGAGCCGGGCGTCGCATTCAATTCCGTAATAGCCAAGTTGCCGCGCGCTGGACAGCGCGTTTTGAAGTTTGCGGCGCGGATCGGATAAATCGGGCGTGGATTTGGCGTGCGAGGAGAGCTCTGCGGCTTCAATGCGCGCGTCCATAATGGCGACAGGCAGTCTCAGAGCGGGATCGCCGGTGGTGGTGCTCAACGCGACGGCGTCTGAAATAATTTGGCGGGCCTCGGCGAGTTTGCCTTCGCGCAGCAAGATGCGAGACAGATCCACCTCTGCGGGGATCTCATCCAAGAAGGTTTTCTCCGCGCGGAACTCAGCGAGAGCGCTTCTTAGCGCTGGCTCCGCACCAGCAAGGTTACCTTCCTCGATGGATAGCGCGGCGAGCGCAGCTTGCTTTTCGGCGATGCTCCCCTTATCCCCCATTTGCTGGCGAATGGCCAGCGCTTTTCGATAACTCTGACGCGCACCGGGCAAATCTTTCTGTGCCGTCAGAATATCGCCGATGACGGAGTATATTTCCGCAAGATCGATTGGTTGCTCGTGTTGCTGGGCCATTGCCAGGGCGCGATCGGCAAAGTCCTTGGCACCGTCAATGTCGCCTTCGTACAAGCGAACCGTAGCAATGCTATAGAATTCGTACGCAACGTAGCCTGTGCCCGAAGCCTCAAGCCGCTTCCGGGCGTCCTCATAGTGAGCTTCGGCTTGGCGAAGCTGGCCGCGCACCATAAAAATGTCCGCGACGTTGCCGAGGGCCACCGCCTCGTTGAGATTGTCGCCGCACTCTCTCCAAGTCTTCGCGGCTTGGCGAAACAACTTCTCGGCCTGCTCAATTTGTCCCTGATTCTCGTAGGTGATGGCCATGTTGTTCAACACGACGCCCGTTTTTTCGTGCTCGCCCAATTTACTGAGAAGCGCAAGCGCACGCGTGTACAGTCCGCGCGCGCCGCTGAAATCGCCTGTGGCGCCGCGGCGGTCGCCCATGGTTCGCAGGGCATCGGCGGCGAGAAGCGTGTTGCCAGCGGCCATGAAGATGTCGTATGCCTCCTGACAGTGAGCCACCGCGCCCTGCGGGTGATCGCCATAAACCGCGTTGATACATTGACTGAGGCGGAAATGCGCGTAAAGCAATCTTTGTCCGCGGGAAGCCGCTTCGGCAGCGGCCTTTTCGAAGAATGGTTGCGCCGCCGACCCTTGGGAGTAGCTAATGAGCTGAGCCTGCCAGAAATCAATGCGTGGATCTTCGGAAGCCGGAGGAGGAAGATTGCGAAGCTGTTTGACTGCAGCCAGGGCTTCCTCACGACGGCCTGCCGCGTTGAGCACGACGATGAACTGCTCAGCGTAATCCACACTGTCCGGGTAGAGAGTATAGAGGGCGCGATAGGCAGCAGCGGCTTTGTCCAGCTCCTTCAGGCTCCCGAAATAAGCGCCCTCAACTTGCAATTTGTCGGTTTCGGGAAGGCTCGCGGAAAGCTGGTACGCAATTTTGATTTCGTCTTTGGCCTTTCGGTCATAACCTAGGCCGCCCCAGGTACGGAAAAGCATGAGGTGAACCAGAGGAAATCGCGGCGCGAGTTTCTCGGCTTGAATGAAAAGGTCTTTGGCGGCGGCGACATCGGCATCGCGCAATTTCGAAAGCCCAAGAGAGTAGAATCGATTCGCGTCCGGATCGGAAGGAAGAGATGAAACCACGCTGACTTCCTCCGACTCGCTGATCATCGGCAGGCCCAGTCGTTCGCGAAGGGCTACGCCAACTTTGGCGACCAGTCCGAAAAATTGCTTTTCGCTGCCGGTCTCCGCTCCTTGATACAAGATTTCGCCAGTCTGAGCATCCTGCAATCGAAAATCAACGCGAACCACGCCATTCTGCGGATCACCGAGAGCAGCGAAGGAACCGAGAACAAGCAGGTCGCTATTGAGGGCCTTTCCAATGCGCGAAGTCGTTTGCCGGCTGAGGGAATCCGTCTCAGACCAAGGCGAACTTATGCGAAATTGGGCAACATTTTCTCCGGAAACGACGCGCAGCTTGCCGCCGGCGCCGAGTTCCGTCCGCAACATTTCCGCGAGCGCGGTGGATAGCCACGCGTCGCCGCTCCGGCCGGTGGCATTTTGGAAACCAAGTACAGCGACGGAGCGGCCAATTGCCCCGAGGTCAACGTTCGCCTCCGCGGATGGAGTTGAAGGAACCGCAGCGCGTCTGCGAAAGACAAAAATCATTACCGCAGCGAAAACGACCACAACGGCAGTGATACCTGCGAGCCACCGACGACTCGAATAGGACGGGAGAGAGTATCGGCCAGCCGGGGGTTCTTCGACTGCAACAGGCTGAACAATTGGGACGGGAATTACTGAATCAGCGCTCAGTGTCGAATTTTCTGTCGTCACCGGCGCGATGAAACGGTAGCCGCGTTTGGTAACGGTTTCGATGAATCGCGGATTATCCGCGTCATCGTCGAGAGCGGCTCGAAGGCGCTTGAGAGCAGCGTTTAGGCTGCCGTCGAAATCAACGTAAGTCCCGGTGGGCCACAAATCTTTGCGCAGTTCTTCGCGCGTGACAATTTGACCAGCCCGGTCAAGAAGCATTCCGAGGATGCGAAAGGACTGCTCCTGCAGGCGAATGCGCACGCCTTTACGCGTAAGACGGGCATTCTCCAAGTCCACTTCAAAGAGCCCAAATCGTAACAGCCGTGAGGTTGTAGGAACGCTCATGCGCCCTCGCACAAGGCTGTGGATCGTTGGCGCGGAGTATAACACGACTTAATACAAGGCGAGTGATTAGGTCAGGGAACTCAGCAATAGTTGATTTTTCAAGGAATTAGCAGGTCACAAAATCGTCGCAGCTTCGTCCTTTGACGCCGCGGCAATCTTCCGCTATTTCATGTTTCCACGCGCACGAATTGTGAAAGTCATTTTGGGAGGGTCGACCCATGAAACAGCCAATCGGGAACAATATGGCAAAGTTTCTCCAACAGGCCACGTTGCTGATGGCCTGCTGTATTTTCGCGGCTAGCGCGGCTTACGGGCAAGGTGGCGGTCCGGGCGGAAACAGCGGGCAGTGCTTGGTGACGCAAATTCGGCTCAGGATCGTTACGGGCGGCGACGACTTGCGTGGCGGCAAAGACAACTTGAACATTCAAATTCTTTTTGCCGGCGGCAGGGCTCCCCAAGTTGCGCTGAACGTTAATAAAAGCCAGAACTGGCCGAACAATAGCACCAATACCGTGGCCATTCCACTCAATCAACCGGTGCCTCCGAACCAGATTATAGGGTTCAGGTTGATTCACATTGCCGATGGCGGTTTTAACTTCAACAGCCTTCCGAGCGTGCTTACTCCCGCAGCGCCGTGGGAGATACCTCAAGCGTTCCTAAGCCCAGATAATTGGGACATGTCGCTACTGCAGGTCGCTGCCATTGGAAATGGCGTGGGCGCGCGCATTGCAGGACACGGGTTCAATCGCTTTACAGGCAGTAATCCAGTACTTACCGTCGCAACACACGTGCCAGTCAATGCGTGCGGCTCGGGCAGGCCGACGGGTAACAGTGGCGGCGGTTCCGGCGGCACGGGTTCTGGCGTCCTGAATTCGGGAATTAACCCTGGCGGTTCTGGCCTGCATTCGGTTACAGGTGGCAGCAGTGGCTCTGGAGGTCCCGGGTCAACCGGCGCAGAAACGAATCGTACGCTTCAGCCCCTTATACCGCGCGGCAGGTCGAATTCTGCCTCTGGCTCAGTTTCTGGCGGCGGATCTGGAGCGGCGGCGCAGTACGGACGCAACGTGACGGGAGTGGTCCCTGGTCCGCCGACGCAAGGCGGCACGCAACCGTGGCAGAAGAACAGGATAGTTATTCAGGCACTGACGCGCGCCATTCCAATTGGGCCAAAGCCAAGCGCTCCGAGCGAACTTGGCAGCGGCTCGAACAGCGCGATCATCGCGAAACTGCGACAGCAAAGCGCAGCGGCACGACCCTTGCTAGCGCCCGCATTCACAGGAGGAGTGCGACCAGCCGGAACGCCAACGGGAGGGCCGGCAGGTGCGACATTACTCGCGGGCGGCGCAAACCAAAATCCCACTTTGCTTAACGGAACCGGCGGGGCAAGTCAAGGCGGCACGCTGCTCAACGGCGGCAGCGCGAGAGCAGATGATTTGAGTCCGCAGCCATACCCGCCGAAGGGATCCCCAGCCCAGGTGGGGCCGAGCCAAACGATGTCGGCGCAAGGAAGCACGCCAATTGGGACAGCTGCGGGATCACAGGCGACTACGTTGACGCCCAATGGTCCGCAGCGCCAGCAGCCGACGGGAGGGCAGCACCCGGCACCGTCGCTTATGACGCGAGCGGCGACCGCAAAACAGGCACAGACACAAGTCTGCATCAACGGAATCGGGACCGTTGATGGTCAAAAATCCCGCGTGTACTTCAGCCCAATCAGCGGGCCGGAAGGCACATTTGTAATCCAAGGCTGCGGCTTTGGAACCACACCCGGCCAAGTGTATTTGAGTGGCGTGCACTACCCAAATACTCGAAACAGATTCGCGCGACTGGGCACTCCGATGTTTCCTGACCGAGTGACATTTCAGATCCCGCCAAATGGTTGGAGCGACCGGCAAATCGTAGCGCAGATTGATCCAAACGCCGGCGGCCTCTACGACACGAATAACGTCACGCTGGTGGTGAAGACGGCGAGCGGGCAACTCTATCAGGCGACCGGCTTCAATTTCGCGGCAGCGTACGACTTTCAAACGCTAACTTCCGTTCCGCAATTGCCCAGCGCGGTCACTCTTCAGCTCGCTGCGGTCAACGATTCAACCGGCAGTTCTGTTCTCCCGTTGTATGAGACGCCCTGGATATACAGTTCACCACAGCACACTCTCGGGGTCGATCGGAACAGAATTAGCTTCACGTTTCCCGGCTCGTACACGTTTCCCGGCGGCACAGACACCTATCAGTTCCACTTTGCGCCAGGATTTCGTCTAGCTAACAATGGCGTGCAGCTGTACCACTCCGATCTTACGCTCGCTGCGTGTCAGACCGGCGGCAACGGCCAATACCAATACGCGTACTCGACAAACGGCAATTGGGGCATTAATTACACCTCCCCATCCTCTTTTCAGATCTCGTGGCAAGAGCAAGGCTGCTGGCCGAATGGCAAGGCCGGAGACCCTCTCGATTATGCGAGCGTCTCCGCTTACAGCTTGTGGATAACCGTGTGGGGTCCGCGCGGCGTGAGCCCGTGGTGAACGGGGGGGCGATCCGGAGAGCGCGCAAGAGTAGATCGAGGACTGGAGCAAGAGGAGATTTGATCATGAAGAAAACAAGAAGCGTGCTGCTCTTTGGAGTGCTGGCTCTGAGTAGCACGGCATTTTGCCGGGTTTCGTTGGCGCAGCAGGCGCAGAAGCCGCTGACGACAGCGCCGCGGCCTGTCCCCAATGTGATCGCTCCCGGGCCGCAGCCGCATCGGCAGCAGGGGCAGCGCCAGCCCGGTCAGGGCGTCGTCGAGGGCTACATGTACTGGGACGCCAGCGCCCTCAAGCACTCGCCGCCAAATAGTTGCGCCGACCTGTCGGTGACAGTGAGTAGAGCGGGAATCCCTCTCGTCACGATGACCGGCAGTTTCGCTTACATGGGGAATGTGGGAAACGATGCCGTTTGCAGGTATGCCGTGAAGGGTCTGCCGATTGACGAGAATCTGCAAGTGCAGGCCAACGTCACAACCTCCGCTGCGTTTTCTCCTGCGGCGTTGCCGAGCGGCGGTAGCAAGAGCATCACGATCACGACAGGCACTCCGGCGTGCGCCCCGGGCGGTCCGGTGAATCCCTCGTCGTCGGACCTGTCGTCGGGTTGGAGTTCGTGCGCAGACATCGCATCCAATGTGAACTTTATGCTTGTGCCGGCGCGCCTGTTGGCTCCGCTGGGCGCCCGCATGCGCTCCGTAGGCCCCGGGGGCACGGTTGAGCTAAGTCCGCAGCCCTATCCGCCCAAGAACGCAGCGCTCTTGGTTCCCGACTCGCAGAAAATGCTGCTCGGCGATGGCAGCGTCCGGCCAGCTCCTGTGGGCACGGTCGGGCCAAGCCGGACCATGAACGCGCAGGGGAATACCGGCTCTAAAGCAGGACCTACAACCATTCCGTTGAAAGGAAATGGACGAACCGAGTATGAGCCGATGACGACGGAACGAGGCGTGACACAGGACAAGAACTTTGCGAACTGGGCAAACTCTGCCCAAGCGCCCGGCAAGGGCTCGCCGTCAACCTCTGAGCCAAAGTCGGCGATAAACGTCGGCGGCACAGGCGTTTCGACCGTGTCTGCGCCGCGCACGGTAGGTTCTCTTGCGGCGATGGGGCAGGTCCCATCGCAAGTCAATCTGCAAGTAGCGTCCGCCTGCGCGAAGGACCCTTCATTCCGAATTCTCTTCGTATCGGGAACTTCCGATGGCAAGACGCTCACGGTTGGACCGCAGTACACGATCTGGGGCTGCTCATTCGGCAGTATGCCCGCAGTCAAACGGCCAGTGCCACCCGTGACCTCGCCGACGCAAAACCAAACGGCGTCTTACCCTTCCAATTACAACGTCGCCGTGTGGACCTCGCAGCCGTTTTTCATCGTTGACGCTAACACTCTGTCATGGAGTGACAACTCCGTTGTTGTGACATTCTCCCCGCGCCCGGCAAATCATTCCGGCCCGTCAACTGCCGGGCTGGTTCTCCCTGCACAGGTTTTGGTTACGCGAGGAGACGGTCAGACAAGGATCTACGGAAGTGAAGGCGGCGTCTACTTCGGCCCAGTCAACTAGACGGGACGAATGGAAGAACCTTCCAAAAAGGAGCGAAAAATGTCGACGAAACAAGCTTGGCGAATCGGAATTCTGGCGATGGCGTTAGCCGTTGCTCCGGCGCTTCATGCGCAGCAGGGGCAGAAGGTGCTGAAGAACGACGATGTGGTCAAAATGGTGAAGGCTGGACTGTCGGAATCCATCGTGGTGGCGACGATCCAGGCGAATCCGGGGAATTACGACACGTCGACGGATGGAGTGATCAAGCTGAAAAAAAACGGCGTCACGGACAACGAAATAAAAGCCATTCTCGTGGCGCAACAGGGAGGGAACGGTGCGGGCGCAGCGGCTCCGGCGAATGCTGATGCCGGAGGCGCGAGTCCGGCGCCCGCTGCTGCGCCGGGACCCAGATGGCAGATGCCCTCGGTGACGGTTCTGGAGAGTGGTGGCGCGGAAGCGCTGCCGTTGGAGAAAACGCAACTGGCGGAAACCAAGACAAAGCCAACATCCATGGCCAGCTTGGCTGGCGATTCCGCAGTGACGCAAGGAATTCAAGCCGGTGTCAATGATGCGACTTGGGGCGCAGCATCGCACATGAACTCGGCCGTCGGTGGCTCAGCCGTGGAACAGGCGGGAGGCATTTTTGGAGGAATGATGGCGCGGCGCCAGCCGACCGTCACGTATGTGTGGGGTGTGCCGGGTCCCGCGTCGGCGAACGTGCTGCAAACGACCATGCCGAAGTTTTCTGTGAGCTTCGCAAATGCCCCCGGCGTGAATGCGAATGAATTCGCGCCGGAAATCGTGAAGCTCACTCCCGCGCAGAATACTTGCCGTTTAGTCGGCGCAACAACAGGCAAACAAGATGTCCGTTCACACGATGCTGCGGACTGGGCGGTTTATTCGTCATTTGTGGAGGACCGCGTCGCCGTAACCCTGCAAAAAAACAAGGCGGGCGAATACCAAATGTCGCCGCAGGCGGCGCTGCTTCCAGGCGAGTATGCGGTTGTGTTGCGGCCGGTTTCGAAGACCGAGAAATTCTCGGGCGGCGACGTGGCGCGCGGTCAGGGTCCCGGGCTCATGTTCGACACGCTGTGGTCGTTCCGGGTTTCCGATGACGCGCAGTAGTGCATGAAGGCAGGTGAGCACGCCATGAAAGCACGAGAGAGCAGCGTCGAGCGGCGCAAATGATGAAACGAAACTATCGAGTGAAGAGCGCTGCGGTGATTGCGTTTGCCGGTTTGTTCGGCGGCAGCGCGCCAGCCGCGAATGTTGATCTGAAGCCCGGCAAGTATGCGCTGACGATTACATATGAAGTGCAAAACCAGAGGCAGAACGAATCGCGAAGCGGCACACGTTGTATTACGCCGCATGATTTGGACAATCCGGAGAAAATTTTCAGTGACCAGGTGACTGTGAGGCCGAAACAAGAAGAATCCTGCTCCGTGAAACAATTCAGGAATATTGGCGGGAAGATTTCGTACGACGCGGAGTGTTCGAACCGCACGGTGCATGTGGAAGGAAACGTTAGCGCCACGGGATTTTCGATGGTGAGAACGGTGAAGCCCAAGGCGAGCCAGGGAGTTTCTCTGAAGTTCACGGTCAGAGGAACACGAACGGGCGATTGCGTGACGGCGGTCAACACCGGCGAACGTTAGTGAGCAGCAAGGGCGCCAAGGAGTTTGCGCAGTGAAGGAGCGCCGATGAGACGACGCGAATTTCGTTTTGTGCGGCACTTAATGTGGATTGCGATGGGAGCAACGCTGACGGTGGCGTCAGGATGCAATTTCGGATCGCAGAGCAAGGCCGAGGAAGGTTCCACACCTGTTGTTCCCATGACACAGTCGAACAGATTCAACCCGACCGGCGCGAGCGTCTGTCTACAGCAAATGATCAAGAATCCGCCGGAGCCGTTCCATCTGTCATTCGCCGAGAAATCTTCGGCGCAGGACGCCTCGAGCGTTGAAGCGGACGTCACGCCGGCCACCATCGACTATACGAAACATGACACGAGCGCCGGACAAACGTCCACCGATACCAAACATCTGGCGCGGGCGCAGGTCACGGAAATGGAAATTGATTTTGACCTAATGAAGCCTGTGCCGTGGCACGGAGAACTGGTGGCGGCGCAGGACGCCGCGAAATCCGCCGGCGCGGGAAGCGTCAACGGCTACAACGCGATTAAATACTCGATTGATACCGCAAACGAGCCGGCGGCGCAGAAGGCCACATTCCTTTCGCTGATGGCGGTGAAGGACTACAAGATCGTCGGCTCCGCCTGGGTGACGAGCGACACGGGATGCTTGGTGAAATACGCAATTGATTTTGAGCAGGATCAGAAAAACGGCAGCGTCAAGAAGACACATTTCGAGGGCGACGTCACGAAACGCTAGTTGCTCTGCGCCGAGGCGAAAGCGCGATTAGACGCGAGTTCAAGTAAGCGGCCCGAATTGAGAAACGATTAACGACGAAACGAGAGGAGTTTGACATGGCAAATTGTACGAAGTGTGGTGCAGCGATAGCGGAGGACAGCGCGTTCTGCGGAGCTTGCGGGCAGCCAAGGGCGCAAGCAAGCGCGCCAGCAAGCGGTTCGGCTGCGGCCGCTCCGGCGATGGCCGTCGGCACCAGCACCGTTTCCAGCGGAACAGCGACCGGCACAGCCAGCGCGCCCGGGCTGACCATGAATATGGCGGCGGCGCTTTCGTATGCACTGGGAGCGATTACGGGAATTTTGTTCCTGGTACTTGAGCCGTACAAAAACAACCGCTCTGTTCGGTTTCACGCGATCCAATCGATTATTCTCAACGTGGCAGTCGTGGCGCTCGCGATTGTGTGGAACATCATTGTGGGAATTTTGGTGAGCATCGGGGGATTCTGGGTGCTTACCGTGGCCTTGCCACTGGACTGGCTATTTGGTCTGGGAATTTTTGCGCTGTGGCTGTTCTTGATGTTTCAAGCGTATAGCGAGCGCGAATTTCGCATTCCATGGATTGGGGACATTGCAGCGAAGCAGGTGCACTAAGTTTTGTAAACGCCACGGTGAGCTTTGGCTCACAAGAGATTCTTGAGCGCGGAAGAGAGAGCTCCGCGATGCGAAAAAAAACGGAGGGGTGGGATATGCGGCGCGATAAAGGCGGTCGTCGGTCGTCGGGGATATTCGGCTGCGTGATTGCGGCAGCCGTGGCATTGCTGGTGGCGCAAGGCGCCCCTTCCGCGCTCGCGCGAGGAGGCGCGATCGGAAACAATCCCTCTCCGAATGTCACGTTGACTTGGACTAACGCTCCGGTGGTGGGCGGAGATGTTGCATACGCGCAAGTCCTCTTGGCCCAACCGGCGCCGAGCGGAGGCGGCAAGTTAAGCATCGCAGCCGCCCCAGCCGATAAGCCGCTCGTTACACTAGCGCCGACAAGCTTAACCGTACCCGCAGGCGCTACCGGCACTCCGCAGAAAATCATGGCGATCACCAAGCCAGTGGCGAAGACCATGGTGCTAACGATCGAAGTCACGTACAACAAAGTCGTGACGGCATTCAAGCTAACAATAGAGCCAAACGGCGTTTCCTCGGTCTCCGTGCAACCCGGCACGGTGAACTGGGGAGGCTCGGCGCGCGGCACGGCAACGCTGCAGCATGCTGCGCCGATAGACGTGACCTATTACAAGAACGTCGCGCCGAAGGGCCAACCACCTTTGATGCAGAAAACCGTGCGGAAGGGCGGAGTGACGATCACACTGAACGGTGGTGGGGCAACCGTACCGGCGACGGTGAAAGTGCCCGGGGGCCAAAGCACGGCCCAATTCACGGCAACGGCCCCACAGCAATCGTCATGTTCGATGGGAAATGGAAGCCCGATGATCGCCACGATTGTGGCGACGTGGCTGAAGTCAGCGAGCGGGAAGCTGCAAGTCGGGCAGAACAATGGGAAGCCAAGCCGCTACACGAGCAACACGATTCGAATCGATCCGTACGCGATAGTGGGCGTAAGCCACGATGCGCAGGTGGTTGTCCTCAAAGGCTCCGCCTGCGCTAACAGCTTGGCCGCCGGAGACGTCATGTTCATCAAGAAACTCGGCGTCCTCAAGGTTGGAGCAGTCAAAAAAATAAAGACCCCAGCGGCCGAGGTTGCGGTGGGTGTGAGTTCCGCCTCGCTCACCGACTTCATAAATGACGGTACCATGCAGATGCTCAAAGAAACGCCGCAGACTGCGACCGAGCCTGGTGGCTCAAACAGTCCTGGCAATCCCTGGGCGGACATCGCCGAGCCCTATCACGAGCAAAGCCCCGGAGAACAGCCGTGGAAATATACAACGAATGGCACGGCGAGCAGCTATTCGTTCACTGCGTTCAAAGAAAACAATGGGCTATCGGCCAGCGTTACCGGCAAGGGTCAGGTAAATGGCGGCTACAATTTCCTGGTGGTGATTCATCAGGACAAGCTGCAGCAGGCAACCTTCACGGTTCCGACTGACGGCACGCTGGACGTCACCTGGATGGCCCAGACCACTGCTGCAGGTCAGGGCATTGGAGAATCACGGCTCAGAATGGCCCCTTTGTATTCCGGGCTGGTGGACAGCCCGGATGACATTCCTTTTCTCTTTCAGATCTACGCCAATTTTATTTTTAAGCCCGGCTTTGGAGAGAAGGCCGCTGCGCAGGGCCATTTCACCATCACCTATAAAGGAGAAGGAGGCATAGACGGCTCTTCGGCGGTGAACAATTCTCTCGATGTAACACCTGATATATCGAGCACGACCTCATCCGCTAAGGCAGCGCATGGCGTAGTGGTGGCCATCAACGCGCCGAAATTCGCGATGACGTTCAGCAAGGATAGCTTCCTTTGGGCGTTGGCCAACCGGCTCCCCAGCGCGTTGAACCAAAAAGGCGCGGACATGGCGGACGGTCTCGAAGGTCAATTGAGCGCGGCATACGCCAGCAAGCACACTGTCAACATCAAGTACCCGCAGTCGGACGATTACTTCAAGCTGCCGCGCGCAGCTTACGTCCAGTGGGTCGCGTCAGTGGCTTACGCCGGCCAGGGCCTGATGGGGGCAGGCCTGCTCAGTCCGGTTCCGTGCCAACAGTATTACCAGAACTATTTAGTTCAAGCAGGCATAGACAAGGATATGCTCGGCTCCATCAGCGGCTCTATCCCGCCGGACAAAGGCGTCGAGGTCTTCAAGAAGTCGGGAGTATCGGCAATCCCGTCTATTCAGGGATGCATGCCGAAAAAGTAGCAGGCCGTTTTCCCGAATGGTGTGCAGAATCGGAACTTCGAGATAGCCCGAATCAAGAAATGAGATGGAGAACGTTGGCAAGTTGGAGCAAGTTAGAGAATGACCGGCTCGCTTGCGGTGCATCGGTGAGCGGAGGTTGAGATGGCAACTACGTGCAGTCAATGTGGAGCGGCGCTGACTGAGCGCGACGCGTTCTGTACGAAATGCGGCGCGCGACGCGAAAATGCGAGCGAGCCCGTCGCGCCGAGGCGCTTTTGCACAAAATGCGGCGCGCCTCTTCTCGGCGAGACGAAGTTCTGCACGAAATGCGGAGCTGCGGCTGGCGTTGCGGCGGCCGTTCCAATTTCGCAGGCAACAAGCGCTACTGCGTCTGCGGAAAAAGCTGCGGGCGCAACGCCCGGTAGTGTGGCCGTAGGCGGAGTCGGATCTCAGCCTGCTGTTTCCTCCGGGAAGTCTGCGGCTGGAATTCCGAAAGGGGCAATCATTGGCGGCGCTGTCGTGGTCGCAGTGTTGGTGTTGGTCGTGGCGATCGCCGGTTTCATTAACGCAGCTCATCGCGCGAAGCAGAAGGCAGCCGAGATGCAAGCCGCGTCCGACATCGAGAAAAACTTCAAGAATCTGGGGGGCGCAACAAACGGTTCGGCTCAAAGAGCGAATGGACCGTCGCCGGCAGACGTCAATAAAAGCACAAACGACCTGGCCGCTGCCGCAAACGCCCTCGCACAAAACGCGCAGAAACAGGGCGGAACGAATCCACCGAATGCGATCCCGGGAATTTCTGGCGCGGCTTCTGGCTCCGCATCCTCGCCCGGTTCCGCTGGCGGATCCAATCCTGCGCCTGGTTCCCCTGCCGCTATTGCCGCAGCCTCGGCAGCGGTCGATGCCGCGCTGATCCCGCCGCCGCTTCCCAAGCCCGCTCCCATCGTGCCGGTCGCCGGCACGGGAGATCCAGCGCATGACTGGCCGCTGGAATACGAACGCACCGTGGGCGGTCCGGAAGCAGACTTGGTTGTGCGCACGGGCGACATCAACAACCTCAGCTTTGGCTGGCCCAAAGGATTCGACCCTTTTTCCGGGCAATCCACGCCGGGCCACCCATGGCCGAATATCGATCACATCCCGCCGAACGCGCCGCCGGGAACGGACCGCATCATGCTGGGCACCGGGGTGATGCCTGTACACATGAGCATACAGCACGTCCCAGGCCAAGCAGACCGTATCGCTGTGGATGTGATTGTGAAGCAAGCACTAAGACTACCAAGCGACGGATATAGCGGCTCGCTCGCAGATTGCTTCCTGGTACGCGATTTTGAAACGCAACTCGAAGATCCGAACGCGCCGATAGTTATCGCGTCCAAAGAAGAAGGCCAGCAAGAAATGACACGGTACTGGGCTCCGAAGTGCACACGAGAACGCGAGCTTACAGATCCAGTTCCAGTTGTGATGTCAGTCGGTGCCCTGCCCGCCAGAGTCGACGCCGTGGTTTTCCAGATCTTTGTGGATGACTTTCAACCACGTCCGATGCACTCGCACTTCCAAGTGAGCCTGAATGGCACGCGAATTCCGAGTTTCGAGTACGCGATAAATTCGCTGGACCAGAGCGGGCCGATCGGTAAACTGCTGACTCTCCGACTCCTGCCGGAGTATTGGCCGCTGCTGAAATCCGGGACAGTAGATCTGTTGATTGACGATCCGACCACTCATGTCCCCGACGGCTATGCGATTGACTTTGTTCGCATTTTGGTGAATCCGCACAACTTCAAATACGAGGTGTCGCTCACCACCACCGTGACGGACGCGGACACGCATAAGCCCATTGCCGGCGCGATGGTCAGTGCCGGTCTTACGTCTGCTGCCGCGGACCGCCAAGGAAAATGCGAACTGAAACAGCTTCCAGCAGGGCTGGTTGTTGCAACAGCAAGTGCGCCGGGATACGACGAAAATTCCGTGCCGGTCGATTTGCCGGCCGGGCAGACCGGAAATGCTGACATTCAACTGCACCGCCATCAAGAGAGCACTGCGGCACTCGAACAATCCATCGCGCAGACCGGTTCCGCCGAAATTTACGGAATTCATTTCGACACGGGTTCGTCGAAGCTCCGGTCGGACAGCCTGCCGGCGCTGAACGCGGTGCTTGGCCTGATTGACAACCATGCCGGCTCGCGCTGGATTATCTCAGGCCACACCGACAATCAGGGCTCGGACAAACTGAACGTTCCGTTGTCGAAAGCGCGCGCCGCTTCCGTGATCGCCTGGCTTACGGCGCACGGCGTCGCGGCAAATCGACTCGAGCCGCAAGGATTTGGCGCCACGCGGCCTGTCGCCGATAACGCAACGGCGAATGGAAGATTCTTGAACCGACGAGTGGAAGTTGCCCTGGCGAAATAGCTTTGAGGAGGATGGCAATGAATTGGAAACATAAAGCTATGGCGATTCTCGGCACCAGTTTCATCTTCGTGCTGTGCGGTTCACAAGTGGCATACGCGGCGCCACCCACGGATGCGTGCTCCCTGCTCACGGCGGCCCAAGTCAACGCTGTTCTGGGCGTCCCTGCCGCCGGCAAAAGCTTCGGTCCCAACTTGTGCATATGGGTTCAGACCGGCGTCAAGCCTGGCTCCCCAAGACGGAGAGTCAATGTCGGGATCCTGATTATGCAGGGATACACGCAGGGGTATGCCGTAGCCAAGATGCCAAACGCACCAACCACCGAAACACACGTTAGCGGCTTGGGCGATGACGCCTACTACCTCAGCATGACCTCCGGCAAGGCCATGGAGCTCCGCGTTAAGAAGGGAAGCGTCGCGTTCGGCATACGAGTACAGCGCAACGGTACCCCCTTTACGCCTGACCAAATCAAGGCCAAGGAAAAAACTCTCGCACAAGATGTTCTTGCAAAGCTGTGAAGGGCTGCCGTGGGAGTGGATGATTAGTCGCCACCGCGAGCCGAAGATCAAATTTGAGGAGGAGAACGATATGAACTGGAAATCTAAAGTCGCAGTAATCTTGGGAGCATTTTTTCTGTGCGCGCTGGGCGTTTCTCGAACGGCCTACGCGGCGCCGACGGCTGACAACTGCGCTCTGCTTACCCCAGCACAGATTCAGAAGGTCCTCGGGCAGCCGTTCGGCGCGCCTGGGGAGAGCAAATGGCCGCCAGCCTATGGCAAACAGCCATGGGGCACGCAGTGCCAGTACGCTTCGCAAAAAGGTCCGAACACAAAGGTTACTTTCATCGTTTACTTCGAGCAGACGGCCGCGGAGGCGAAGCAGACCTTCGATAAGTTGTCCATGTGGTTCCCGGCCAAATCGAAGCCGACCATAGGAGATTCCGCGTACATGGATAACAGCCATGCGATTCATGTTCTGAAAGGCAAAGTTCGTTACTACATCTCAATCGATCCCGCGAATGAAAAGCAGGCGAAGGATCTCGCCGCATCCATCGCGGCGCGAATTTGAAGTCATCGGGCAGCACGGGCCACGAATTTCAAGCCGGATTCAAAACTTCTAAGGAGGAGTGGAATGAGAAAAGCAATTGCAGTGGCAGTGATTGGTTTGGCGGCTTCGCTAGGACTTGCGGCAACGGTTCTGCTGGCGCAGTCCGGAACGACTGCTCCAGCAACACCCGTGCAGTTGACTCCACTAAACGCGAGGACCGGGCTTTGGCAAACGACAACGACAATGAAGTATAGCGGGCTTCCACCCCAGTTTGCGGCGGCCTTGAAACCAACAACGACGTACAAGAGTTGTCTAAAGCCAAAGGACCTGAGCCCCAATAATTGGACGACGAAGGGGTTGGGAGTAAAGTGTTCCACCTTGACTGTGCTGAAGTCCACAGCGACTGACATAGACGTGGAGGGGAAGGGTTGCTCAGTGGGTGGCGGCATGACCGGCGAGGGACGCGGCAAATTCCATCTTGCAGACACGGAACACCTCACGGGATCGATGGATGTGACTTGGAGTGGCAGCACCCCTTTCGGAAGCGGAACAGTGCATTCTCACGGGGATTACACTAGCAACTGGATTGGCGCAACCTGCCCAGCCGACATGAACTGAAAAGAAGAATGAGGTCGCCGACGCGGTGTGACAACTTTCTACACAGCGTCCGTCAGCGACGCTAACGCACGGTTCGCTTTTATCCGTGTGGCTGTCTGATGGGAGAACCGCGTGAACCGAAAAATGGTTGGCGTCTCGCGGCGCGTTGCGTTGACGTGGCGAGAATGGTCGCGCTGATGAGTCATTGCTGAGCGTCATGAAAGGAAGAGATTGACGTGAACTGGCAAATGGCTGGTCACACGCGGGTGTTTGCATTGGCGGCGACCGGTTTGCTGCTGGCCGCTGTGGGATGCAACGTCACTCCTCCCCAACAAGTTGAGAAAGGCACTGTGGAAACGGCATCGAAGACAGCGGTTACGTCCGATATATCCTCGACCAGCAGCGACAATCCAGGGATTGACCTCCAGTGCGTCGCGGACCGCATTCGAAAAGCTCCTGTGCCGTTTCACTGGTCGTTTAAAAAAGTAGTGCCGCCGATGACAAACGCGGACTGGGAGGCGGATGTGACGCCCGATTCGATTGCAGGCACGCTGATCGACGGTTCCAGCACGCGGGCAATCCACAGCGTTCGTTCCGATAGCACGAGTTGGAGTACGGCCGTACTCGCTTTGACCGGGCCGCTTCCGGCAAGCACGTTCGCACTGGTGAACAGCTCATCGGCCACAGTGCGCGCGGGCTCGGAGGGTGTGAATGGGGAGAAAACGATCAAGTATGCGATCGACACTGCGCAGGACAAGCCGGCCGACGCTTCGTTAATTCGAAGCGTGTTAGGCGCGAATGGGTCCGTGAAGGGCGCTGCATGGGTGACGCGGAACGGATGTCCCGTCAAGTTCGTTCTGGATGTTGAACAGCATAACAACGACGGAACGGTGCAAAAGGAGCATTACGAAGCGAACGTGACGAAGCCTTAGCACGCTTCACTTTTCATCTGTGAGGAAACGAAAATGGACAATCCTTCCACGCCGCAGCAACAGCAGGCTGAACTCATCAAGGAATATCTCTCCGGACAAGTCCCGAACCTCGGCCGGCGAGCACGGCGCGGCTGCCTCACCAAACTTTTTTCGCTGCTGTTTGTAGGGATTCTCGCCGTCGCCCTGTTTTATGGCGTGGTTGCAATAACTGACCCATGGGCATTCCATATCGGCGGACGCTGGACGCCCCTGCTCACATGGCACGGATACGGCGAGCTTGTCACAAAAAACGGAACAGAGTATCCGCTGTATATTAATTTCTACCCGTCTTCTCATTTTTCTCACCTCCATCTTGAAGGCCTGCGTCCGACGGGCGGTTTACAGGGCTCGGGGTGGCTCTGCACTTCGCCGGGCGTGACTCAGTATCTCGACCTGAGCGGGACGATCTACGGTGGGTGGCGGAGTACCAATGACAGTCTGATGGCTTTCCGTCTTCTAGAGCACAGAATCATCAATACGGGAGGGTACTGGGGATTCTTCGATCTTAGAGGCAGGTGGCAGGGGCCCAAACTCGTGATGGATGAGCGTGGGGATCACGGCGAGATAGGAGCGCCGTTTCGCTCCGGCCTGCGCATTGACTACGCTTCGGT
>DASZAA010000212.1:0-12917 GCA_035945615.1 Terriglobia bacterium
CTGGTCCAGAAACACCACCGCCACGCGGTTCGCCGTGAGTTCCGTGGTCAGCGCCGAGCTGAATTCCGAGGTCATCACCGCCACGCCCCTCACCTTGTTTTCGATCATCTTGCGGACGGCTTGTTGCGTCCGGCGGGGGTCGTAGTTGGTGTTGGAGAGCATCAGGTCGAAGCCGCGGTCGAGCGCCGCCGTTTCAAAGCTCTTGATCAATTCGGGAAAGAAAGGATTTCCAATGTCAGAAACGATCAAGCCAAAGAAATCGCTCTGGCCAATCGCCAGCCTTCGTGCGTGCGCATCCTTGTAATAATTCAGCTCCTGAATTGCTTTGAGGACGCGCTTCTTCGTGTCCGGAGCGACGTAGCGCGTCTTGTTGACCACGTGGGAGACCGTCGCAATCGAAACATTTGCCTGCTCAGCCACATCTTCCATTCGATGTCCCATTTTGAGGTCCCCTTGCCGATACGCTTAAGGATGCCTTGTGGTTCCCATCCTTAGACGCGCGCGTTTGCTTGGCCGTTATCAGCAGCAGCAAGCTGCCGCGTTCCAAGAGCCGCAGCGTTAATCAACGGACAGTGCCTTTCCGCTTTACCTTATTGATTATAAAACTCTTATTTTAAGACTAGTTCATTCCCATTACATTTCGCTTGACAAACATATTATAGTTGCGGCAGGATTGCAATGCGCTTACGTAGACGTTTACGCGAACTTGAGAGGAGGAGGAAACTCCATGCGCCAGTTTGTGAGGTTTTTGCAGGCTCTGAGCTTGGTAGTTTTGGTTCTTGCGGTGGCGGGATCGTCGCGGCTCTTTGCGCAGGTCGATACCGGCACCATCACCGGCACGGTCACAGACCCAAGCGGCGCGATAATCCCGGGCGCGACCGTCGATTTGATTAACCAAGGCACCAGCCTCAAGCTGACTACGACCACCGATTCGTCGGGAAGCTACACGTTTACCCCCATCAAGATTGGCACCTACACGGTGGAAGCCTCCTTCCATGGTTTCCAACAAGCAGTTCATAAGGACGTCTCGGTGCAAGTGCAAGCTACCGTCAACGTCAGCTTCGCGCTCCAAACTGGCTCAGTCACGCAGACGGTTCAGGTAACAGCGGCGCCGCCCCTGCTCGAAACCGCATCGGCCTCCGTCGGCCAAGTTGTCGGGCAGCGGCAGGTGAACGACCTCCCGCTCAATGGCCGCAATTACACGTTTCTCGCCCAAATTTCGGCCGGCGTCACCTCGGGTGGCCAAGAAGGCCGCGGCCTGGATTCCTCGGGCACCTTTTCGGCTAACGGCGTGCGCCCCGCACAGAATAATTATCTGCTCGACGGCATGGACGACAATGCCGACCTCGTGGACTTTCTGAACAGCACGTCTTACGTTGTGCTGCCGCCGGTCGACGCCATTCAGGAATTCAAGGTGCAGACGAGCGACTTCAGCGCGGAATTTGGCCGTGCTGGAGGCGCCATCTTAAACGCGACCTCGAAAAGCGGCGGCAATGCGATCCATGGCGACGCATGGGAATTTCTGCGCAACAGCGGCCTTGACGCTAAAAACTTCTTTGAAACCACTAAAGGCGAATACCGCCAGAACCAGTTCGGCGCCACGCTGGGCGGCCCGGTAACAATTCCCCACATCTACAATGGCAAGAACAAGACGTTCTTTTTCATCGATTATGAAGGCACGCGCATTCGCCAGGCGCAGCCCTACGTTTCAACAGTGCCCACGGTGGAAGAGCGGAGTAGCGGGTTCACGGATTTTTCCGAACTGATTACGGGACAGAGCGGAACTCAGAAAGACGCGCTTGGGCGTGTCTTTCCCCTGGGCACGATCTTTGATCCTTCGACCACTCAGCAAATCGGGCCTGGAACGTTCATCCGCCAGCCATTTCTGAACAATCAGATTTCTCCAAACCGCATTGATCCAAATGTTGTGAAACTGCTAAGCCTTTATCCGACCCCCAATGCGGGAGCGACGCACGCTATTTTCAATAACTACATCAGCGATCCGGTCGAGTCGGATACGGTGGACAACGGTGGCGCACGTATCGATCACGATTTCAGCGACCGCGATCAGGTGTTTGGCCGGGTAAACTTTGCCAACGAGCCAATCTTCAAGCCCGGTCCGTTTACTGGCTTCGCCGATGGCGGCGGCTTCAACCAGGGTTTCCAAACCGCAGCCACCAACAGCGACGTGTTGAGCTGGACGCATTCGATCTCCCCCACGCTCATTAACGAAGCTCGCGTCGGCTACACTCGTATTGGCACTTCGCGCGTGCAACCTTATTCCAGCAACCTGACCAACATTCCCGGACAGTATGGCATTAATGGTGTTCCCCAAGTCCCTCTCAACGGCGGCCTGCCCAACCTCAATTTTTCCGGCTTGACGCAGCTTGGCAACGCGGGCTTTTTGCCCTCGGTCGAATACAACTCCACCGTTCAGGCGACGGAAAACCTCACCAAGGTTTACAACTCGCACACGTTCAAAGGCGGCTTTGAGTTCCAGCACGTGAAGTTTTCCACTCTCCAACCGCCTTTCTCACGCGGATCATTTAACTTTAACGGCACTTTCTCTGAGGTGCCGACCTTCACCAACGGCAACACAGGAATGGTCGATGCGCTGCTGACTCCGATCCCCGCCACCGTGCCCGGCGGATTTAATTACGTAGGCGGATCTTCAGGCGACAACTTCTCCAACATTTCCAATACCGACGACGGGAAGCAATATTACGGCCTCTATTTCCAGGATGATTGGAAGCTGAACCAGAAGCTTACGCTGAATCTCGGCGTGCGTTGGGATTACTTCGGGCAGGTTTACGAAATGTTCGGCGGTCAGGCCAACTTCATTCCAGGCGCTCCGGGCCAAGCGGAGTACCTCATCCCGTGGCAGCGGTGCAACCGGGGCGACATCTCGACATCCTTCCAGCAAACAACAGCGGCGGAGGGCATTCAAATTGAATGCTCGGGCAATCAATCGCTCGGCAACTCACAGCTCACCAACTTCTCGCCCCGCGTGGGCTTTGCCCTCCAGTTGAAGCATAATCTGGTGATCCGCGCCGGCTATGGCTGGTTCTATGATGGGTTTGAGAACCGCGGTTATTCGCCCAATATCGGCGAGAACTATCCGTTCCAGTTCCAGTTCGCCTTCAGCCCGCCCGACCCGGCGCACCCGATTACCTATTCGAATGGAGACATCGGCACGCTGGCCACCGGGTTCAACGGGGTACCGCTCTCGCCAACCTTAGTGCAGGCGGATGGATTAAACCTTGAAGGCATTCAATACAACTACATCACGCCCTACACGATGGGCTACAATTTCTCCGTTCAATACCAGTTCACACCCAATCAGACGTTCCAGATTGGGTATGTGGGCAACTCCAGCCGCCATCTCGAAACCTTTGTGGGTTCAAACGAGGATAGCGTGATCGTGCCCAACGGCATCAACCGGTTTAACTACGTGCCGTTCCCCGATTTCGGCTATGGCCAAAGCTACGCCGCGACCGAAGGAAACTCCTTCTATAATTCCTTGCAGGCAACTTACGAAAGACGGTTCAGCGGTGGGCTGAATGTGGTGGCAGATTACACCTATTCAAAGTGCATGATGGATACGCGCGACCTGCTGAATAACAACCAGCAGGGCTTCCGTGCTGCTTATCTGCCTAACTTCGGAATCCAGGCTGACTATTCGTACTGTGACGCTGACACTCGCAACCTCGTCCACTTCAGCGGCACTTACCAGTTGCCGTTTGGGAAAAACCAGGCTTTGGGGCGTAATATCAGCGGCGTCGCCAACGCCGTGGTGGGAGGCTGGAGCGCCAATTGGATCCTCACGCTTGAAGACGGCCAGCCCTTCGGCGTTGGCTGCCCCCAGGGGACAACTTCTGACTTCGGCTGTAATGCGCTTCTGGTCCCGGGACAAAGCATGATCTCGGGTCCGCACGACGTGAACAATTGGCTGAACCCGGCGGCATTCGCTCAACCACCTCTTGCTACTGCAGTCGGCCAGACAAACTACGCAGTGCTAGGCGGAGCCCCTACCCAAGCGGTGGGGCCTGGCTTCCACCGGCTGGATTTCTCTCTCTTCAAGGAATTCCAGACCACAGAGACAACGCATCTAGAATTCCGGGCGGAAGTCTTCAACATCACGAATACTCCGCAGTTTGCGCTGCCGGGGCCTAAGGACTTCACTAACCCGGCGACGTTTACGCAAATTACCAGTACCCGCGACGGGGCTGCGGATCCGCGCGAAATCCAGTTGGCTCTGAAGTTCTATTGGTAGGGATGTAGCGCAGACCGCCGCAATTGCGGTCTGCGGGTTGTCCTCAACCTAATCAAAAACCGCGGACCCAAAAAACGCGGGTCCGCGCTACCCGGTTTTCCGTATAAGCAGGCAGCGATGACGCCGCTACAGAAAATTCCAACGGGCGCTGGATTCATCCAGCGCCCGTTTTGTTTTGTAGCGCAGAGTTTGCCTTTAAAACTCTGCGGCTTTCTGTTTAGGTCACCACAAAAGGCCGCAGGGTTAAAAGGCGAACCCTGCGCTGCACCCATAGCAAAGCGTACGTAGACTTTGCCGATAAGCCTTACCAGGAGGCCTTGCTCATGTCTGAAGACCGGTTCACCTTCAGCGAGACAGACATCGCCGCTGCCATCCATGGATTGCGCGAGGCGCTTGGGCGCTCGCAGGAGGTGATGGCGGAAATCCTGGGGTGTACCCTGCCTGCGTACCAGAAATGGGAGATGGGCAGCATAGTTCCAGGTGGGGAGTGGCTCATCCGCCTGCTGCGCTTATGCCCGGACGAGGAAACCCGCAACGCGTTCCGTATTCGTGCCGAACGCCGGAGCGGCACTAGAGAGAAGCCAGGATTGCTGAAGGCCGCTGGTCCCTTGACAGAGACTGACCGCCGCCATTTTTTGCAGATGGCGCGCACGGCTGCAGACGATCTTTACCAGTGCGGGGAAGCGGGAGTGCAGGCGGCCGACGACCGCCTGATGGATTTTGCCCAGAACCTGCGCAGCGCCGCGGATTACTTTATGGCCCGCCGCAAGCCCTCCTGACCTTGGACTGTAGCGGCGACCTCTTACAGACTTCGTCCGCCGGTTTTTGTAGTGCAGAGAGTTCTGCGGCTACATCCTGCTAGGCCGGATTATTCATGAAGTTCGGCTTGACAGTCAGGGGGCACGGTTTTAACCCCGCCCCCTACAAGGGTAATCACTTAACAAATAATCCAGGCTAGATGCTCATGCCGGGGAGAACCCTCGCTATGCGTCGATAATCTGGTTGCGCACCGCGTAATGCACCAGGTCGCAGATTGAATGTAGACCCAATTTCCGCATGAGATTCGTGCGGTGGGTCTCGGCGGTTTTCACCGCGATACCCTGAATCACCGCCACCTCTTTGCTGGATTTCCCCTCGGCCAGAAGTTGGATGACCTGCCGTTCGCGGGAGGTTAAGTCCGGGCACGAGCCGCTCGTTCGCGCCATGGACGCCAGGTATCCATCGAGAACGATCTTCGCCACCTTCTTGGTGAAGAACGGCCGCCCCTGGGAAAGCGAGCCTATCGCCGCCTGCAGGTCCCGAGCGATGTCAGATTTCAACATATAGCCGTGCACGCCCGCAGAAAGCACTTCCTGGATGAGTTGTTCCGAATCGTGTACGGTGAGGATCATTACCTCGGTCGAGGGCGTCTCTTTAGTAATTTGGCGGGCAGCCTCGAGGCCGTTCATTCCTGGCATACTCATGTCGAGAATAGCCACATGAGGCTTGATTTGGCGTGCCTTTTCAACCGCCTCTATGCCGCTCTCAGCCTCGCCGGATAATTCGAACCCCGGCGTGGATTTGATCAGCTCGCCGATTCCGCGCCTGACGGACTCATGATCGTCCGCCACTAGAATTCGCGTAACATGCCCCATTCCGAAGGCATGGTTCCCCTGGTTTGCGCTATTTGTTTTATTCGCTTCCGCAAGACTAAAGTTCAATCCCATGTTCCCTCCTTTCTCTTTTTGCGGAATTTCGATTTCGTTGATGTTGCTTAAACTATGCAACTTATGGCCCATTACTGAGATAGAGCATAATAAGTTTAATAATCAATAGGATACAATCAAAGCTTTAAAATCATTGCGATTAGGTTTCCGGGAAAAATCTACATGGGCATGGAGTCGAGAGCGACACCTTGCCGCCGGTTAAGAATCGCTGAATCATCCCAGAACTGCTTAATCGGTAAATTCTTCACTCGCTGGATCATCCCCGGCCCGTTCACAAGCACGTAACATTCTCTCGCTTTTAACCTCTCATCTTATTGAAATCATTATGGATATATCGATACATCGCATATTTCCAACAGTCATTTAGACCTTTTTGGCAGACATCGTGCCTAACATGACTACGGGGAACGCGTCTTACCCTGTCAATGATCTTTTCAACGTACCGCGCAAAACCAACGCGGGCTAAGTGAATAAACCAGGTGCAGCCATGCGCTGCAACCCAATGATGAAATCCTATGAAACTGCTCAGCCTCAGTCTTATTGCAGCGATGATATCTTGTTCGCCGCTTTTTGCCTCGAAGCGGCCCAAGCCGACGAAGACCCATGCCGTCCATCGCGTGCAATACGGCATGGCAAGCTGGTACGGAGGCCGTGACCAAGGCCGCTTGATGGCGTGCGGCGAGCCATTCGATGAGCATGAGATGATCGCCGCTCACCGCACCCTACCGTTAGGCACCAATGTGCGCGTCACCAATTTGAGGAACGGCCGCTCCGTGGTGGTTAAGATCAAAGATCGCGGCCCCGGGGTATCCGGCCGCGTGATTGACGTTTCAAAAGCTGCTGCCAGGAAATTGCATTTTGTGGGCCGCGGCTTGACGCCAGTCAAAATCCGCGTGCTCAGCGAGCCGCGAAAGCCATCTTCTGAGACTTTGCAAGCGGCGAACCGTTAAGGCCCGCTTAACTCAATGAGAGCTACTCTACTCCTATTTGATGCACCCGGCAATGCCCCCCGTCTATAAAATGATATAGAAAAAAAGCCGGCACTTTGCCGGCGCTATGAAATAAAAACCACTGCCAGCCGCAACCCTTTTTACCCTTCCATACGCGAACAATCTACTGCAAGCAGGGGCGGCTTTCTGTTCCAAAAAATAATATAAATTTAGGGGGTAGCATTCTTGTAAAGTTTTGTATAAACTCTAGGTGTCTTTTTGGGGGCCCGAAGACCCGGCCATACGACCTCCTCTTCCGCCCGAGTTCGCTACCTTTCGAGGAAACTATGTTCAGACTAGACGCGGATAAGAAAGTTCATTTTTGCGACGGCGTCACGCGCCGTGATTTTCTGCACGCCGGCTCGCTGGCTATGCTTGGCCTCACGCTCCCGCAGTTCATGGACCTCAAGGCCATGGGGGCGGTGAACCCCAAGAAGGACATCAATTGCATCCAGTTGATGCTAGTGGGGGGCCCGAGCCAACTCGATACGTGGGACATGAAACCAGAGGCGCCCGCTTCGATCCGCGGCCCCTACAAGCCGATTTCGACCAACGTTTCCGGCATTCAAATCTCCGAGATTTTCCCCCGCATGGCCAAACATGCGGATAAATTCGCCCTGCTGCGCTCGGTCTATCACACCGCCGCCGCCGTGCACGATACCGGCTGCCAGATGATGCAGACTGGGAGGCTGTTCCGTGGCGGCCTGGAATCGCCGAACTATGGCAGCGTCCTCAGCGACCGGGAAGGCCCGAAGGGAGCAATCCCGGCCAACGTGCTGTTGCCTTATCCCATTGGGCAGCTTGGCGGCAACCTCCCGCATGGCGATACGGCGGGCTTCCTTGGGAAGAAATATGACCCGTTCGTTTTGAACGCCGACCCATCCGACCCGAATTTCAAAGTTCCCGACATGCTGCCCCCCGATTACATCGCTGCGCTGCGTGTGGACCGGCGGCGCGATTGGCGAAATCTGATTGATCAGTCCGTGTCTTACTTTGAATCGAATCAGGACGCCAAGTTGATGGACTCGACCTTCAGCGAAGCCTATACCTTGATGACTTCCTCAAAAGCGCGCGCCGCTTTCGATCTGAACCAGGAACCCGAAGAGGTCCGCAAGAGATATGGCATGAACCGCTTCGGCCAGGGTTGTCTGCTGGCGCGCCGCCTGGTGGAGAACGGGGTGCGGTTTGTAACTGTAAATATGTTTGAAACGGTTTTTAACGAGATTACCTGGGATATCCATGGTTCGGCGCCCTTCAGCCCTATTAGTTGCATGAGCAACCTGGTGGGGCCAATGTTCGATAACGGCTTCACTTCATTGATCGAAGACCTCAGTAAGAGCGGCCTGCTCGAAAACACCTTGGTGGTTGCCACGGGCGAATTTGGCCGGACGCCGCGCATCAACCCCGCCGGCGGGCGAGACCACTGGCCGCAGTGCTGGAGCATTGTGTTTGCGGGCGGAGGCATCAAGGGCGGCCAGGTAGTGGGCTCTTCGGACTCGATTGCGGGAGCGCCGAGAGACCGTCCCGTGCAGCCTTCGCATGTGGCTGCTACCGTCTATCATGCCCTGGGTATCCCGATTGATTTGATCCTAACAACTCCGGAGGGCAGGCAGGTGCGCCTGGTTGACCACGGATTTGATCCTATTACGGAATTGTTCTCTTAAGCGATGGAGGTTTACCAGTGAACCGTGTTTATCGCGCGCAAAGATATGTCAATTGTGTTGTGATCGCAGGCTTGGTGGTCTGCGCGACGGTTGCACTAAGCGTGCGACCGTCGTTCGCCAGTCAACAGAACCAAGCGGCGCCCTACCACAGCTTTGATAAGTCTGAAAGCTCTTCACAGAATTGGGGCCATAACAAGACGCAGAAAATCCAGCCTGTGGCTGCGCACCCGACGCCGGATAACTCTCCGCTTACCGGAATGAAGATCCTGCCCACCTCGGTCTCGCTTTCCATCCCGCTCTTGAATCAGCGGGTGATCGTGGAAGCAACATACGCAGATGGCCATGTGGCTGACGTGACTTCGCAGGCCGCCATCACCGTCTCCAACGCGAGCATTGCAAAGGTCGATTCCGGTGGGCCCGATGAGGAATTTGTCCATCCCGAGGGGAACGGCCGGGCCACGCTCAATGCGTCATTTAAAGGCCATGTCGCTTCGGCGCCGGTCGAGGTGGCGAACTTCACCACACCCTTCGTGTGGAGTTTTCGCAACCACGTGCTTCCCGTGATGACAAAGATGGGGTGCAATTCCGGTCCGTGCCACGGCGCAGCTGCAGGTAAGAACGGATTTAAGCTCACCCTGCGCGGCTATGACCCGGAGACCGATTACTACACGTTGACGCATCAGGCCATCGGCCGGCGGACGAACCGGATGGAGCCCGCTAAGAGTTTGATTCTGCTGAAACCCACGCTGACCATTCCGCACGGTGGCGGCCAGCGGTTCCCCGTAGGCTCGCCGGAATACAAGGTGATTTCGGGATGGATCGCCGCCGGGATGCCGCCGCCCAAAGACTCCGACGCGCACATCGTAGACCTGCAAGTATTCCCACACGAGGCATCGCTTGTTCCTGGAGCCAACCAGCAACTGGTGGTGATGGCAAAGTTTTCCGACGGCCACTCCGAGGATGTCACCCGGTGGGCCAAGTATGATAGCGGCGACGAAGGCGTGGCCACAGTCAATGATGCAGGCCTAGTCACGATGCACGGTTATGGTGAAGCGCCCGTGACTGTTTGGTACCTAAGCCACGTGACGTTTGCCCGCATGAGAATTCCTTACCCATTCGGTCTGAATGAGGCTGCCTTCCGCCGCGCGCCGAGACATAATTACATCGATGACTATGTGCTCGCGCACCTCCAGCAGCTCCATATTT
Source organism: Terriglobia bacterium (assembly GCA_035945615.1). Lineage (GTDB taxonomy): Bacteria > Acidobacteriota > Terriglobia > UBA7540 > UBA7540 > RH2-MAG17b. The sequence continues at coordinate 9,839 of DASZAA010000212.1, forward strand.
CACCTTCGCCGCAGGCCACGGACTCCGAGTTTATCCGGCGCGCCTACCTTGACGCCGCTGGTATTCTGCCCACGCCGCAGGCGGTGGAAGCGTTCCTGAAGGACAAGTCGCCGGACAAGCGCAACCGCCTGATTGACGCGCTCATGCAGCGGCCTGAGTTTGTTGACTACTGGGCGTACAAGTGGTCGGACCTGCTTCTGGTCACGAGCAACCGGCTTTCCTACCCCGAAATGTGGAGCTACTACGATTGGATCCGCGCGAGCGTGGCACGCGACGAGCCGTGGAATCAGTTTGTGAGCTCAATTGTTACGGCGAGCGGCAATACATTGCAGGACGGCGCGGCCAATTACTGGGTGATCCCTCGCGATCCGATCGATATTTCTGAAAACATGACAGAGGCGTTTCTCGGCATCAATATTACCTGCGCTCATTGCCACAACCATCCTCTGGCAAAGTGGACCCAAAAAGACTATTTCGGCATGGCGGACCTTTTTGCGCGTGTGCGGTTAAAGATGGGCGCGCCCGGAGGCTCGAGGCCTGGTATTGGACCGATTTTCCGCGACGTCACGGTCTACTCCGGCTCTTCGGGCGTCTACACGGACGACCGCTTCACTCATCCGCTGCCGCCCAAACCACTGGGCGCGCCGGCTCTGCCGATTAATACCACCGCCAACCTCCGCGCCTACTTTGCGCAGTGGCTCACCTCGCCCTCAAACCCGTTCTTTGCGCGCGCCGTTGTGAACCGCGTGTGGAAGAATTTTATGGGCGAGGGACTGGTTGAGCCGGTGGATGACATGCGCGACACCAATCCGCCCACCAATGAGGCGCTGCTAAACGCGATGACGAAGGACTTTGTGGCGCACCACATGGACGTGGACTATCTCATCCGCACCATTATGCAGTCGGCTACTTATCAGACTTCGTCACAGCCTACAAAGGAAAATGTTGTAGATGAGAAGTATTATTCACATTACCTTATCCGTCGGCTGCCTGCGGAGGTGCTGCTGGACGCGCTCTCGCAGGTGACGAAAGAACCCGAGCAATTTGCCGGGTATCCACTGGGCACGCGCGCACTGCAACTGCCCGATACGGCGGTGAAGTCATATTTCTTGACGGCGTTTGGCCGGCCCTTGCGCGAACAGACGCAGGAGAGCGAGCGCAGCTCCGTGCCCACCATTACTCAGGCGCTGCACATCATCAATGGAGATACGCTCAACGGCAAACTCCGGGCCAAAGGCAACATACTTGACCAGCTCATCAAGGCTGGCGATTCGGACGCGCAGATTGTCACCCAACTTTATCTCGCGGCATTCAGCCGATATCCCACGAGCGCCGAACTGAGCGCGCTCACTGGTCGGCTGGCTACGGCGGAAACGCAAAAGCTAAAAAGCGGAGCCGACCCGCGCCGCGCCGCGCTCGACGATCTCACGTGGGCGATGCTCACCGGCCAGGAATTTGTCTTTGAGCACTAAAGGCCTTTGTGGCGGCGGTTGCTTATAGATTTTGGCCGCCGGGCGTTAATACGAGGCAGCCACGGTCAATTGTTTTGCGATTGGCTGTGGCCTTTGTCCGCACGCAAAAAACCCGTGCCAGATAAGCCACTAACCCTGGCTGCCAGGTCTATTATTTAGAAAGTGCCGTGCGCCGCTTTTATGGGGTCGCCGATACAGCTATGAATCCCAAATTTCCTATGCGTACTCTAGGTCTCGCTATTGCTGTGCTTGTGTTCGCAGGCACGATCCTCGGTGCGCAAGCCCCATCAAACTCGCCGGCGGGCGCGGCTTCCTATCAGGCTTTCACCGCCATCCTGCAACAAAAATGCCTTGCCTGTCATAGCGCTGACGCTAAAATGGGCGGGTTTGTCATGGCGTCCTACTCAACTCTGATGAAGGGCGGCAAGCACGGCGCCGAAATCGTTCCGGGCGACAGCGCCAAGAGCCGTTTGGTTTTGATGGTCGAGGGCAACATGCAGCCGCGGATGCCTTTTGGCGGTAATCCGCTTTCCGCGGCCGAAATCGCAATCATCAAGGCATGGATCGATGCGGGTGCGAAAGGACCTGCGGCGGGAGAATCCGCCAGCATCCAGCAAAAGCTCAACATCCCAGATATCAAGCCGCGCTTTCCCGAAAAGTCTCCCGTAGCATCGGTGGCTTTTTCACCCGATGGCAAGGTGTTGGCCGTGGGAGGTTACAAAGAAGTCCGTCTTCTCGACCCAGTCAGCGGAAAGGTGCTCCATCATCTCGACGGGGCCGTGGGCACGGTGCGTTCGGTGGCCTTTAGCCGCGACGGCAGGTGGCTGGCCGCGGGCGGAGGGCTATGCCAGCGGAGCGGTGAAATCCAGCTTTGGGATTTACAATCGGATAGTCTCGCGCGCACGATGCGCGGGCACCACGACTGCATCTATTCTGTTGCCTTCAGCCCTGATGGCAAACTGCTCGCATCGGGAAGCTATGACAAGTTGATCAAGTTGTGGGACCCCTCAACTGGCAAAGAACTGCGCACGCTGAAAGATCACATTGACGCCGTTTTCGCCGTGGCCTTCAGCCCAGATGGGAAGTGGCTCGCATCGGGTTCGCAGGATAACAGCGTCAAGATTTGGGATGTGGCCACAGGCGAGCGCCTTTACACGCTTAGCGATCCGCAGGATGGCATCTCTTGCATCGCTTTTTCGCCCTCCGGCAAGAAAATTGCCGCCGCAGGGTACGACATGCGAATTTACGTCTGGAGTCTTTCGCAGACGGCGGGAACTCTCGATCAATCGCTGATCGCAGACGAAGGCAGCATTCTCCAGATTAACTGGTCGCCCGACGGACGGCGCATCATTACTAGCTCCTCGGATGGCTCCATACGCATCCGCGACGCCGCCACGCTGAACCCTCTCGGGGAAATCCCTCGCCAGTCTGATTGGGTGGATGCCATGAGTCTCAGCCCGGACGGTAAATGGCTGGCTGCTGGGCGCTTCGATGGAACGCTTAGTGTTTACCGTATGAACGGTGTAGGATCGCCTCAGCAAGCCCTTGGCCCGCTGGTCGCGTTTAAGCCCGCCCAAGCGCCGGAGCCGGTGCGAACCGCGCGCGCA
>DASZAA010000213.1:0-24101 GCA_035945615.1 Terriglobia bacterium
CGGGCTATTTCCGGTGTGGTCAGGCCGCCGAGCGTGCGCAAGGTTAGCGCCACCTGCGCCTCGGTGCTCAGCGCCGGGTGGCAGCAAGTAAAAATGAGCCGCAGGCGGTCATCAGGAAAGTTCATCTCGGCAACATCGTCGGCCGCATCGTCACAGCAGCTCGCCGCTTCCGTTTCGCGCAGGAGATTATCTTCCTTGTCGCGCCGGGTCCGGTTGCGCCGCGCGTAGTCAATCAGCTTGCGGTGAGCTACTGCCGTAATCCACGCTGCCGGATTATCGGGGAGACCCTGGGCAGGCCACCGCGCCAGCGCCGAGGCAAATGCGTCCTGCATCGCCTCCTCCGCCAGATCAAAAGACCCTGAAACTCGGATCAGGCTGGCGACGATCCGGCCCGACTCCCGCCGGAACACCGAATCGATTGCTTCTTTCAAGTCATCCATTATCCAGAATGGCAGCCAATCAATTCGTTTTGTAGACTGACCATGGGCTTGTTGTGCCGTTCAAGGGCCGTGGTCAGGAAGGCGCTGACCGCGGCCACCCCTAATTTGGAGTTTCCAGTTTTGGAAAAGGCCACGGAGGTTTAACCGCAAAACTACAAAAACCGGCGCTTGGCTTACAACTCGCGGATGGGCCGCACTTCCACGCAACTCATCCCGCTGCTGAACCCTGTGGGCATCTTCGCCGCCCATTCGAGCGCCTCGTCCAGGTCCTTGCAGTCGAGGATGTAATACCCGGCAAGCTGCTCTTTAGTTTCAGCGAAAGGGCCGTCAGTAATCGTCACTTTGCCGTTATTTGTTCGCACTGTGGTAGCGGCGCTGGTTGGTTGTAGTGGGTCGGCACCTTTGAAGATTCCGCGCCGGTTAGCTTCATCCATCAGCACAATGTGCCCAGCCATGTTCCTTTTAATCTCTTCTGGCGAGGCGTCCTCCCTTGCTTTTTCGTTGTTATAAATCAAAAACATATAACGCATTCGCACTCTCCTTACTTTGCCTGTTTCACAAAGTTGCAAGCTTCCTTGGCAAATATAACCCAGTCCGATTTTTCCGGTCCGATCACTACCCATTCCTTCATCAACCTTCCGTGGCCGGGATCGAACCGTTCGCCCTTACCGTTTTCCACAAGCTCGTCGACGCGTTTCTTCGGAAGCTTGACGACGAATTCCCCCTTCGACGAGATCATAGCAAAAATCTTGTCCTTCACCTTGAGCGCGTCTGATCCGAAGCCTTTTCCACCCCCGTGCGTCACCTGCCTATCGGCGGCAAAGGCGTTTATAATCCGCATAAACATAGGGTCAATCTTCGTCATTTTCCTTTCGTACATCGCGCTTTTGGCGGCTTTCTTCATCGCGCGCTTCTCTGGGCTGTAGCGGCGGTCTTTCCAATGTGAAATTTTGATTTTGGGAAAAGCCGCAGAGTTTTAAACGTAAAATTTTGCGCTGCAACAACCGGCGACCGGTCTTCCAGCGGCCGCCGCTACAGCACTGTTTCAGCAGACGTCACCGGATAGCCCAAGCTCAACAACTGGAAAGCTTGCCAAAAGCTTCCAGCCGGCCCGTCACGAAAATGTCATAATGGGCCGCACCTCAACCGAACCGAAACGCGCCCCTGGGATTTTCGCCGCCATAGCGATGGCTTCCTTGGGATCGCGTGCCTCGACCAGGTAGTAGCCGCCGAGTTGTTCCTTAGTCTCGGCGAACGGACCGTCGGTGGTCACCGGCTTGCCGTCGCGCACGCGCACGGTAGTAGCTGCGTTAGTCGGTTGCAGCGCGTTGCCTCCCTTGATCGCTCCTGCGAACTCTTTGCCGAATGCCCGGTATTCGTTCAACTCAGTCTGGTCAAATCCTTGGTTAAATCGCTTCTCGTTTTCATAAATCAACAGTAAGTATTGCATCGTTGCATTCTCCTTTTGAGTGATGTGGGCCCGCAACGGACTTGTCCCCGCGTAAAAGCCCACGGTTGAAAAAACGCCAACAGTGGCTACCACCTAGTGCGGTACTTCTAATTTTAGATTTCCAATTTTGGCAAAAAACGCAGCGTTTTGACAACGAAACTCCGCGCCACAAAAACTAGCCTCGGCGCTGTAGCGGCGGCGTCCTCATCGCCGCTAAAGCGCGTTCGGTTTTTCTCCGCCACCGGTACGACGTTTGACTTCGAGGAAATCGACAGCGGAAATAAGATTTAGTAAGCGAAAAGACAGGCAAGGGGAAGGAGGCGGCGAGAAATTTAACACAATTGTGACAAGCTGCACAAATTGAAGAGTTTGGAGAGGTTCCGTCCCAGGTTCGTGAAACGCCCCACCGCGAAGCGGTGGAAGATGAGTAGCCATGCGTGGGTGAAACCCACGGAACGCGAATAGGTTATTCCTCGCCAACCCCACAGGGGGAATACCTCCAATCAGGCTATCATCAGCGCGTTAGTTATGGCGGTGGTTCCAATTTTGGGAAATCTGCAGATTTTTAAACGTAAAACTCTGCGCCACACAACTGGCTCATGTGCACTCAGGAGGCGGGACATTGTGAATCAGCCAGAAAAGGCCAAGCTGCTTCACGGCGTCGCGGAACTGCACGGATTCCACGGGCTTGCGCACGTAACTATTACAGCCGGTCTCATAGGCCTTAAAGACTTCTTCCTGCTCATGGGAGGTGGTCAGAATAATGACAGGGACTCGTTTCGTGCGAGGGTCCGCGCGCAAGCGCCTCAAGACTTCGAGGCCATCAATCTTGGGCAGATTCAGATCGAGCAGGACAAGGGTAGGCATCGTGGAGTCGCGCCCCGCGTAAGCGCCCTCGCTAAAGAGATAATCCAAAGCCTCAGCGCCGTCTCGCGCAACGTCGATGGAGTTAGTGATGTTATCGATCTCAAAAGCGCGCAGCGTCAGGTCCTCGTCATCCGGATTGTCTTCCACCAACAGGATCGTCTTGTCTCGCATGTGCTGCCTCCCTATCGTTTCTCTCCAAGATTGTGTTGGCCTCTGATTTTGGAACGGCGGGATTTCTAATTTTAGATTTCCAATTTTTGGAAAAGCCGCAGAGTTTTTAACCACAAAACCCTGCGCTACGGTATGGTGAAGTAAAACGTAGCACCCTGGCCGACAGAGCTCTCTGCCCATACCTTGCCGCCGTGCCGCCGGATAATCCGCTGAACCGTCGCCAAGCCCACGCCCGTGCCGGGAAACTCCGAGGCGCTGTGCAATCGCTGGAAGACTTCAAACAGCTTGCCGGCGTATTTCATGTCAAATCCTTCTCCGTTGTCCCGCACGAAATAGGCCGGCCTTCCATCCTCGCCCCTGCAAACCCCCATCTCAATCCGGGCAACCGGTCGTTTCGACGTGTATTTCCAGGCATTTCCCAAAAGATTTTCCAATGCCTGCCGAAGTAGCCGCGAGTCTCCCCTCGCGGTCAGACCGTCTGCAATGGTGACCTCGGTGTTCCGCTCCGGCTCGAGACGGCGCAACTCGGTGACGATTTCCTGCGCGACGGCCGTGAGGTTAACTTGATCGCTCCGCATTTCGAGGCGCGTCACCCGCGATAAACCGAGGAGATCGTCAATCAACTGCGCCATGCGCTGGGTGGCGTTGCGAACCCGCTGGAGATATTGCTGGCCCTGTTCATCGAGCTTGGCCTGGTAGTCCGTCAGGAGGACTTCGCTGAACCCGTCAATGGCGCGCAGCGGCGCGCGCAGGTCGTGCGACACCGAATAACAAAACGTCTCCATTTCCTGATTGGCGGTCTGAAGCTGCTGAGTGCGCTCTGCCACCCTTTGTTCTAAGACCCCGTTGAACTGAGCGATCTCCTCCTGCGCCCGCTTCCGCTCCGCAATTTCGCCTTCCAGTTTGCGATTGGCCGCTTCACATTCCCGCCGGCGGCGTTGTGCAACAATGGCGAGAAGAAGCGCCGCCACAAACAGAACGGTTAAGATTGCGATGACGCCAAGACCCAGCGCGCCTACACTCAGTTGCAGGCGCGCCGCTCTGATGGCGATTTGATAAGTTTTTTGCGACGAGCCTGCAATTCCGCGTGTCTGACGAATCCCAGCCCAATAGCCGGAAACAATCATCAGAAAAATGCTCGCCAAAATGAGCACGGGCATGAATCCATTCTGATAGCTTTTCGTCATCGGATTAGAACTCAATGCGCAACCCCACTTGCCCTTCGCGCCCAGGGAGGACCTGCAGCGGCTTGCCGAGTGGTACAGGCATCGACTGATATTGTTCCACCGCCGCCGGGTTTGGCCGGTTAAGCAGATTGAAAAACTCAAACAGGGCTTGAGCGCGGACTTTGTCCCCAAGGTTGAACCATCTGGAGAAACGCATATCGAGATTGACGTAGGGCGGCGCTTCAAAGTGGTTGCGGCCGGTTATGAAGTCCACGCCGTTGAAAATGCCGTCTCCATCCACATCCACAGGATCGCGAAGCACGTCCGTGAAGTGGAAACCGCTTTGCGCTCTGAAAATGCCGCTGATTTCAAAATCCCAGGGCAGCCGTACGATTTCGTCCAAAGAAAACATTTCGTTGAGCGCCAAATCCGAAGGGCCGAGATCGAGGTTAGGGCCGTTATAAAATTTCCCCGCCTGCGGAACGGGGTTGCCGTTGCTTGCGGTAAATAGGCCATTTGCATTGGTTTTTCCCGTCATCGGGTCGGTGACCACGGGCGGAATGCCAACGAAGCTATCGGTGGGTCCCTCTGCCCCGAGCGATCCCGCACCCGTACCGGTCTGAACTTCGCTCACCAGACTCGAATGCAAAGCGTTATCCACGGCGTTCGCCCATGTGTAGGTTGCGTCGGTTGCGAAACGCTTGCCCATTTGTTTGCGAAGCCCTAAGCTGATGCCGTCGTAGCGGCCTTGAAACCAGGGGCCGTAAGAAAGAATGGGACTGTTTCCCGTTCCCGGCTCCAGTTCTCCTGTGTGGCCGGGCAGTCGTGCCGCGAAGGCCAGATTCGTCGTCCGGACGCCCAGAATATTATTCATGTCGCGGTGGTAATAATCCGCTTCAATGACTGTATTGCGAGTGATTTCCCTCTGCGCGCCCAAGTGAAACGCGCTAGTGTAGGGCGTTTTGAAGCCCGGAGCTACTGTAATTGGGACCGAAAAGATTTGCGGCACCAGGAAATTCATGGTGAGATCGCCAAACCCGCCCCAGAAGAAAAACCCTGGCTGTTTGCCAACCGCTGAACTGGCGGCATTGGCAAATTGCTGTGGCGTGAAGCCCGTCAATGCTTGCACGTTGCTCAGATTGACCACGCTGTTGGGTGGGATCGGGGCATGGTCTGGCGCAACCACAGAGTTCAAATAATCGATTCCAAACAAGGGCATTCCTGCTACCGGGCAAGTGGTGCCGGTCGCGCGGATCTGTGCATCGGTGAGGTCTGTTGAGGGGCACAACCCTTCAAGTAATGGGAGAACGGTGGGATCTCCGTAGAACAAGCGTGGAAAAGAAATGGTCTGGTCCGTGAACAGGTTCGCGCCGCCAAGCCCCGGCACGTCACGCGCGAGGCCAAGCCGGTAGTGGTCGTAAAATATGCCCCAGCTTGCATCGACCACGGTCTTGGGCGTTGGCGACCAAGCTACACCGAGCCGCGGCGAAAAGTTGGTTCGATTCGGAAAGCGGGAATCGTAGTCCCAGCGCAGTCCGAGGTTGGCGGTCAAATTTTTCGCTACCTTCCAATCGTCTTGCGCGAAAAGGCCGTTGTAGTTATCGCGTAGGCGAATCTGATTGTCCTGTGGCGTGAGACCGCCCACGGTCTCAAGAACATAGACGCCAGAGTTAACAGGGCCAAACTGATTGAAGTCCGCGGTTGTGGCAAACACCTGATCGAAAAGGTTCGTGGCCTCCGTGCCATCGACATGGATGCGCTGGAAGTCCCAGCCAAATCTGACGTCGTGCGCTCCGGCCATCTTGTCAAAATGAGCGCCGGTTGAGGTGTATTGCGGCTGAAGGATTAAGGGCGTGAAACCGGCTCCGAATTCCGCCTGTCCTTCGTCGCCGAAAAGCCCCCCCGTATTCGTGCTGCTAAAGAGGTTGAGCACTGTGGTGGCAGGCGCAGCGTCCGGGTGCGCGGGCTGTTCAGTTGAAGGCTCGCCGCGATATTGAAAATAGGCGTCGAGGAGCCACGGGTTCGCCATGTGCCCTAAGACGGCGGTGTCATGAAAGCCCAGCATGAGGTACCGCGAATCGATATCCGTTCTGGTCGAAGGCAAGTTAATGGCTTCCGACAGCGGCAAAAAGTTGGTTTGATGACCGTTTACCAGATTTATTTCTTCGGTGAAGTGATGGCGGCCCAGCGGCTCGTCGAGCTTGAGGAACCCGCGAGTCTCGAAGGTCTGATTGTTTTGGTCGAATCCTTCTTCGCGCTGGATCAGGAAATCGGGAACATCCGATGGAAAAACAAAATTCAGTTGGCGGTTCTCCCGGATGCGCTCTAGGGATCCAAATACGAACACGCGGCGCTTAATGACGGGTCCCCCTACATTAGCACTTCCATCCCAGCGAACGAGGAAGGGAACGGCTTGTCCTTGAATATCCGATGAATCGAACGCGCTATTGCGATAAAAAGCGGATACTAAACCGTGCCACTTGTCTGTCCCACTCTTGGTAACGACGTTGATGACGCCGCCCGATCCGCGCCCAAACTCTGCTTTGTAACCCGCCGTGAGAGCCTGAAATTCAAGAATGGCATCTTGATCGAAAGGGGCTGCGGGGCCGCCGTCCACTCCGTTGCTGTTCGGCATTCCATCGATGAGAAATGCGGCGTTTCCGCCGCGCTCTCCGAGAATGGGCACTGCGGCGTCCGTTCCGGCGTCTTGTTGGCGGTTTACTGTGACGCCTGGGACTAGTTGCAGCAGATCGAGGTAATTCCGCCCATTAAGGGGCATCTGCGCGATCTGTTGAGGCAGAATGGTAGCGCCCGATGACGAAATGGAAGTCTCGATCAGCAGCGGCCGGGACGAAACGGTGACTGCCTGCCGCATGGCGCTGAGATGAAGGGTCACGTTAAAAATCAGGCTTTGATTTACAGTGACCGGGAGATTCTCATACGTCTCGGCGGCAAAACCTGGCTTGCTCACACGGAGGTGATACGTCCCGGCAACGAGACCCGCGAGGTGGTACGATCCGGCGGCGTCTGTAGTGATGACAATCTCATTCGCCAGAGTTGGCCCGCTTAGTGTGACTGTTGCGCCTGCGATGGGAAGCGCCTTGGAGTCCGTTACGGTTCCCTGAAGGATCGACGTCGTCTGCGCAGCAAGATAAGCGAGATGAGTGAAAAAGACGAGATAAAAGAGGGGTAGGTAAAATAGTGGACTGCGGAACTCAGAACAACGGGCCCCTGTAGACATGGCTCTCCCTTCGAGTCCGGCATCGAGGGAGTAGAACAGAATAGGCCGGTTGTTTACTAACTGGTATAGTTTATCAGATGAGTAACAGCCTGTCAAGAGAAAACCGAGTTTGTGTTGTCGCGGCTGTGCTCGGAATGACATTTGGACTTATACAACGAATCAATAATTCAGAACACTAGACGCACCTCGACTAATTGCGCTATGGTGAGAGGCATTAATTAAACTCCAATACTTTTAACTTTGATGATGCGCGAGGCGGCGCTAACGGCTGTTCAGAAAGGCTAAAACCAATGCAAAAAGCAGTGCGCGATGTGGGCATGGTGCTCGATTGGATGGGCGGCACGAAACAGCTTTTAGAGGCGGACGACCCCCAGTTCAAGGCCCTCGCCAAGCAGAAGCTTGGAATTCAGACCGACGCCGCATGGGAAGCCGAGCGCGTTCAGTTGTTGCAAGAGCTCAACACCTCAATGGGCAACGCGCAGAACCATGCCGTCAAAACGGTGAACGCGGGCGTACCGCAGAGCTCGGCTCCTTACGTTCCCTCCGAACAGTTTGGCGCCATTTTTCAGAGCGCGATGGAAGAGCACCTGAACGACCGGCTCACCAGCACGGCTCTGGCGCAGGAGGCCGGCACCGCGCCTCCCTACGGGCCGCCGGAAAAATTCGACTCCGGAGATTTAGGCTGGTCCGTAGTCCTGCTGGCGCGCCTCGAAGAGCGCCTAAAGGGGAAGCACGTCTTTGTTCACAGCGCGGATTTCACCGTTTTCCGCTATGACATGCCCGAGTCCACCAGCCTCGCGCTGTTTGCTGACTGGGCGACGGGCGAGGCCCCGGCTCTGACCATCAAGGCGGCAATCGAAAAGCAATCCCCGGAATTTACCATTCTTCTGGGTGACACGTATTACGCGGGTTTCGGCGACGAAATCAGCCACAACTTGGTTTCCTGCTGGCCGGGCGGAGTGCAATACGGCAAGTCGTTCACCCTGAATGGAAACCACGAAATGTACAGCGGCGGTAACGCCTACTTCAATATTTTGCCGCTCTTCGGCCAGCCCGCCAGCTATTTCAACTTGGGCAATCAGCATTGGCGCTTGATTGCGCTCGACACCAGTTGGTGCGAGCGGGCGGGCGACACTCCGTCGAGCTCTTGGGGGGAGTTGGTCAACGTGGAAGTGGATTGGCTGAAGGCGCAAATTGCGCACGCCCAAACGTTCAACCCGCCAGCGCGCATTATACTCTTAAGTCATCACCAGCTCTTTTCAGCCTTCGATGGCGATGGGCTGGGCAAGTATCTGCTCCCTCAGGTGAAACCGTTTCTCGATAGCGACAGCATCTATGCGTGGTTCTGGGGGCACGAGCATCGGGGAATAGTCTACGATCAAAATGAAACTTACAAAGTGAGGGCTCGCTGCATAGGGCACGGCGGCTTTCCCTATCCGCCCGACAATAAGCAGCCCGCGCACCTTCAGCAGTTTCCGATTCTCTGGCGTGAACAGCGCCCCGAGCCGGGAAACGCCTGGTACGGAATGCGCGGTTTTGCCACACTGCGCTTCGCAGGCGCGCAAGTGAAGATTGATTACATCGACCAGACTGGCGCCACCGCTTTTTCAGAAACCTGGTAGCGCACAGACAAACGGCGGAGAGGTATGTGGCTTTGATAGTCACGGTTGGAGCTTTTCCAATCATGGTTTTTTTCCTTACAGACAAACCCATCATTAACTCAAACTGCGGGTTAACTGTGGCTACCTCGCCGCTACAGTGCTTGGTCCACGCCCCGGTTGGAGCTTGGCGCGCTCTCGCTGAGCCGGGCCGCTTGCGTAATCAGGTAATTTCGTTCCGGTGTGCTCGTCGTCCGGCTGGCGGCAATCCGGTAGTGCTTGATGGCGGCTTGATAGTCGCCAGCCATTTCAAGGAGATGGGCGCGAACCGCGTCGAGGCGATGATGGCCGGCAAGCCGTGCATCGGAGTCAAGCGCGCGAAGCAGCTCAAGGCCTTTGGAGGGGCCGTGTACCATGGCTGCAGCGATGGCGTGATTGAGCGCCACCATGGGATTACCAGACATGCGTTTCAGGAGTTCATACAGCGCCAGGATCTGCGGCCAATCGATGTCCTCAGCTCGCGCCGCTTCGTCATGAACGGCGGCAATGGCGGCCTGGAGTTGGTACGCGCCAATCGATCCCTTCGCAAGGGCCGCGGTTATGAGCGCGATGCCCTCAGTGATCTCCGCGCGATCCCACAGCGTTCGATCCTGCTTCGTGAGTGGAATCAGCTCCCCGCCGGGTCCCGTTCGCGCCGCGCGCCGCGCATCGGTTAACAACATCAGCGCCAGCAATCCCGCGACTTCCACATCTTCCGGGAGCAAGGCCTGAACGGATCGCGTCAGGCGAATTGCCTCACGAGAGAGTTCGAGCCGCTGCAGATGCGGGCCGGTGCTGCTGGTGTAGCCTTCATTGAAGATCAGGTAGAGCACGTGCAGCACGGCGCGAAGCCGCTCTGCCTGTTCTTGACTCGTCGGTAAGCGGAAGGGCATGCCAGAAGCCTTGATGCTGGCCTTGGCCCGGCTGATCCGCTGCGCCATGGTCGCCTCGGGAATCAGGAAGGCATGGGCAATTTCAGCCGTGGTTAATCCGCCCACCGCCCGCAGCGTCAAGGCGATTGCCGACGACGGGGTCAGGGAGGGATGACAGCACATGAAGAAAAGGGTCAGGGTGTCCTCCTGATCCGTTTCATTCTCAATGCCAGCTTCCGGCGCCTGACAGCCAGACGGGAAGGCCGCTTCGGCTTCCCGGCGCTGCCGGGCCTCTTCGCTGCGCAAGTAGTCCATCATGCGCCGCGAGGCAACATGAATCAGCCAGCCGCGAGGATTATGGGGCTGACCTTCCCGCGGCCATTGCAGAGTTGCCGCGAGCAATGCCTCCTGGACGGCGTCCTCGGCGGCGGCGAAGTCATGAAAACGGCGGATTATCGCGCCGAGCACCTGCGGCGCAAGCTCGCGCAGCAGATGCTCGAAACGGATGTCTGAGGGTTGTTCTGTCACAGCAATTCTCTCGGCGGCCCGCTCATGATCTGCCGTACTTCGATGGGCATGTTCCCCGGCTTCCCTCGAAGAAGGTTTCCTGTATCGACAGGGGGGACTGGTCCCACCGTTCACAAGTCATCGGACTTCCTGCTCATTATCTGCCGAACCTCGATCGGCATATTCGTCGGCACTCCGCCTGGTCCCGGCCCCACCGAGAGCCGGGCGGCGATCTCATAAGCGCGTTCCGGGCTTTCGACGTCAACGATCCAATAGCCCAGGAGAAACTCTTTTGCCTCCGGAAACACGCCATCCGTGACCGGCGCGCCGTTTTTCCCGGCGCGCACCACCCTAGCCTGTTCCGGCCCACCCAAAGGCTCATTAGCCACCAACTCACCGGATTCGCGGAGATCCTGGTTGAGGCTCTTCAAAAATGCGAAATGCGTGTGGATATCCTTCTCGGACCATGCTCTGTACGTGTCCACTCCTGCTTTCGTGCCGTTCATCAGCAAAATGTACTTCATGTGTTTTGCTCCTTTTCAATGTATTTTGCGCTGGTTTTCTGCGCTTTCAAAGGGAAGTCGGAGCACGCGGCGCATTCTCGACACCCCGGGCAATAAATTTTCAAAAAAATCTTGGCCTGCCTCAGTGTCGATTTTGGGCGGCGGGAACCGACTTACGGGTGGAGGTTTCAAAATGATGAACGGCGCGATGGTAGTGGATGTCAGCCGGGACTGGCAAATGGCTTGCGACGTGCAGCAACGTTTTATGCGAGGCTCGGATCGAGCAATTGAAGCCGTGGATTTCAGCGGACGCTGCCGGCAAATGCTTGAGCTGGGCGGCGATTGCTACGATTTCGCACCGCTGCCAAATGGCCGGTTGGCCATGGCGGTCGGAGACGCCTCCGGCAAGGGTCTTGCCGCGGCGCTGATGATATCGAATGTCCAATCGTCACTTCGCACTGCCGTGGCGCTCGGCGGAAGCAACTTGGCGGCAATGCTCAGGGTGGTGAACCGGCAGGTGCACTCTTCATCCCTTGCAGATAGGTACGCAACACTATTCTACGGCGCTTTCGATGGAACAACGCGGACACTGCGGTATGTTAATGCCGGCCACAATCCCCCGATAGTCATCCGCCAAGATGGCTCAATCATTGAGCTTGAAACCGGCGGCGTGCCCATCGGAATGTTTCCGGAGTGGCCCTATGAGGAACGCACTATTCAGCTTGATCCGGGCGATCTGGTACTTGCCTACACGGATGGGGTGGTTGAAGCGGCAAATCCGGCCGGCGAAGAGTGGGGAGTTGAGGGTCTCTGCAGAGCAGCGGCGGAGGGCGGCGCGCAATGCGCTGACGACGTTGTCCAAGCAATCTTCACAGCGATGGATGAATTTTCACGAGGATGCCAGACCGATGATGCGACGGTCGTAGCTTTGTGGGTGCATTGAGCAGGTTACCCTCCGGCAATGGCGCCGATCACCAGAAAGGGTTCAGCGCCGGTTGCGACTGCGGCGGGTAGAGGGGCATCGGGCGAGTCCAGCGAGATATCCTGCTCGCAGGCGAAGAAGCGCAGGAACGCACGGCGCTGCTGCGTCGTATGATCGCGGATGGTTCCGCGCAGCACCGGATAGCGTTCTTCGAGCGCGTCAAGCACTGAGCGGACTGTGACCTCGCCTTGAATGTCAAGCTTGACCTCGCCATCGACGTGGGCAAGCGTTCGCAAGTGAGTTGGAAGGATGACTCGGATCATATCAATTTTCAGCCCTGGCCAAAGGTTGGATTTTATCGCTGCCATTCCACCAAAGGAAGCCGTCAAAAACCTCTACCGGGTTTAGGTGTTAGTCAGATCCGTGCCCGAAGATTTCGTCAGACGGCGCGCTGACTTCTTAAAAGCTTTGCTACCCCATCTTCCCACATCTCCCGCGTGATCTCATACAAGGCGTTTTTCTCCATCACTCCCGCCGTGTTTGGACGCTCAAGCTCTCCCTCAAAGCGCGCTCCTATTTTCTCAAGCGCGCGTCTCGACCGGAAGTTATTGATTCCCGCGATAAATACGACGCGCTCCACGAACTTTATCGCATGTTCGATCATCAGCCGCTTGAGCTCCCGGTTGTAAGCGCCGCCCCAGTATGCGCGCTCGAGAAATGTGTATCCGATCTCGATCTCACTTTTCTCGCCGGGATGATAGTTAAAATATCGCGAGCCGCCGATGATCCTTTCACTCCGTTTATCAATCACCACAAATGCGCCGCCGGATTCGATGCCGCTGTCGAAATACTGCTGAAACACGTCACGCTGGTGCCTGGTGGGCTCCGGATGCACCTCCCAGATCAGCGGATCGTTTGCGGCAAGGTACAGATCATCAAAGTCGGTGCGTTCTAACGGACGCAGCCGTATCAGCTCACCCTCAAGCTTTGGTTGCAACTCAAATTGCATCCGTTTCTCCAAATTATCCTGGTTTTGCAAACTCGCCCCGCCAGGGGCCGCGCCGCTAAAATGTCCAAAACCTGATTAAGATATACAGCCGAGCGCAAAGCCAAGCGCGGCGCAAACTTCACTCATCCGCTCATCGCTGAGCGCGGCAACCCAGGCGAGCT
Organism: Terriglobia bacterium; assembly: GCA_035945615.1. Classification (GTDB taxonomy): domain Bacteria; phylum Acidobacteriota; class Terriglobia; order UBA7540; family UBA7540; genus RH2-MAG17b. The sequence goes on from DASZAA010000213.1 coordinate 12,947, forward strand.
TTTGATTCGGTGACAACGTTGTGGAGATTGACGGCGCAGGGCCTTTCATCCCGTCCATTTCACCCAAGCGAACCTCAGAGGGCACGTCTCGTATCGTTGAAGTAATGGGGGCCACCGTGGTCGAGGAAAGATACGGAATCGCGCTCTTTCGCGTCAGGACAAGCACAGGTCTTTCCTTGTCCGGGCCGGGAAAGCGATAGAGCCGGATGTCCCCGCGAGCTATCGCTCCGGCCACACTGCCCCCCGTTCCCAGGCCGCCGTTTCGGCGGAGCTATCAGGCCGCCGGTGATACCCGCGGCGGTCGCGGGATTCCATCTCTTCGGTCTCGAGGCGCTTTAAGTGGTCAAGGAGCGCCATGCGAATGAGCGCCGAGCGGTCCATCCGCGCCCGCCCGGCGGCGCAGTAGGCGGCCCGGAGCAATTTGGATTCCAGCACGACTTGAATTGTTTCCATGCTGTCGAATATATCCCGCACCTAACTCCACAATCAATGTGTTCGGCTCGGCCGGCGCTATAATTGCAGGGCCAATTTCAATTCAGCGTCTGGGCCTCCACCGATAACACGGGCGGAAGGTGTTCGACGATGGGCGCCCAGTTGTCTCCGGCGTCCGCCGACCCGTATACCTGGCCGCCGGTGGTTCCGAAATATACGCCGCACGAATCGAGCGAGTCCACGGTCATGGCATCGCGCAACACATTTACATAACAATCGCGCTGTGGCAGGCCTTTTGTAAGCGCCTCCCATTCGTTTCCACCCGTCTTGCTGCGGAAAACGCGCAGCTTGCCATCGAGCGGATAATGCTCCGAGTCGCTCTTGATGGGGACAACGTAGATCGTCTCCGGTTCGTGGGCGTGAACGTCAATTACAAACCCGAAGTCGGTGGGCAAGTTGCCGCTAACCTCCTGCCATGTGTCGCCGGCGTTGTCGCTGCGCATCACGTCCCAATGCTTCTGCATAAATAGCACGCCCGGGCGCGAGGGGTTCATCGCAATGTGGTGAACGCAGTGGCCCACCTCCGCGTTGGGGTCGGGGATGTATTGGGATCTCAGCCCGCGATTGATCGGTTTCCACGTCTTGCCGCCGTCGTCGGTGCGGAACGCGCCCGCCGCCGAGATGGCGATGTAGATCCGGCCAGGGTCGCTTGGATCGAGAATGACCGTGTGCAGGCACATCCCACCCGCGCCGGGCTGCCATTTGGGTCCTGTGCCGTGGCCGCGCAATCCGGAAAGCTCCTGCCAGGAGTGCCCGCCGTCGGTCGAGCGAAACAAGGCGGCGTCCTCCACTCCGGCGTAAACGGTATTCGGATCGTTTACCGAAGGTTCGAGATGCCAGACGCGCTTGAACTCCCAGGGATGCTGCGTGCCGTCATACCACTGATGCGTGGTGAGCGGTTTGCCCGTTTTGGGATCGGTGTCGTAGACGAATTTATTGCTCTCGCCCTTCGGCATCTCTCCTGGCGCCATCGTCACTCCGCCGCCAGGAGCCTCCCACGTTTTGCCGCCGTCGCTCGATCGCTGGATCACCTGCCCGAACCAGCCGCTCGATTGCGAAGCATACAGGCGGTTCGGATCGGCAGGCGACCCTTTGAGGTGATAAATTTCCCAGCCCGCGAAATGCGGCCCGCTTACATCCCACTTTTCGCGCTTACCGTCCGAATTCAGAACAAAGGCGCCCTTGCGCGTCCCCACTAATAATCGTACTTTGCTCATCTCTTATCCTCCGATGCGAAGTGGCGCAGAGTTCTGCCGTTAGAACTCCGCGGCTTTTTCTATTCATAAATACTTGCGGCAATTTGCATCCAGCGACAGTATTTCGCCTTCACGCGATTGCCCCTTCCTTGCCCGCAATCCGGCGGAGAAGTCCCGTCTGCCCCGCATGATACGCTTGATGAAACAAAACCACGGTCAGGAGGGAGCGGACTGTTTCGTTTGGGTTGTTACTTGGTGAAAACGGGGCAGGGGCGTCAAGAGCGTTGGCCGTGATTCCCGTGATCCCGGCTTCCATGCGATTCGAGGCCTCGTCCCATCCCTGGATGAGATCGCGCAGCTCCAATGCTTCTGCGGGGTTTCTCAGCGGCACCGAGCCCCGCTCGTATCGCTTGAGCGTGCCTGGGGCCATGACCGGCTTTTGACCTACCATGGGAAGCGCCTGGTCATACACGTACAAAAGGTGCCCCATGATCCAGTTCAGGCAGTTGCCGGCCGGCTTGGGCTGGATCAGGCTTTCCTCGTGAGTTAGGCCCTCGACGTTGCGTTTCACCACGCTATGCGTTGCGCGGACACTGAGGCGGAAAATCTCATTTTCCATCTGCCCGTTTGATGCTGCGGCTGCCATATCAACCTCCTGAATTTACGATTGCTCCCGGTCACATTCTCTGCGCCCCGCTGCCGGAGGTCGCCTTCGCGCTTGCTACTTCTCAGCCTTGGCCAGTTGCTCGCCTCGCTTGAGCAACTGTTCTTTGAGTTCAGGCGTTAATACGCTGGCAAAGTCTTCCATTTCAAATATCTGGCGGATTTCCACCTCAGCTCCGCCGCCGAAGGGAGCGCGTTTGAGCCATGCGACAGCCTCATCCATCGATTTCGCCTGCCAGATCCAATAGCCGGCAACCAGCTCCTTCGTTTCGGCGAAAGGACCGTCAGTGACAATTTGCTTGCCCTCCACGAACTTAACGCGCGCGCCCTTCGAACTCGGCCGCAGCCCTTCCCCTGCGAGCATCACACCGGCTTTAATCAGCTCTTGGTTGTACTTCTCCATGGCTGCAATTAATTCTTGATTGGGCATCACGCCTGCCTCGGACTCCTTGTTAGCTTTCACGAGAACCATAAAACGCATTTTCGATTTCTCCTGTAGTTTAATTGGGAGCCGGCTTCCCGGAATCACTGTCGTCGCTCAGGTACCGGACCAGCTTTGCTCCACCTGTACGACGATTGAGGCGCCAGAAATCGACACGTTCTCCGAAAAATATTTGTCCCTCCGCGTCCGCGAGTGCTTCGCCACAAATTTGGGCGCCGCAGGGCCGGCGCACATCCGGCGTAGTCTTACCGGCGGGTTATCAGCGGGCCCTCAAGGCATACTCTTTTCACGCCGCAGAGGGATGAGCGCCCGCAGCCGCTCCTCGCGCAAAAATAGCCCTAGCCAGACCAGCACGCCAAAAATAATAGGAAAAACGGTTTCAAACAACGGGCTGCCGATGCGCATCTGAGAAGCGGTCGCCCCGCCCAGGTAGCCCGTTAATAAAACGGCACCAAGGATGGAGGTCCGTGGAATCACGTAGATGACCGTGCAGATCAACAAAATGATCCCGATAACTGGAATGAGGCGATCGGCATACCCAAGTTGAGCCGACGCCTGCACCGCATGGGGTTCTTTCATTACTTTGGCGACGCCGTCGAAAAGGGTGAATAGCACGACTAGGGCGCTCAGGATGCGCCCTGACCAGAGCGCCGTTTTTGAGGCTGGAATCGTTGGAGCCGTCATCGGCATGAAGATTTCTCCTCGGCATTATCATGGTCGCTCCGCATCGCGGGGCAGTCGCGCGATTCGACGCGCCAAGCGTGCTAAAGGGGCCCCAATTAGGCTTTTGATGCTGCCGCAGTTTGAACGCTCATTTGCTTCATCCATTGCCGCATTGCGGCAATAGCGCCCGGCGTGCGGCTTTCGCTCCACGCTTCGTAACGCCCGGCGGCCTTTTCCATGTGCGCGAGAAAGTCCTTATTCACAAAAAGCTCGCGAGCTTTTGGGACGACCGGCTTCACTCGCTCCCAAACTCCGAAAAACTCGCCGCTCGTCTCGAAGAACAAGTCTTCATGAAGAAGGCCGTAGTTGAGGAGAGCGCAGGCTTGGTCCCAGTAACTCAACACCATCATGGCGTGCGTCCCCGGTTCCGTCCCCGGCCCCGCAATGCGCATCCAGTCGTCGAGCGTATCCACGAAATAGTTCTTGAAAAACCACTGGCGCGCCTGGCGCAGCAACGCCTCGCGCCGCTGATCATAGACCTGCAAATGAAGCTGTGCTTGTTCGTGCGTCGGTTTTGTTCCCATGTTCTCGATTCTCCTTTTTTAGCTAGGCGTTTTACGGCCTTTCCGAATTCGTCAAATCAACTACCACGAAGTTTAAAATGCACAAACTCTGCTACCGGCTTTTGGTAAAGCGGCCTTACGTATTCTCCCCAAATTTGGGCAGTAGCGGTGTGGGGTCGCGTTCCACCCACCGCCGCCGGACTTCGGCCAGCACTGTCGTGCGATTTTCAGCCATCTGGGCGATCACCGCGCAAGGCGCAGCCGTCTCCTCATATCGGACGCTCCATATAAGCATCTCCAACAGCACGGGAGCAAGGTCGATGCCCTTTTCGGTGAGGCGATAGTTAACTCTCCGCTTGTCCGCCTCGTCCTTTTCCAAAGTTATGATTCCCGCGGCCTCTAGTTTGCGCAAACGATCTGCAAGAATGTTGGTGGCAATCCCTTCGCCCGATTCCTGGAAGTCCTTAAACGTGCGAAACCCGCGCACCATCAGATCGCGGATAACCAGCAGCGACCAACGGTCGCCAACCTCCTCCAGGGCAATACTCACCGGGCAACCTGACCGGCGTTTCAACTTGGACTTCACAGGCACTTTTCGACACCTTAGCAAGTTTACTTGCGTAATGCAAGTAACAATTTGACTCGCATATATTGACTCTCGTTTTTGCGTCTCTTAATGACTTATATCGATTGCTCTACGGGAAGTGGCAGGAAATTCACCCGTGCTGTTTAGATTACGGCAGCTTGCTGCCACTTGTGCTGGCGAGCTTACTCGAGGTGCTGATGAAAATTCAGCAGACAGCAAACTGGAAAAAGCGGCGGCAAGCCACCGCACTCCAAAGCTTCTGCATAACTAAAAAACATTAGACGCTAATGCTGATTCCAGACTTGAATCTTTTGCCACGACTGCGGGTCGCTCCAGAGCTGCCTGAGTTTCTGCCAGTATCGCGTCCGCGCCACGTCGGCTTCAACGCCGGTGGGGAAACCGGGTCCCTCGGCGTCGAACAGCGCCGGAGGTTGTTCCGGTAACTGGCTGCCGTAGGGATAATCCGCCGTAAGATGCACTGCGGCCCAATCCCAATAGGTCTGGGCAAGCTTCTGAGCCGTATCCGCGTGCGCGCTGGTCAACTCAGGATAGGCTTCCACGAAATCGGCGGGCGCATTGGGCGTAAGCCTCATCACGGGGCGGTTGGCAAGATAGAGAAATAAGACAGTTGGAATAAGCGCGACGAGAACCAGCATAAAGGTGCGCGCTCGCGAAGCAGGAGCCGGCGCGGCCGCGACCTGCGGCGCCGTGCTGCGCAAATGCTCGATGCTGACCCGGCTCACCTCTTCTATTTGCGCCTGCGCTGACTTGCGTTGCTTGCGGATCGATTGTTCAATCTCGGTATCGAATTGCGCGCGGCTCGCGGCGGCCATTTCCTTGAACAACTGCTGCATCTGGCCGCGTGTTTGTTCGATCGCGCTCTCGCGCATAGACCGGAGAGAGTTTTCGACTTCCGTGGAAGCCTGCCGGCAAGCCTTCTCCGCCAAGGTTGAGCCAGACGCCTGTATTTTTTCTTCGATCTGCCGGACCATCTGGTCGGCTTTCTTCTCCATGCCCGCCGCGGCGGTTTCGACAAGCTCGGCGGACACGCGAGGAAAGTCCTGTCTGCTCTTATCCAAAACAATCTGCTCGATGGTTCCGGCGGCGGCCTCGAGCTGGCCGTGGAAAATTTCAAGACGGCTATCCAGTTTTCGTTGCGCGCTCTCCAGGGCCGATTCTGAAACCGCAACCGACTGCTTTTGAAAGTCTGCGACACGCAGCTCAACCTGGGTCTTCAGATCCTTTTCTCCGGCATTGATTTTTGAGACTGCAAGTTCGGCGCTGCGCGAAATCACCGCCTGAGCTTGGTCCTCGGCCACCTTTACCGCTTGACCCACGGCCTTTTCAGCGGCGGCCCTCGCGCTCTCTTGTAAAACCTCGGAGGACGCCTTTTCGAGCTTTCCAAGCTGCCGCCGCGTGTCCTCCAGAACCGCGGAACCCGATTCTGTTAAATCGGCCAGCAGTTTCTCGCGCTTCTCATCGGTTTGCCGCTGAAGCTGATTCCAAAAGGCTTCGAGATGCTTATCCAACGCGCGTTGAGTGCCTTCGACGCTTGCCAGCGAGACTGCCGCGAGTTGCCGTTGGTGATCGGTGACGCTGAGCTCGGCCTGGGCCTGTAGCGTCTTCTGCGCGGCGGTAATCTTTGAAATTGCAAGCTCGGCGCTGCGCGAGATTGCCCCTTGAGCTTGCTCCTCGGCTTTCTTGACCGCTTGACCTACTGCCTCTTCGGCGGCGGCCTTCGCGCTCTCTTGTAAAACCTCGGAGGACGCTTTTTCGAGTTTTCCGAGCTGCCGCCGCGTGTCCTCCAGAACTACAGAACCCGATTCTGTTAAATCGGTCAGTAGTTTCTCGCGCTTCTCATCGGTTTGCCGCTGAAGCTGATTCCAAAAAGCTTCAAGATGCTTATCGAGGGCGTGTTGAGCGCCTTCGACGCTTGCCAGCGAGACCGTCGCGAGTTGCCGTTGGTGATCGGTGACGCTGAGCTCGGCCTGGGTCTGTAGCGTCTTCTGCGCGGCGGTAATCTTTGAAATTGCAAGCTCGGCGCTGCGTGAAATCGCTACCTGGGCTTGATCTTCCACGCTTCGCGCCGCCTGGCTCACGGCCTTTTCCGCCGCCGCACGGGCGGCTTCATTTAAGATTTCAGACGTGGCCTTCTCAATTTTTTTCAGTTGCCTCCGCGTGTCCTCAAGCACACCGGAGCCGGAATCTCTTAAATCGGCCAGCAGTTTTTCGCGCACCTCGTCAGTCTGCTGCTGAAGCTGTCCGGCGGATCGCTCAAGCAGTCCTGCGGTGGCTTTTGCAATGTCTTCGTCGATTCGAGCTGTTGCCTTTCGCTTGAACGCGCTCAAAGCGCCTTCAAGTTGCGCCTCGAACCCGTCTACGCTTATCTGAGCCTTGTGCGCAAGATCGTTCAGGCTGGCAGCGGCCAGTTCCTCGGCCCGCTTTTTGTATTCGGAGGCCAGTGAAGCTTCCATTTGCTCCCCGGCTGCCCACAGCTTGGCAGCGGCCTCTTTTGACGCATCTTGAACCGCGCGCATGGCGGTGTCCGCATTCCCGCTTGAAACCGCGAGTTCGGCGGCGTACTTTTGCTGATCGGCGAGCAGGGAAGCCGCCATTTGCTCGCGGGCAGACTGCAATTTGGCCGTAGCCTCGGCAGTGGCAGTCTCGATCAAGCGAATCGCCGTGTCAGCATTCCGGCCTGAAGCGGCAAGCTCCTCAAGGCGCTTCTTGTGATCAGAAACAATCGAGGATTCGATCTCCTCGCGCGCCGCTTGCAATTGAGTTGCGGCCGCAACAGTGGCAGCCTCAATCGAGCGGACGGCTGTGTCAGCGTTCCGGCTCGAAGCGGCAAGCTCCGCAAGACGCTTCTTGTGTTCGGAGAGAAGTGACGATTCGACCTGTTCGCGGGCTGCCTGCAAGCGGCCGGACGCTTCCCCCGCGGCGCTTTCGACCGAACGCAGCGCGGCATTGGCATTTTGCGCAAGAACTTGGCTCTGTTCCTGCAGGAGGCCGGCTGATTCGCTGAGCGATTTTTCAAGGGAAGCCATTGCCTCGGCCAGAAAGCCATTGAGAGCGCCCTCACGGATCTCGACGAATTGTTTCGAGAGGGCTTGGCTAGTTTCCTGGCCTGCCGCTTGGAGGTCCATTCTCAACTGCCCGGCGGTTTCATTGGCGAGCTTCTGATATTCGCTTGTAAATTGTTCGAGCAGCTTCCCCGCGATGTTCGGCAGCTCGTGCGCCACCTGCTTGGCCGCTTTGAGCTTGAAGAGATGGAGCGTTTGCTGAAGCTTTTCCTGGAATTCAGAGACTAGAGCTTTCGCCTCAGCTTGCAGGCGCCGGGCGTCGGCGGGTGTGAGCACCGCTTGGCGCGGAATCACATTCCCATTGCTCAGCGAAGTTTCCTGCTTCTGTAGAGACATGTTTTCCTCTTACTGGGTAAGCGCCACTCGGGGACCGGTTTAAGGCCGGATTGGAGCTCGGTCAGGTCTAGTTCAAAAGTCTGGCAAATGGCGTGGCTTCTGCGTGCTCCCGCCAGGACCGCTGCAGTAGCGATCAGCAATATAGACATCGGCAAATCCAGCCCGCAAAATTAGACCACGCCAGGATTTTCAAGGCGTAATCTTAGCTCTGCGTCCCTGAATCGCTTCTGAGACTTCAAGCTTGAGCGCGGGTGCACGCAAACGCGTCCCGCAAAGCGCGGAAAGCGCACAAAAAGCGATAAAAGCTCAAGCTAAGCGATGGTTTGGCCGATTTAAGTGATGGGATGACTAAAACTAAGCGCCCAAAGGTAGGAAGGCTCGGAGCGGGTCACGCGCACCACTTGAGCCTGCAGGGACCGCACCATTGCGGGCCGCGACGAAAGACGCGGCAAGGGGGCGGCGGGGATTTCGAGAGTGATTTTCGTGTCAGGGGCCAAATAACGGCGCATAGCGAGAAGGGCGCCGTTGGCGCTGATGTTGAGTGTGGTTGTAAATTCCAGAAATTCCTTGCCCAACTCATCGTGCCCACGAGCAAAAATCGGTACGGCGAGCGGCAAACGCTGAGAGAGCCGACGCTCTTTGGTCCGCCTACGCTGTTGCACAACAACTCCTTGCTTCTGAACGTCAGAAACGATGGTCATTAGTCCTCACATGGCATTTCACCGCTCGTTGACACCATGCGCCTCTTGTGACATATTAGCAAGCAAAGGGCCAAAGAAGCTCATGAAATCTTTTTTATCTGCCCCGATAACTACTATAACTCACAATAAGATAACATGGTTGTCGCCGAGCCATCGAGCAAGATCAAGGGCGCGATTGAAATTCAAGAGCAAACCTTTTCTCATCCTAGGAAGAGGATTTCTCTTCCCCTTGGCGATTGTTTATAGGGGGGTCTCACCTTTCAGTAGCATGTACGGCATAGACTAAAGACTGCTGTGTGCCGAAAACGGGAAGCCGGAGCAGTCCGATTAAGCGCGTGCCAAATCGTGCACGACAAGGATTAAACAATGAGTAAGGTTCAGTCAAGTCCCCAAACCGCAGAGCCTGAAGCTGGCGAGAAGTTTGATGGCGTGGCTAGCGAAATGATTGACGACGCAACCGGCATGACTCCCACGGGATATACGGAACTGCTCAACGGTTTCCAGCAGTTGCAGGAAGAAAACCGGCGCCGCACGGTCGCGCTGGGGACGGCGGCACATCAGCTAAAGACTCCCTTGGCTATTATTTCGGGCTATATCGAGCTAATGCTTACCAAGAAGCCTGGCGTCATCAACGAGCGGCAGGAACAAATTTTGCAGGAGTCGCAGATTAATTGCACGCGCCTGCGGCAGTACATTGAGGATTTTCTCAGTTACAGCGCGCTCGAAACGGGCAAGCTGGCACTGAAATACAGCGCCAACGATTTGAATGCTTGCCTTTCAGAACTTTATTCCTACTGGCTTTCTTCATTTCAGAAAAAGGGCGTGGCTCTCTATTTGCCGGTTCGCAACCCACTGCCTACGTTTGCTTTTGATTACGATAAACTGCAGCATGTCGTCTCCAATCTGCTTGAAAACGCGCTAAAGTTCACCCCTTCGGGAGGTGCCGTCTGGCTGACGGCGGAGTTGCATCGGTGGGAGCGGCGCAGCCAGCAAGAGACCCGTTTCACACACGACCGGCGGCGGGCACCGCTCGACGGTCCGAACTCGGTGCGCGTCTCCGTCTCTGACACGGGACCTGGCATTGCGCCCGAATATCAGATAGAAATTTTCGACGATTTTGTAAAACTGCCCCAAACCGGTGATCCTGTGGGAGGCATGGGGTTGGGCCTTGCCATCGCTCGAAGGTTGGTTCTGGCGCACAATGGGAAAATCTGGGTGGAGAGCGAATTAGGTTCGGGAAGTACGTTTTCATTCTTGCTTCCTCTTAAGCCATTTTAAAGGTGACCGGAGCAGGTTTCGAGATGAACACCCGTTTCGGTTCCTGCTTGCCCGGACCCGTCGGGATTAGGCCCGGATTTAGTCCGGAACTACCAAGAGCAAAGCCCGCTTCATGAGCACGCGAAAGGCGCGCGCAAGATCCCTCCTTCGTGCTAATGTTAAACAAGTAACTGAAAAACTTATGAGGTAATATGTATTGCAATGGATGTGGGCTTTGCCGAAGTTAAAAGGCCTATGCCTTCCTGGAGATGACGCAAGGCTCCGGTAAATGGAGGTTAAGTCCCAAATCTTTAAATTCGTTATGAGCGGCGCGCTTCAAAGCATCTTAAATTCTGGAGAAGTTGAATGACCCATCCAGGTAACGTCTTGGTGGTTGATGACGAACCCAGTATGTTGCGTTATCTTCAAACCCTCCTGGAAGTGGATTCTTACCATGTCACCACGGCGCACAGCGGGGTGGAGGCGCTCCAGCAACTGCGTAACGGCCACTCCCCGGACCTTGTGCTGCTTGACCTCTTGATGCCCGAGCTTGATGGACTCGAAACCCTCGAGCAGATGCGCCAGATTCAGCCGGGCTTGAAGGTTGTGATGCTTTCCTGCGTGACGGATACGCGCAAGGTAGCGCAGGCGATCCGGCTGGGCGCGCAAGATTACCTGACCAAGCCTTTCAAGAAAGCTGAGCTGGACGCGGTGCTGGACCACTGCCTCTCCGACCGGGCTACGGCGGAGGCGCCGGGCAACGTGGAAGAACTCAGCGAGGACCAGTTTTTTGTATCCGCCAGCCCGGCCATGCGCAAGATTCGCGCCCAAGTCGCGCAACTCGCCCAAGTGGACGTGCCGGTGCTGATGCTGGGCGAAAGCGGCACAGGCAAAGAAGTGATTGCCCGCCTGATTCACAAACTTTCAAAGCGGGCTGACCGAACGTGGATGAAAGTGAATTGCGCCGCGCTTCCTGCCGATTTACTTGAAAGCGAATTATTCGGCTACGAGCCAGGCGCTTTCACAGGCGCTACCCGCTCGAAGCCGGGCAAATTTGAGTTGTGCGATAAAGGCACGTTTCTGCTGGACGAGATCGGCGAGATGCCGCCCACGCTGCAGGCCAAGCTGCTTCACGTGCTGCAGGACCAGCAGTTCTCCCGCCTCGGCAGCCGC
>DASZAA010000214.1:0-2478 GCA_035945615.1 Terriglobia bacterium
GCCAACTGGGACCCGAAGGTGGACAACATCCGCGAGATTGCCACGGAGCTGAACATCGGTCTCGACAGCTTGGTATTCGTTGATGATAATCCAGCCGAGCGGGCGTTCGTGGCGGAGCAGTTGCCTGAAGTGGCCGTGCCAGACGTGGGCTCGGACGTTTCCCGCTTCGCGGAAGTTCTCGAGCAGGAGCATTATTTCGAGGCAGAGAAAGTGGTTCGGGAAGATCTCAGCCGCGCGGCCTATTACACTTCAAATACCCAGCGAAGCCTGTCCCACGGCGCTTTCAGCAATTACGGTGAATATCTTGCGTCGCTGAACATGAGCGCTGAGATCGGTCCTTTCCTTCCTGTCTATCTCGAGCGGATCACACAGCTTATCAACAAGACGAATCAGTTCAACCTGACGACCCGACGATATATCAGCGCTCAAGTGGAAGGGGTGAGCCGCGACTCAGGCTTTGTCACGCTTTACGGCCGACTTGCTGACAAGTTTGGCGACAACGGTCTTGTGTCCGTGCTGATTGGGCGGGTAATTGACAACACGTTGGAGATGGACCTTTGGCTGATGAGTTGCCGCGTGTTGAACCGCGAGATGGAGCTCGCCATGTTTGACGCGCTCATCAGGGAATGCCAGGCGCGAAAAATTCGCGAAATTGTAGGTGTCTACATGCCATCCAAGAAGAACCGTATGGTCGCCGGGCATTACGCTGGCCTTGGTTTCACCCGTGTGGAAGGAAACTCAGACGGCCGTGAGATCTGGCGTTATGACGTGCCTGAGGCTTATTCGCCGAAAACACGCCACATTCGCCGCACAGGAAATTGTAGCGCAGGGTCCGTTGTTTGACCCTGCGGCTTTTGCTTCTCACAGGGCATGCGTAGCCCCAACGGGGCGGCCTACCGCGCTCGGCCCCGATGGACCAACGGCACTTCCGATGATTTCTGAAATTGCGACAGGAGAAAAGCACAATGCGGCGCCGGTCGCCCGCTTGGGGCCTTTAGTCGGCGGAAACGCCGTTCTGCATCATCTAGGCTTTGTGGTGTCGTCAATTTCCGCCGCTGGCGAAGAGTTTGCTGCTTCCATGTCAGCGCACTGGGACGGCAAGATCATCTACGATCCCATCCAGCGCGTTCGGCTATCGTTCTTTGATCCATGCGACGAGCGAAATCCTGTCTATGAGTTGGTCGAGCCCGCCAGCGACACTTCGCCGGTGAGCGCCTTTCTGAAGAAGGGCGGCGGGTTGCACCACGTTTGCTATGAAATTGACGGCCTGGAGCTTGCCCTCGCGGCAGCGAACGGTGCAGGCTTCGTCGTGCTTACGGCTCCGGCGCCTGCCGTGGCGTTTGATGGACGCAGAATCGCCTGGATGTGCTCCAGAGCCAAAAACCGCCTGCTCGTCGAGCTGCTCGAGCGCGACGTCGACGGTGGACGCCAACTCTTATAGCGCGTTCGCGTTGAAACGCCGCGGCTTGTGATGTCCCGACCTTGTAGCGTGCCGTTCGCGTTTTAACGTCGTGGGTCGTCGCGGGTCCACCGAAAAGCCGCAAAGCGAGAGAGACGACCCTGCGCCACAGTCTCCATCGATAATATGCTGCATTCTTCTTGGCAAGTGGAAGTGGATCGGTCATCGCCCGCCGAATGGTCGGAGATGCTCGATCTCTTCAACGACGCCAACATTTATCAGACGCGCTCGTACGGCGCAATTCGGTGGGGAGCAAAAAACCTTAGCCATCTTGTCCTAAAACGAGGCGGGGATGTTGTGGCCATCGCACAGCTCCGGATCGTTCGCCCCACCAGGTTCAAGTTCGGCATGGCGTATCTGCGCTGGGGCCCGTTATTCGAGCGGCGCGAAAGGCCGCTCGATCCGGAAGTGGCTGAAGCGGTTGCCCGGGCTCTCGAGGACGAATACGTTGGCAAAAGGAAGCTTTATCTGCGAATTCTGCCGAACGCCTTTGCCGGCTCCCCACGGGCCATACTGGTTCAGGCCGCCTTCGCAAGTTTTGCTGCAGAGCCGCCAAGCGCCGCCAACACGGACCGCACCTTTGTGTTGGATCTTTCTCCCTCGCTCGATGACCTGCGGCGGCGGCTCGACAAGAAATGGCGAAACCAGCTTTCAAGAGCCGAGAAAAACAACCTCGTCATCATTGCTGGAACGGGCCGCGAAGAGTATAGCGCGTTCAGCCGGCTTTATATGGAGATGCGGCAGCGCAAGACCTTCGAAACCAATGTTGATGTTGAGGAATTCGGAAGAATTCAGGAAGATCTGCCGGGGCCGCATCGCATGCGGGTGTTGATCTGCACGTCTCAGGGCATGCCCGTCGCCGGGCTCGTGGCGGCGGCGATGGGCGATTCTGCAACTTATGTACTGGGAGCGACGGGTGATCAAGGAATGAACTCGAAGGGTGCCTACCTGCTGCAGTGGTCCTTGATAAGCTGGCTCAAGGAAAACGGATATAGATGGTATGACCTGGGAGGAATCGA
>DASZAA010000215.1:0-2869 GCA_035945615.1 Terriglobia bacterium
TCACGTCGTGGCCTATGATTACGGCATCAAGCACAATATTCTGAGGCGGCTGGTGGATGAAGGCTGCCGCGTCACGGTGGTTCCCGCGCAGACCACGGCGCAGGAAGCGATGGAGTTAAAACCCGACGGCGTATTTCTCTCAAATGGCCCCGGCGATCCCGAACCGCTGCGCTACGCCGCGCAGTCAGTGCGCGACTTGATGGGGCGCGTGCCCGTGTTTGGGATTTGTCTCGGGCATCAGATTATCGGTCTGGCGCTTGGCGGAAAAACTTACAAGCTTCCTTTCGGCCACCACGGCGGAAATCATCCGGTCCTCAACCTTGAAACACAAAAAGTAGAAATCACGGCGCAGAATCACGGCTTCTCGGTTGATCCCGATTCTCTCAAGACAAGCGAAGTGGTGTTCACTCATCTGAACTTAAACGACCAGACGCTCGAAGGCCTGCGCCATAAGACTATGCCGCTCTTTAGCGTGCAGTACCACCCGGAGGCTTCCCCTGGACCGCACGACTCGGCCTACTTGTTCGATGAATTCGTGAAGACGATGGAAGAATGGAAAGGCGAAAAATAAAGGCCTGGACCGCGCTAGACTTTAGCCTCGACGGGCGCGGGCTTTGCCGGTATCCAGTAGATTTCCTCACGTACTGAATCTTTGGCGAATCCCCGGCGTTTCAGAATTCCTTTGCAGTTCTCAATCATCTGCGGATGGCCGCATAAATAAACGGTTGTGTTCGACGGATCCAGGCCAAAAGAATCCAGATACTTTCGCGTGATGTCGTCCACGCGGCCTACCTCTCCTTGCCAGTTGGCGTCTTCCCACGGCCTGCTCACCGCAGGAATGTAGTGGAACCACGGCAACCGCTCCGCGAGCACGCGAAGCTCGTCCGCATAGGCGAATTCCCAGGAACGGCTTGCGGCCTGAACCACGATCAGTTGCTGGTCGCACGGCTCCCCGCTGCTTTCTTTCCGGGCGAGCGAGCGAGCCATGCTGACGTAAGGAGCAACGCCAGTAACGGTACAGAGCAGTAGGTGCTTCGAGTGCCCGCTCACCGCATTGAGGGTGAATAGCCCGCGCGCCTGCCGGCGCATCCACAGCGAATCCCCCACCTGCCCCTTGAAGAGTAATGGCGTAAGCTCGCCTTCCGGGACCAACTCGAAAAAAAATTCAAGCTCATCTTCAAGCGGGCTCGAGACAATAGAGTAGGCGCGCTGAACCATGCGGCCATTCTGCTCCACCGCCAGCGTGGCATATTGGCCGGGCTTGAAGTTCAGCTTTTCTTGCGCGCGAGCGCGAATCGACCAAAGTTCGCCGCTGTGGTCCTTGCGTTCGACGATCTCGATCTTTTGGTACTTCTCGTTCAGCACAGCCATTCAGATCACCCTTGGAAAACTGGAAGTCGGAGCCGGGCGCGGCATCCCGCTATTATTACAAACCGGAATCATCCCGGGAAAGCCTGTTAACCGCAACCCTCAAGGCTATCTGAATAACTGAATCACGTCCGCCATTTTTTTTCAAGGCGAGGAACAGGTATATTTAGCGGCAAAGAAACAGGCAACGATTACAAATCCAAGCGTAGCACTCAAAACGCATTAGGCCATTATGCTAAACTTGAGTTGATTACTGTAAATTAAAAAAACGGATGGGACTCGCCCTTTCGGAGTGCACAGTGCGCGAAACGGCGTGAGGCCATGCCCCGCTCCTCCGGGTGGCCCATACATCGCGTTTTTGCGATATGTGCAATCATCGAAACCGTATGGCCATTCACCCCGCCGCCTTAATTGAAGCTTCGCGTTCCAATGGATTTAGGTCTTTGGAAAGACGGGACGATCACAGCATGTTTAGTGGCATTGTTGAAACGACAAGCTCGGTTTTAGCCGTAGAGGATTTTTCCGGGCGCCGGAGCGCGGTCATTCGCAAGCCGCGAGGCTGGCAACTGCGCGAAGGCGAGAGCGTGTGTGTCGAGGGCGTTTGTTCCACGGTTCAGACGGTGAAACCTGCCGCGTTCCAGGTCATCTATATGCCTGAGACCCTTCGCCGGAGTACGCTGGCCGATTTGCGCTGTGGAAACTTTGTTAATCTCGAGCGCAGCCTTACCTTGCAGAGTTTGATCGGAGGCCACCTCGTGCAGGGGCACGTTGACACTGTGGCCCGAGTGGTGAAAACGCGCAAAGACGGGGCGGCGATGATGTACGAGTTTGCTGTGCCACGGCGTATTTTGCGATATATCGTGGAGAAGGGATCTGTTGCTATCGATGGCATTAGCCTGACAGTGGCGCGCGCCCTTCAGGATGGCTTTACGGTTTTCCTGCTCGAGTACACCTTGAGTCATACGACCCTCGGTGAAAAGGGGCGCGGCAGCCGCGTGAATATTGAAGTGGATATGATCGCAAAATACGTCGAAAAACTTTTAGTCTGATGAAAAGAAAAACGGCGATTTCGGAAATTTCGTTGCAGGCTCTGAGTCCAGAACATTTGCGGAGAATACGGATTGCGATCATCCGCGCTGAATATAATGGCGAGATCACGCAGAGTCTTGAGTCAAAATGCCTCGAAGGATTGCGGGAAGCCGGCATCCGGCAGGATCAAATCGAGTGTCACGACGTTCCGGGATGCTTTGAGATTCCTCTGGCGGCGCAACGTCTTGCCATGAGAAAACGCTTCGACGCCTTGATTGCGCTGGGCGCCGTTATCCGGGGCGAGACATTGCATTTCGATCTCGTGGCCAGCGAATGCGCGAGAGGCATCATGGAGATTTCACTGAAATTCAACCTCCCGGTTATTTTTGAAGTTCTCGCCACAAAAAACCGGCGCGACGCGATTGCTCGTTCCGGGAAAAACCGGCTGAACAAAGGGTTTGAGGCCGCTCAG
>DASZAA010000216.1:0-3097 GCA_035945615.1 Terriglobia bacterium
TGATCAACCTTTCCTCCAATAATTATCTCGGTCTCACCACCCATCCCAAACTCATACGGCGCGCGATTGAAGCTCTGGAAAATTACGGCGTTGGCTCAGGCGCGGTGCGCACCATCGCCGGAACGATGAGCATCCACATGCGGCTTGAGGAAAAGATTGCCGCGTTCAAAAATGTGGAAGCCTCGGTAGTCTTCCAATCCGGCTTCACGGCCAACGCCGGCACTGTGTCGGCAATCATCGGGCCGGAAGATATCATCATTTCGGATGAACTCAACCACGCCTCAATCATCGATGGCTGCCGCCTCTCGAAAGCTACGATCAAGCGATTCCCGCATAAAGACATCGACGGCTGCAGAAAGGTTCTCAACGAAATTGCAGGCCATCCAGGCCGCAAGCTGCTCATCACCGATGGCGTCTTTTCGATGGATGGCGATATTGCGCCGCTGCCGGACCTGGTGAAGCTGGCGGAAGAATATGACTGCATCATGATGATTGACGACGCGCACGCTTCCGGCGTGCTCGGACGGAATGGCCGCGGTACCGTGGATCATTTCAATCTCCACGGCCGCGTCGATATTCAAGTAGGAACCCTCTCGAAAGCAATTGGTGCGCTCGGTGGCTACGTTTGCTCAACGCGCGACGCCATTGGGTTTCTCTATCATCGCGCCCGTCCGTTTCTCTTTTCCACTTCCCATCCGCCTTCGGTCGCCGCCACATGTCTGGCAGCTTTCGAGCTGCTCGACGAGGAGCCGCAGCTCGTGCAACAACTCTGGGCCAATACCCGCTTTTTCAAAGATGGTCTCAGCAAGCTCGGTTTTGACACCGGGGCGAGCGAAACGCCGATCACGCCAGTTATGGTCGGAGACGCGGCGCTGGCGCATCAGTTTTCACGCGAGATCTTTCAAGCAGGCGTATTTGCGCAAGGAATTGGCTACCCCACCGTGGCCAAGGACAAAGCGCGGCTGCGCACCATCGTCACTGCGACCCACACACAAGACCAGCTTTCGCGCGCGTTGGAAATTTTTGAGACGGTAGGCAAGAAGCTGCGGGTGCTATGACACGGCGCCGACAGCTTGGCTCTTCGCTCATCAATCGTCACTGCTTTTATACGTCGAGCCCAATCCAGCGCATTAATTCCAAGGCATTGCTGGTCTTCACTACGCCCTCGCGCAGGACGTAATCGAAGCTCATCTTGCCGCCTTCAATGTGTTCCTCAAAATGAACGTTGCGAATGCAATTGCCCAGAGAGGAAGTTATTTCTGTCAAAGCCAGATCGTGTGTGGTCACTATCCCGATGGTGCCCCGGCTGATGAGGCTTCTCACGAGGCCTTCCGCCCCCATCCGGCGGTCTTGGGAATTGGTACCCTCGAGCAGCTCATCAAATAAAAATAACAGCGGCAATTTTCCGGCGGCCGGAGACGTAAGATCGAGTACTTGCCTGATGCGCAGGATTTCGGCGTAAAAGCGCGAATGGCCCTCTTGCAGCGAGTCATTGGTGCGGATGCGCGCTCCCAACTCGACCGGCATCAGGCGAAACTTATGCGCGCGCACGGGCGCCCCCGCCATTGCCAAAACCGTATTGATGCCTACCGCACGCAGCAGAGTGCTCTTCCCTGACATATTCGACCCGCTCACCATGAGCACCGGCGTCTTTCCGCCTAGTCGCACGGAGTTACGGACGCAACGCGTGGAAGGAATCAAGGGATGGCCCAAACCTTCCGCTTCAAAAAACGGTTCGCCCCCAGGCGTTTCGGCAAGCTCGGGAAACGGATCTTCGGGATGCTCGTAGGAATAAGCAGCCAATGAAAGCAATGCCTCCATCTCCGCTACTATGTCGAGCCAACCGGCAATTCGTCCGCCCGAGCGCCGCCGCCACTGTTCCGTGGCCAGGCCCACTTGCACGGTGTAAAGTAGCGGGATTTCGATGATCTTGACGAACATGCTGTCACGCCCGTCGATCCAATCCGCCAGAGTCGCAAGGCGGCGGATCGCCCGCGACGCAGGCTGGCCGCGGCTCCGCAGCTCCAATGCAAATCGCTGTAAGCGCGCAGAAGTGAACTTCTCCTTCTCCACTTGTTCGATAATTTCGGCAAAAAGCACAAGGCCTTTGCTGCCGCAATCCATTCCGATCGTGGCGGCTTTCATGGGCTTCCACAACCGCAGCATCAGGCTCGCTTCAAGAGTCAGAACAATCAGCAAGGGAAGATAGTGAGGCGTGACGAGCGCGAAGAAAGCCGTGGCGATGAGGGCCAGCGCCAGCGCCGCCGCCAGCACGCGGAAGGCGGGATAGAAACCGCCAGAGCGCGACTCAGCCCAGCGGGCGAGAGCCTGGGGATCGAGCGCAGCGCGTAATTCTTCGCCGACGACGCTCAATCGTTCTCGCAGGTCCAGCTTATCGCGCAACTCCTTCACCAGCGCGTGTCGTTCAGCAATAATCTCGCGCGACTCCGGGGCAAGCAGCCACGCTGCGAGCCTGTTTTCGCCCATTGGCGTGCGGGCAATGGAAAGCAGCTCAAACAGACTCCCACGCCCAAAGATGTCGATATCCTCGGCGTAGACGCTCTTAGTGTTACGGAAACGCTCGCCCGTGTCGCCGGTTCCGGCCCACTGATCGTCAATCCGCGCGAGGCCTCGCCGATAGAAGGCCTCAACCCTTCGCAGCCGCGCGCGAGCGCGTAGAACCCGCCCATGCAATACCGCCAAAACGGTGTAAATCGCCGCAGGAATAATCAGCCACCAAGGCGAGAAGGCGTGATCCACCCACGCCAGCCATGCGGCCACAAGACCGGCAGCCAGCGTCAGCAGCTTGAAATTGCCCGCGCGAATGTGAAGCCTTTCTTTCGCGGCGAGCTCGTTTAGTGTGATTTCAAGACGGCGGGAATATTCAAGTCGCGGGTCTGGGCGGGCGTCGGACGCGCTCATGCTACCTATTGGGCCACCTGGAAGGTGAACGAATCGCCCCCCAGGATTTTGCTGCCCGGCTGCGGCGATTGCCCCACAATCGCGCCCACGGGCGCCGTGCTTCCGATCACGGGGTTCACGTGGCCGATCATGAAGCCGGCCGCCTGAATCACGCTGCGCGCTTGATCAACCTGCA
>DASZAA010000217.1:0-12935 GCA_035945615.1 Terriglobia bacterium
GGGCAAACCTGTATGAAGCAACACCTCATGCAGGCGAGGGGAGTCAGATTTATCAATTCAAATCAATCCAGATTTTCGGAGGGGGAACACTTATGAAACTCAAATTAGCAGCATTGCTGGCGGGCATCGCGCTGTTCGCGGCCGCGCCAGTTTTCGCAGAAAGCATCGTGGTTAACTTTGGCAACTGCAGCACCATTAGGGCAACGCACAGCGCCTGTCCCGGTACTCTGGGGAAGACCTCGGGGACTTTCGCTGACGGCTCGTATACCCTCCCAGCGGTTGGTCATAGCCTAAGGAGTCAGGGAAAACTCCTGCTTCCCTATGCCATTCCTGTCACAACCACTCCCGAGCCATCCACGCTCATCCTTTTTGGGACGGCGCTGATCGGTCTCGGCATCGTCTCCAAGCGGTTCCGTAGCGCGAAGGCTTAGGCGCTCAGGATCGTTTTTCTTTGGAACTCATGGCCAATCGTATTTCGATTGGCCATGAGGGTTTTCCCAAAAAAGCTCGCGGTCAGGAAACCGCAGACCGTCGCTACTATGCACTATTCCCATAGCGGCGGCTTCTTGCCGTCGCTACAATTATGAATTGGTTTAGCCTCCATTAGCGCCTGGTCCTGGCGGCGTCAGCGTGATGCCGCTTACTGCCAGTTGCCGGATCACTTCCACATCGCCTTTCGATCGTTGGCCCGTTTGCGTGTACCAAGCCGATTCAGTCATTTCCAGCGCCGCCATTTCCCAGTTCTTACTTTCAAAGGCGCTGATCGCGCGCGCAAAGCCCGCAAATCCGCGCGGCCCCAAGTTGAAAATCATATCGGTAATCACCATTTGCGCGGCGTCGGGCAAGGCGTCGAAGCCCGGCACAATGCTGGCGGCGCTGGCAATTGCCGTGTTAACGTCGGCGGCGAAAAGCTGGTTGACCTGATCCGGCGTCAAGCTCTGCTGGCCTGCACGGACCTGCTGGTAATTAAGACCCATCGCGGCGATTTTCTGCGGGGCGTCAGGGCGGTCGAGGTTGAAGCCAATCCCGATAGTTGGGTGGCCCATGGTGTCCGTATAGGCGGTCAGAGCAGGTCCATTCGGGCCTTCCTCCCATCGCGCTATCCACTTCATAGTGGTTGCAAGATCCATCATCTCTCTCCTGCGGCCTGGCTATTCCCGCGCGCTGCATCCTCAGTCAAGCGAAATAAACCCCGGAACTTTTGGAAACAAACGAGTGTTTAGCAGGCTTTGAATCGTCGCGCAGGGGATAATCCGCGCGATAGTGAGCGCCCCGGCTTTCCTTGCGCGCTTCAGCGCAGAGGGTGATCAGCCGGGCGGTCTGAAGGAGGTTCTCGATTTCGAGGGATTGGCGGGTGGGGGGGTGTGAGCGCGCCGCGGTGAAGGCGTTCAGGCAGATCAAAGCTTCTTTTAACCTGCTTCCGTGGCGGATAACGCCTACCCGCTCCCACATCAACTTGCGAATTTCGTTTTCTGTTGCGCCGGATTCGGCCCGCGCCGGAATGAATCGCTCAGCGCCCGCGGCGACTGGCGAGGCTGTGGGGGGAGCGGGGACTTTTCCAGGTGGCGCGCCGCGGATCATGGCCTGGGCGGCGCGCGTCCCAAAAACGAGAGCTTCGAGCAGTGATGGGTAGGCGCTTCTTTTTGCCCCGTGAACACCGGTGGATGCGGTCTCTCCAGCGGCAAACAGCCCGCCCACGCTGGTGGCTCCATTCAGGTCCGTGGCAATCCCGCCGGCTGAGAAGTGCGCAGCGGGCCGTGTAGGCACAAGATCAGAGGTGATATCAATATTGCTTTCGAGGCAGGCGGCGAAAAGTCTGGGAAATTCACGTTTGACAAGGTCCGGGTCGAGGGCAGTCAGATCGAGATAGACGAACGCACTTTTTCCCTTTTGCATTTCGCTCACAATCGCGCGCGCAAGAATGTCGGCGGGCGCCAGCTCCGCAGCCTCATGGTAACGGCTCATAAACCGGTTGAGTTCAAGGTTCCGCAGGGCCGCGCCCTTTTCGCGCAGCGCCTGGGATAACATCAATCGCGGCTCTTTCTTGGAGCATAGGACAGTGGGATAAAACTGGATGAACTCGAGATCGGACAATAAAGCGCCCGCCCGGAAGGCAATCGCCACTCCGTCGCCGCTCGATCCAGGCGGGTTGGTGGTTTCAGAATAGACCCTGCCGAGGCCGCCGGTGGAGAGCAGCGTCGCTCTGGCGTGGACGGTGCAATGGCTTTCCCCGTCTAGGTAAGTTGCGCCCGCGACCACGCCCTCTTCCAAGAGCAGTTCTACCATCACGGCGTTGGTCCGGATGCGCAGCGTGGGCAGCGTTTTGGCCCTTTCCGCGAGCGCGCGCAGAATCTCAAAACTCGCCGTCCCGCTGGAGGAATGCGCGGCGTGCGAGCCGCGCGAGCGATGCGGGCTCGCGGCGTGAGGATGGGAAAGAGCAGTTCGCTCTGGAATATGCGCGCCCCATGCGGCAAGATGCTTCAGCTCGCGCGGAGCTTCATCGGCGAGCACTCGCAATGCTTCTTCGCGGCACAAGCCGTCACCACCGCGAATCGCGTCCTGAGCATGGATAATAGGGTCTTCGTCGTCCGTGCCGCCGGGACCGTATAGGCTGTCGCTGGTTTGGGAAGCGCCGCTTTCAGACTGCCGCCCTGCGGAACCCATCGGCTCTATCGCATCATTCTTAGTGAGGACCAGAACTGTGCCCGCGGACGCAAGCTCAATGGCGCTTCTCAAACCGGCAATGCCTCCGCCAGCCACTAGGAAATCCACGCGCTGTTCCCGGGAAGTTCCCATGACACGGTTCATCATACCGTTGGTGATTCGCTCCCGCAACGCCTTTTGCAAGGGAGGGCCACCGTCGCGCGCGTGCTATCATCAGCACGGGTGAAGCTGGAGCGGCAGCCTCTTTCAGGTTTCACCGCCGGTTTTTAAAAACCGGCGGCGAGCCGCTGCCATTACAGCATCGGCGTCACAATAATATGTAATTCTCGTTAAGGGGTGATCACGGGAAGACTCTTCTTCCAAACCTGGCGAAGCGTGGTTTCGGCGATTTCGGCAAGGTGCGCGGCGAATGCTCCTTCGTAGCGGAACCGGGTTGAGATTTCGCCCCCCTGCCAGGTGATTTCAAGGTCCCATGCCGGCGAGGTTGATTGATCTGCCGGACGCCGGGTGATGCTTTCGATGCTGGCGAGCGCAATCTCTTCTAGGCGCTGGTAACTGTGCGTGAGCACAATCAGCCGGGCAGGATTGACGAAAATATTGACCTCTGGAAGCCGCTTCAGATGGGTCGCGTCAACCAGCACGCCGCCACTGACCACTATGATGGCGTTTAATTCGGCGGCCACAGCATCCACCGGTTTTTTCACCGGGCGGGCGCGCACGAGCGCCCCCAAAAGCAGGAGTATGATTCCCGGCAGAAGATACGCGGCGCTGAAATGCAGAATAACGGCCCGCCAAAGGAGGATGGCGCCGGCCACAATGAGAATGGCGCGGATCGCCATCCAAAGGCGGGCGTTCCGGCGCAGCCGGCGGAGTTTGGGGATCATAAGAATGGTGGAAAAAAGCAGGGCAATCGCGGCGCGAAAAAACCTCTGCTTGAAAGGCGGTTTAGGCGCGGCAATTTCGTCGGGCATTGGATATGACTCAGTCTGATTGTACCGCCGGGTGGTATGCCCAGTATACGCTGCTTTGTGGGTGTTGTTACTCGCGTATTTTCCGAATATCTGTGAGGCTTCGCTTTGCTTCAGGCCGGTGAGGGCCACTCTACCGCAAAGTGGTGAGAACTTGAATAGCCGTGGACGCAACCCACGGAATGCGCCTCGTGATCCAACCCGGAGGGGTTGAATCCGAAAGGAGAATCTCATGATCGTTGTTCATGTGTATTGCCGCGTAAAACCCGAACTGATAGATGCTTTCAAGGAAGCCACAGTTGAGAACGCGCGCAACAGCGTGAAGGAGCGCGGCATTGCGAGGTTTGACGTTATGCAGCAGGCGGATGACCCCACGCGCTTCGTCCTGATCGAAGCGTATAGGACAGAAGAAGCCCGCGCGCTCCACCGCGAGACGGCGCACTTCCATGCCTGGAAACAGCACGCCGAACCCATGCTTGCCGAGGCCAGAACACGTGCGATCTATTCCAATGTTTTTCCCAGTGACGAAGGTTTGTGAGGTTGGGGAGCTAATCGAGCGAGACGCCACGCCGCCCTCTTCCTGGTTGCGGGAAGAGGGCGGCGTGCATCGCACCTGCTCGCAAAGAATAATCCAGCCTACTGCGTGTCTGTGGAGGCCGTTGGAGAGGCTTGCGCTGCTTGCCCCGGTATTTGGGGAACCATGACGGTGACGTCCACTCGCCGATTCGCTTTGCGGCCTTTCCGGGTGTGATTCGACTCGGCAGGCGCCGCTTCTCCATAACCCATGTTGTAAATCTTGACCAGCGGAATGTTCCCATTCAAGCTGAGATAGCGAACCACGGCATCAGCCCGGCGCTGGCTTAATTGCAGGTTTACGGCTTTCGAACCAGTTGTATCCGTGTAGCCCTGCACCTGAATCACATAGTGTTTCATCGGCTTCACGGCTTGGACGAGTTGATCCAGGGTTTGCTTGTCTTCAGTCGTCAAGGTGCTCTTATTCAGCGCAAACAGCACCGTTTCATGCTGGCCGGCCTGGTAATTATCTAGGTTGTTCGCCGTATCCTGGGCTTGGTTGGCTGCAGTAACACCTTGCTGAGCAAGCTGATTGGCTGCCTGAGCGTGCTGGTCTGCCTGCTGTGCGGCTTGATGAGCCTGATCAGCGGAGCTTTGCGCGTTGGAGATGCCCGTCTCAGCTCTGTGATCAACGTCTCGAATCTGGCCGGCGTTATCGGAAATACTTTGATTCGCCTTGCTGAGTCCCGCTTGCAGGGGTTGGACCGATTGCTGAACATCTTGACGGACGAATTTCTTGGTGGCGCAGCCAGCGGTTCCGAGAATCACCGCGCCAAGGCTTAAAGCTGCGAGTCGATATGATATTTTGGAATGCATATAAGGTCTCCTGATTTTTCGATATGAGCAAGAAATTATCACAAAGAGCATTCCGAGGGCCAAATTGGATTTCAAGCTAACTAACTTATAATCAATGCAATATGGCAATAAACCTCTTTAGAAAAACTCCTGATGTAGCGTAAGTCGAGTAAAATTTTCCCTGATAAGCGTATTTAGAGCATTTATAGAAATAGAAATGGATGTGATCCTATAAACTCCTCAGATGCCATCATATTTCCTGGCTCGCGTGACGCAGGGCCAAATCAAGTTCTACGCTGTCTAATTGAATCCAGGCAAGGCTAATTGAACCGGTGAGAGAGACTGACCGGGCTTATTTTGGGAGGAAAGCGCATGTGGATTGCCGACTTCATTTTGGGCAGGCCGCTGAGTTCGGCGGAGGAAAGGGGCGAAAAGCTGGGTTCGCGGGCCGGGCTTCCCGTCTTTGGGCTGGACGCGCTCAGTTCGGCGGCCTACGGCCCGGAGGCGGCGCTCACCTTGCTGATTCCGCTGGGCTTGGCTGGAATTCACTACATTCTTCCCATCACCGCCGCCATCATCATTCTCCTGAGCATCGTATATTTTTCCTACCGCCAGACAATTGAGGCTTATCCCTCGGGAGGCGGCTCCTACACGGTTGCGCGCGAAAATCTGGGCGACTTTGCGGGCCTGCTTGCAGCCGCTGCGCTAATGATTGATTACGTTTTAACGGCGGCAGTGGGTATTTCCGCTGGAGTTGGGGCGCTGGTTTCGGCGCTTCCCGCGCTGCTGCCCCATACGCTGCTGATTTGCTTAGTAATTCTCTTTCTGATTACCTTGGTGAACCTGCGGGGGGTGCGCTCAGCGGGGCTGGTTTTTCTAGCGCCCACCTACGTTTTCATTGCCGCCATGCTTATCACCGTCGGATGGGGAGTGGTTAAGGCGCTTGCGGCGGGCGGCCATCCAACCCCCATCGTTGCGCCGCCCAAAATGCACGCTGTTGTCGCTGCGCTCGGAACGTGGGTGCTGCTCAAGGCTTTCTCCAGCGGTTGCACGGCAATGACCGGCGTGGAGGCGGTGTCGAATGGCGTGAGAGCGTTCCGCGAGCCAGTGGTGAAGACGGCCCAGCGCACGCTCACCATGATCATCGCGCTGTTGATCGTCTTTCTCGCGGGCATTGCCTATCTTGCCCATGCTTATCATATCGGTGCAACCGAGCCGGGCTCGGCGGGATACCAAAGCGTGCTTTCAGAGCTTATCGGCGCCGTGGCCGGCCGTAGCATATTCTACGACGTCAGCATGGCCTCCATCCTGGCGGCGCTTGCGCTTTCCGCGAACACCGCCTTTTCGGATTTCCCGCGCGTTTGCCGCATGGTGGCGGAGGACGGCTTTCTTCCGGTTCCCTTTGTCCAGCGCGGCCGTCGATTGGTTTACTCGCAGGGTATCTACGTGCTCGCGGCGGTTTGCGCGGTACTCCTAATTATATTCCGCGGGGTCACGGACCGGCTGATTCCGCTCTACGCCGTGGGCGCGTTTCTTGCCTTTACGCTTTCGCAATCCGGCATGGTGGTGCACTGGATTCGCAAGCGCGGCAAGAAGGCGCGGCGCAACATGCTGATCAACGGCTTAGGCGCCACGGCGACCGCAGCCACCGTGATCGTGGTGACTATCTCTAAATTCGCCGAAGGCGCATGGATCACCACCTTGCTCATCCCGGCGATTATCCTTCTGATGTACTCTATCCACCGCCACTATGACCGCGTGGCGCGCGAGACCGCCGAGCCCAACGCGCTCAGCCTGGCGGACATTGAGAAGCTTCTGGTGGTGGTCCCGCTTTTGGGATGGAACAAGGTTGCAGAGAAAGCCCTGCGATTTGCTTTCTCGCTCTCTTCGGAAGTGCAAGTAGTGCACGTTGAAACCGAAGGCCAGAAGGATGACTTGCCGGCCCGCTGGCGTCAATGCGTCGAAGCGCCCGCCACGGAGGCGGGGCTGCCAGCGCCGCAATTGACCGTTGTAAAATCCCCCTATCGTTATGTTGTAAATCCCATTGCGGATTTCGTTCTGGACCTCGAGAAGAAGAATCCAGACCGCAAGATCGCAGTCGTAGTGCCGGAACTGGTGGAGCGGCATTGGTATCAATTTGTGCTTCATAACCAAAGACCGAAATGGCTGAAGGCGCTGCTGCTTCGCAAGTGCGGCTCGAAGATTGTGCTGATTACGGTGCCGTGGCGCCTGAACATGGATAACGGGTAGTGACCCGGTTTGAATTATTGAGGATTACAAATTATGGTGACAATTTTTTCTGTAGCGGCGCTCTCTGAGCGCCGAAAAACCGGCGGCCAGAGGCCGCCGCTACAATATTTGTCGTCACTATAATTTGTGATCCTCAATTGAAGCGGCTTTATCCTGTCACAATCTGGCGGCGTGAAGGAGCCTTTTTGAACCCGTGGCCTGGACTCCTGCCTTTATATGCCTTGACAAGCATATACTATGTGAAGTATATTAGGCGCGTGGAATCTGTTTTCGAGATCATTGCGGAGCCGAACCGCCGCGCGATATTGGGCCTCCTGATCTCGTCCGAGCAATCGGTGGGAGAGATCGAGCGTCAGCTTCGTATGCCGCAGCCAGCCGTGTCAAAGCACCTGCGAGTGCTGCGCGAGGCCGGTTTCGTCGAATCAACGGTGGACGCGCAGCGCCGTCTCTACCGGCTGAAGCCAGAACCGCTTCAGGAGGTGGACGCCTGGCTGGCTCCGTTCCGCCGGTTCTGGTCCGCCCACGTGGATGCTCTCGAACGCTACCTTGACCGCATGGATCAGTCAACACCAACCAAAGGGAAGACAAAACGACGACGACGCGGCCCAAACCGCGAACGTGACAAAGGAGAAACGAAATGAAAATCAAAGTGACCAGTGTATACGTTGACGACCAGGAGAAGGCCCTGCGCTTCTATACCGAAGTGCTGGGCTTCGTGAAGAAGACCGATTTCAGTCAGGGGCCGTATCGCTGGCTGACGGTGGCCTCGCCCGAGGAACCGGACGGCACGGAGCTGCAGCTTGCGCTGAACAACAACCCGGCAGCCAAGGCATATCAGCAGGCGCTGTTTCAACAAAGCCAACCCGCGGCCATGTTCTTCACCGATGACCTGCAGGCCGATTACGAACGCATGAAAGCGCGCGGCGCCGAGTTCACCATGCCACCAACGGACGTGACGGCTTCCAAGATCGCCATGCTGAATGACACCTGCGGCAATCTCATTCAGGTCACTCAGTTGATGCGCCGGTAGGGCGGATGCCCATATCCGGGCCGATGGAGGGAGAGGATATATGACCGAACGCGAGCAATACGCACCGGGTCCGGCTTACGGGGCGCAGGCCCGAAGGGATGGAGATAAGTGGACGCTCATTCTCACGAGAGAACTGCGCTACCCGCCGGAAAAAGTCTGGCAGGCAATTACCGATCCGGCGCATCTGCGCGAGTGGGCGCCCTTCGATGCCGATGGCAGCCTGGGTGCGGTTGGAACAGTGAAGCTCACCTGGATGCGACCGCAAGGGCCACAGGTTTCCGAAATAAGAGTGACGCGAGCCGAGGCTCCCAAGGCGCTTGAGTACAATTGGGGTGACAACGGTATCCGGTGGGAACTCGAAGCCGTTGGTCAAGGCACGCGCGTCACGCTCTGGCACAACATCGATGGCCGCTTCATCTCAATGGGCGCCGCCGGGTGGCACCTTTGTTTCGATGTTCTGGATCGGCTTCTGATCGGAACTCCCATCGGCCGCATCGTTGCCGGTGAGGCGATGAGGTTCGGCTGGCCTCGTCTCAACTCTGAGTACGCCCAGCAGTTCGGTATCGAAACGCCCAGGCGCAAACAAGCGCGGGAATACGAGGAGGCCAGGGAGATCCAGCAGGGGCTGATGCCCAAGCAAATTCCGCAGATTCGAGGCTTGGAGATTTCGGGCAGTTGGCAACCTGCGCGCATCGTCGGCGGAGACTATTTTGACGTCTTCAACTTTAGCGAAAGGCAGGTGGGCTTTTGCATCGCCGATGTCTCCGGCAAGGGAATGCCAGCCGCCCTGCTCATGTCCAACCTGCAGGCGGTTCTCAAGGCGCTCGCAACCGAAAACACTTTTCCGAGGGAGCTGGTGGAGAAGGTTAACCGTGTGATGTGGCGTAACACGACGGAGGCCAAGTTCATCACTCTGTTTTACGGCCTCCTGGATGTAGATTCCAAAACCCTCCGATACGCCAACGCCGGACACAACGCGCCTATTCTGACGCGGAAAGGCGGAGCCCAGGTCCGCCTGGAAGAAGGAGGGCTGATCCTGGGTACTTTCGAGGAGCGCGGCTACGAGGAGGGCGAAATTGAGCTACGGCCAGGCGACCGCTTGGTGATGTTTACGGATGGGGTCAGCGAGGCTGTAGACGGAGAGGGAGAGGAGTTTGGTGAAGATCGTATCGCGGAGGCATCGCGGTGCGGCCGTCACCTGCCGGCGGAGGCTCTTCGCCGTAGCCTGCTGGAACGTGTCACTGATTTCTGTGGCGGCGAGTTTGAGGATGACGCCACGATGCTCGTTCTCGCGGTATTAGAGGAAGACGACCGTGGCGTCGTTATGTGACCACTCCTACCGTCGCGTTCTTGACCAAGTAGCACGGCCCGCATCTTGTCCTGGGTGGCGCATACATGCCGTTGTTTGGCATGTGTGCGAATCTCAAATGCCGCACACATCGCAAAGGACGCGATGTATGCGCCACCCGCGAATTATACGAAGTAATGGGGAATGTGCCTTGCTGATGGTCTCGGAATCGCTGCCAGGGGCTACAGGGGGCGATGGCCGGTCTTCTATGGGAAGGCTTGGGAGTCGGGTGGTTGATGTCTCGCTTTGACTGTGGTTTGATTAGCTGCTGGAGACCGCAAGGCACGCCCAGACACCGGTCGCCTGTCAGG
This sequence comes from Terriglobia bacterium, assembly GCA_035945615.1. Lineage (GTDB taxonomy): Bacteria > Acidobacteriota > Terriglobia > UBA7540 > UBA7540 > RH2-MAG17b. Next base: position 9,940 of record DASZAA010000217.1, read on the forward strand.
CTATCCGAAGGGGCAATGAATTCACCAAAAGACCAAACCGCCGAGTTCGATCTTCCCACTCAACTCACCACCCAACTCAAAAGCTTGCTGACCAATCCTCTCGTCTTCCTCGCATGTGTGTCCGCTTTCTCCTACTTCGTCGCGCTGGTCTTTGAGGTCTTTTATTGTAAGTACTTCGGTATCCCTTACTTTATTTAGTGACAATCAGCAAGACTATCTGGTTGTACGTTTTCGTTTTGGTTGGCTTGGAGGCGTTATTTCTCTATCTCTCGGCGTATCACATTCATCTGGTACTTTTTGGTCAAACCTCGTTGGTCCTACGAGTCGGCTTGGCGGTGGTTTACTCAGGGATGTTTTACTTTTATGGGTATGTGATGACGGCGGATGTCATCTTCGCGTTGATCGCCATACCGGTTGGATTCTTCTTCGTTTCTATCTTGGATCCGTGGCGGTACGGGAAACTGGCCCGTGTCGTTATCGTGGTATTGCTGTTTGTAATTGGCACTGTCTGCTTGGCCGGAGGTCTCGGTCACGGTCTTGCGAAATTACACCAGAGTTTTCCAGTAATTTCTTCGCAAGGAAGAGGAGCACCGAAGTTAGTCGTTCTCTACTCAGATGGTGAGCATCTTATCTGCGCACCTTTCAGACCGCCGCACAAGGTAGAGCGCAGCTTTGTACTACTTGATCGATCCTCGCTTTCTCAGGATAAGAGCCTTTTGCAGATTCAGAGCATTGGTCCGCTCCATTCCGTTCCGTGCCAATGCTGTGAGCAAAGCAAGTAGAGCGGACCGCCGTGGGTGGCGCACACATGGCGTCGTCTGCCATGTGTGCGATCTGATCAAACTAGCGGGTCGCACACATCGCAACTGCGGCGATGTATGCGCCACCCATGTCTGCTTTTTCCAAAGCGCCCAGAAGTTCAAGACGCGGTACGCAACGCTCGGCTTCAGCGATAAGGCGAACCTGTACGAAGGCGCCATGTGGCCGACCGCCTTTGCGCTCAAGGAGTTGACTCCCGCCGAAGAGGCAAGGATCGGCGCGCTCTTGAAGAAAGCGATGAGCTGCGCTACCTGCCTCTAAATGACCGCCCCGTGATAATTCTTCCTCGTCCAACACCTAGCGCAGCGCAAAAATGGACCTCAGTTCGGATGCGATAAACTTGTGGATCTTACACAGGGGGCACCTCTTCGTCCATTTAGCGGTTTGAGCCCTATTCTTGTTTTTGAGAGGTTGGAAGCGGTGAATCGCTAGACACTCCAGCGCAGGAAGCGACCTCCTTCCGCGTAGCCCATACAAGTCGATCCTCGTTATACCGTTGAACCACTTTTTTTCGAAGTGCTCGGACGGGCGTCCCACTCCGTTTCTGGTCTTCCCGACGTAAATGCACTTTCCCCTTTTCCAGAAGACGTAGATGAAGCTTCTATACGAGACGTGCTTTTCGAACCATTCGCTAAATCGCGCCTTCCTCGCCTTGTCGCCACGGCCCTTGACTTGCCAGCTTTTCTTTTCCGCCGCCGCATCGCTAAACTTGGCCTTCGCGAGCTTGGTTGCCAGACTCGCGGAGGCTATCCCTTGAAGTTTTTTGATGGCTTGCTCACGTTCTCTCCGACCAAATTTCGGAGGGGCACCGGGGTTACGTCCCCCGGGTATGGACCTAAGCCAATGTGTACGCCGGCGGAATAACTTATCGAGGATACTCCTGAACTCAACAGCTCTTGCCATCCAGCCTCCAAACCGGAAGGTTTCCAGAAGTCCACAATCGCCTTTAACATTTTAACGAATATTAGCACGAACATTTTTATAGTGGCGGGAAAAGCAGGCCTTGGCGCAGACCACCAGGGTTGCGATCTGCGGCTTTTCGCTCGGCGGAATGACCCTGACACGTCATCCTGCCACGCTTATATGTCCAGAGCGATTTTTAGTGCTTGCGACAGGCGCGAAAGCTTCTCGGGCGGGAGGCTGCCGACGAAGTCGGTAAGCCGGCTCTTGTGGATGCTCACCAGGCCGTCGCAGCCAATCCAGCTCGGATGTTTCAACCCATCTTCCGGCCCCACGGAGACCTCCGTTTCGAGTCCGTGGCCACGTGTGAACACCGGAGCGCAGACGACCGTGGGGAAGCGGGAATCCACCAGGGCTTGGCGGCTGACCACAGTCATCACCCGTTGTTTCTTGGGGTCTCCGCCTCCGGGATGGCGCAGCAGATACATATCTCCGCGCTTCATTACTCCTCCCAGAGGTGGTCGAGCGACTGATAGGCGAGCACATCTTGCATCTCGGCGCTGAGTTCGTCGGCAAAGCGATTGATTTTTTCCGCGTCGCGGGCGTTGGCGGCGGCGCGTTCGCGGTGGGCGAGATACCCGCGCAGCACATCGTCAACCACCGCCGACCGGGAACGCTTTTTCCCCGCCACGCGGTCGATGCCTTTAACAACTTCGCGCGATAGGGTGAGCGAGGTTTTCATCTTCGTTTTCATGCTACCATTGTACTACCTTTGGAAAACCGGGACAGGAAGCTCGTAGCCACGGCATGATCTTTATGCCGTGGGTTCGTAACGTCCTTAGATAAAGACCCACGGCACACAAACCATGCCGTGGCTACCCGCTGCTCCATTCCCCCGCTTTTCTGCCACCCCCGTCAGGTCGCTGAAAAGCCTGTAGAGGCGGCTTTGGGCCGATACCCGCGTGTTGACAGCCTTGGGCTTATGGCGAGGTAAACTCGCCGCTACGCCCCTAGATTCAAGTTTCTCAGTAACCCGCGCATTGAAAAGGAGTCTCCGGTGTCAAAATTTAGGTTAGAATAGTGGGCTTATGGAAGAACGCGATTTCTTCGACGAGAAGGAAACGGTCAAGCCCGCTCAGCTTTCCTGTTTGCATTGCCGGCAAAGCGAGACCTACGAGATACGCTGGATGGTGCGCACAAAGAAAAAGGCTCTTCGCGGAGGGGCGACGGAAGAGGACCGCCTGCGATTCGGCAAGTGGCAGTCTTACATGGTCCGG
>DASZAA010000218.1:0-8052 GCA_035945615.1 Terriglobia bacterium
TCCGCTTTGAATCGTCGGTCCAACGGCGAGCAGGTAGGTATTGCCGCTCTTATCTGTGACCGTGCTGACCGTAGCCGTGCTATCGTTCCACCCGACAACAACAACGTTGAGGTCGCCAGCGGCCTGGGCAGCGGTGAAGGGCACCGTCACCGTAGTCTGAGACGTTTGCGGCGTGGCGTAATTGCCCTGCACGTAGGAGATAGTTGTCGCCCCGAGCAACATGGCCGGATGCAGACAGCCCGTGAGCACCATAGCAGTCAGGAGCACAGCGGGCATGGGCTTGCCATAAGCAAAATCCTCGCCAAAGAAGGCCCGAAGGGCCGCTTCCACGACGGAAAGCGAGTAGGCCTGAATAATGGCGAAAAAAAGTGGAAAGGCATGAAATAAACTTTGGTTTAGCCTGCAAATGAGTACAGCGGATGTCTCCTGTTTGGATGTCCCAAGCGCAGTTACACCGTGATGCGGAGATTGGCCCATGGTGGAAATCTTCATGTTCAATTCCTATTATATAAATGTTAATATACAACTAATAATATACATCGGCAACCCACCTCCATTGCTTTAAACGTAGAAACTATTCCCGCGCTTTTACGTCAGGGTTAAAAGATTGAGGGTCAGGGAGAGGGGACGACTGCCACCGCTTGGTTCGAGTCGGCGCTCTCTACGCCTTGGGAGTCAACTGCTGTTGTCACGTAATAATAGGTTTGCCCTGCCTGAACCGCTCCATCTGTATATGTCGTGCCGGCAACTAAGGATGCATTGAGCTTCGTGTAGGGCCCTCCGGAAACTGTCCCGCAATAAACGTTGTAGCCCATGATACCCGGTGAGGAACTGGCAGCCCAAGTCAGCGAAACTGAGTGTTGATTAGCGCCTGTAGCAGAGAGCGAGGTGACACCCGGCGAATTTGTGGCATTGCTCACGATAGAAAGATTGCCCGTGACATTGCCACCCAAGGTGGGCGTGAAAGTTACATTGAAACTGGCGTTCTGCGCACTGCCCAAAGACAACGGCATGGCAGGCCCGGTGATGCTGAAGCCCGAGCCAGTAATATTAGCCTGAGAAACGGTGACGCTGGCGTTGCCGGTATTTGTAATAACAACTGGTAAAGAGCTGCTGCTGCCGACAGTGACCACCCCGAAGCTTAGTGTAGTTGGCGCGAGACTGAGGGTCAGCGTAGCTGGGGGTGGGCTGCTTGGGGTTCCGGAGGAAAACACGACATCGACCCAGTAGTTGCTGGACAGATTCGTTCCGCTGGGATCGGTCGTGGGGGAGAAGGAATAGACTCCGTTCTGGATCGCTGGCGCGTGTAGGGGAGCATTATCGTACTGGTTGTTGAAGTACGAACTGTCAAGGCCATAGTGCCCGTTCGGGTCCCAATAGGAAGCGGTATAAATGGTGTTGGCTGTAATCGGTACGGGAGTGGGCAGGGTGACTTGCTGCCAGCCGGAGGCGGTCTCATTGGTAAAGGTGGCGGTGGAGAGCAGGTTGCCGTGGTTATCCCAAAGGTGGCCGATGTGGGTGCCGGTGTTGCCCGCCCCCTTATAAAAGCGAATAGCGGTGATGAAACCGGATTGATCGGCGTAGAAATTGACGCCAAGCTCGTAGGCATTGGGATCGGTCGATATGGAAGCAGGCACCGTTGCGTTGCCCCAGAGGGTGCTGCCGCTCACGCTGCCTCCCCCTCCGCCTCCGTTCGCCGTTGTGGAAAACACGACATCGACCCAGTAGTTGCTGGACAGATTCGTTCCGCTGGGATCGGTCGTGGGGGAGAAGGAATAAACTCCGTTCTGGATCGCCGGCGCGTGTAGGGGAGCATTATCGTACTGGTTGTTGAAGTACGAACTGTCAAGGCCATAGTGCCCATTCGGGTCCCAATAGGAAGCGGTATAAATGGTGTTAGCTGTAATCGGTACGGGAGTGGGCAGGGTGACTTGCTGCCAGCCGGAGGCAGTCTCATTGGTAAAGGTGGCGGTGGAGAGCAGGTTGCCGTGGTTATCCCAAAGGTGGCCGATGTGGGTGCCGGTGTTGCCCGCCCCCTTATAAAATCGAATAGCGGTGATGAAACCGGATTGATCGGCGTAGAAATTGACGCCAAGCTCGTAGGCATTGGGATCGGTCGATATGGAAGCAGGCACCGTTGCGTTGCCCCAGAGGGTGCTGCTACACCAGGCGGTTGCGGGCGCAACCAGGCTGCCGAGCGATAGAAGAACCAGAATCCGGAGAGAGCGAGTCTTCTTGTGTTGATTCCGTAATCGAAAAGAAGAGACGACAATATGAGCCGCGTATGCTGCCCGGCCAGCTTGATCAGTCGGAGCCATTGACGCACCTGTTCCAAGGAGCAAATTTGTTGGAGCTCCCAAGGCGCATAAATGCCACGCCGTGGTTGCCTTTGACCCCTCCAGATCGGGTGCTAAGAGGCACCAAGTCAAGTACATCCGCAAAGCGCAACTTGCCGGAAAAGCGACAGGTTATCGAGGCGCCTAGGCTGAGCGCACTTCACTTATGCCTCAGACGCCATGGCACTTTGGGTTTGTTGAAATACAGCTTTAGTTTTGAGGGCCGATGAAAAAGCTTGCAGTGTGCGACTCTGCGCGAAGTGAGGCAACGGGGTTCCTCACTTTTAAATGCAAGAGCCAAAGGCTTCGCGCAGTTGAATAGGAGTAGTTTTGCCTTTTCAGCAACCACTGGGTGCAATCGAAAATGCTCCTCGACTGCCTTGCTGAACAAAAAGCCTGAAACGCTAGGGTAAAAACCTGATTTTTCTCTTACCAGAACCGGGGTACTAAAATACCAGTTACTAGCAAGTTACCTTCCAATAGCCTAAAAATATTAACGTATTAGAATCAAAATACTTATACGAATCCTACCGGATGGTTAGACTGTAATTCTTACCTAGAGTGGGTAAGAGTTGCCCACTTTCGTCTGCTTTTGGCATTTTTTGATCCTATGCTGCGTACAGCGTCAATAGAATCGTATAAATCAGAATAAGTTGCTGAAGGATAAGCATTTGACCAACCGATTTGATTTTCTCGAAGAGAGACTGAATAAACTGGAGAGCTTAGCCCTCGCCGAAGAACGGCGGCCCGTCATCCATGTAGAGCCGGATACAGGGAACGCCAGGACGGAAACACCTGAAGGGCAAAATAGGGGCTCGCTGTCGATCTCTAACGACAAGCGAACCACTCTTCGCGTGGATCCGATTCAGGAAGCCCAAGAAAGGTTGGCGATGCTGGCTGAGGAAGCCATAAGCGATGTTCGGCGTCGGCTCAAGGGTCTTGCCGATGAAATGCTCGTGCGTTTCATCACAGATATCGAGAAGGCTCTGCAAAAGTCCGCAGGGGTGATGGCGAGCCACGCAATCCGGTTACTCGAAGAAGAGGTCAAGATGACGATCCGGCACAGCGTGCAGGCTGGATTGGCAGAATTGGCCGCTCCGAAACCCCGCCCCGAATGCACCGCAACTGGCCCAGCGGCGTCGGGAGGCGAGGCCGCTGATTCTCACACGCAAAAAGAAGAGGCCGAACTCTCTACCGTGGTGAAAGCTCTTCAAACTAACCCGGCCGCGATGTTCACTCGCTTCGATGCACGGTTACAGGCAACACTCCAAGCCTTTGAAGAAAACACCGCCCAGCAACTGGTAGCGAATTTCCAGAAGACGGCGCGCGAACTCCTGACGCGAGAACTTGAATCGCTGCGAATGCTCGACGAGAGGGCAGAGAATCAACCGAACCAGAAACCGAATGGACAACCCAACGCGCATGGCGCAGCGGGCGCAGCAATCCCTTCGGCGGTTCATTCGGACCGTTCCTGTGCTCAACCAGCTCAGGCGCAGAAGTCACAAAAAAAGCAGACCTGGCGAATTCTTGGCCTGAGCTAAAGATTTGTTAAGGTTAGCGACGAACCGCGACTGTAGCGGCCGCGGGAGATAGACGACGGGCAAAAAGAAAGGGAAGCGTACCTATAACGCTTCCCTTTGCTGAGGGGATTCCCACGGAGGGTAAGCCCAAACCTAAGCCGTTTCGACCACGCGCAGGACGCGCGCGCGGGTTAGGATTGCAAAAATTGCGCCGACGAAAGCCAGAAACAGAAGCGACGTGACTAGATTCCAGCCTTCCGCTGCCGATGGGGGCGGGTCCGCGTTGATCGTGCCGCCCATGTTGGTGCTGATGAACGCTCCATGCGGCGAACCGAGAATAGTATTCAGCGAGAGCTGCAGGCTGGATGCCGTCAATGTGCTGCTGATGCCAAAGTAATTTGCCACGCTGGAATTGATGCTGCCTTGAATCTGTCCGAAGGTCATCTGAAACGATGTTCCACCGAGCGGCGTGACAGCGACGTTTTGGAAGGTATCCGTCAGGAGCGCGACATTGTTTAACCCGTTGCACGACGCACTGGTCAGGCCGGCAACGCACCCCGTCACGTTCAGAGTGCCGGGCGCTCCCTGCCCCCATATCAAATTCCCAAGGTAGCTGGAATCGGCGAATGACAAAGTCCCCGCCGTGATATTCAACGAAGAAGCCGCATTGATTGGCGTCCCAACACCCAGGATAGAGGAAACTGGAAGCCCCACGCCCAATAACGTTGCACTCCCGTTAAAGCTGACTATTCCGCCGGAGCCCACGCTCCAGTCGGTCGTGATGTTATTTCCCAACGCCTTCGCCGAAATGCACGCCAAAGCAAAAACCAGTATGAATGCTATACGTTTCTGTTTCATATATTGCCCCTCTGAAAATTCTTTTGATGCATCATCAGATATAAAGCCCATCGATTAGTCTGTCAATCGGACGAAGGTACCATAGCAATTCTTTTTATTTGGTGGAGATCAGCGGATTATCGAAATGACCCCACAGGCGATTCGTTTGCCGGAGTTGCCAGAAGGGTCAGACAATTCGTCATCCGGCTGGGCATGGATCACCAGGGACGCGCCTCCGGGGCGAAGAATCGAGTTGGGGTTTCCGCTGGCTAGGGATAGTCGGGGGTCGAGAATCACAACGTGAGCTTGACCGTTTGTTCCGACCTGTAGGTTGCCCAAGTCACCTGCGTGCGGACCTTGCGGATTTCTCAGCCCGTGCTGCCTGTGCTGCGGATTGAAGTGGGGTCCCGCTGAGTCGAATTCCGGCGGCTCGCACTGGCCTTTCGAGTGGATGTGTAAGCCGTGCAGTCCGGGTGGCAAGCCGTGGACGTCCAGGCCGATTTTGACCCCGGCTCCCCGTACTACCGTGAAGGTTGCAGCGCCGATTCTTTCTCCATTTCTATTGTAAATAATGGCGTTAGCAGTTTCGGGACCGGTTTGGCCGGATGCAAGGGTAGCGAGAAGAAAACCTGGGGCCAAGAATAGTATTGGAAGCAATTTCATGGGTTTGCCTTACTGTTTAACAAACGCCTGGACACCTGTCCTTAGGTTCCATTGACACTGCGTCAGACAGGATCAATAGTAATCCAGGATTTAAATCTACGCATCTATTGGGGGGCGCATCGAGTTTTCAGGCGTTTAGGGAATTCGCCGCAAAGGCTCAATGTGCGGGTACCCAAGAGCGAGGGGAAAATGAGAACGAAGCAATGGCTTCTTGCCGCCCTTGTGACGGCATGTTTCTGTTTTTCGAGCGCGCGCGGCGCGTTTGCAACCACCGCGAGCATGGATTTAACCAGTCCGGGTTCGTCTGTTACCGGAACCAACGTGCTCAACGGTGTCTATGTGGGTGCGTATACGGCAACAATTAACGGCGTTTCCACCCCGGTCATTTGCGATGATTTTGCAGATGAGTCGTATGTTCCTGAGACATGGACCGCCACGGTCAACACGTTCTCCGATTTAAGCGGGACAAAGTGGTATTCGCAGAGCAATTCTACTCAGCTTTACGAGGAGGCGGCGTATCTGGTACAGCAGATGATGCTGCCGGCCAACGCCTCGAACTCTGGCACGGTGGGCGACCTTTCATTTGCTATTTGGGATCTCTTCGATAGCAACGCTCTTGCGGGCCTGAGCGCAACTGATGTGAGCAACGTGAACGCATGGCTCACCGCGGCTGCCAATCCTAGCAACCTTGCCCAAGTTAACTTTTCTGATTTCACGATCTATACGCCCGTGAGCCCTTCAGATGCAAGTTGCCCGGGATATCCTTCTTCTGCATGTCCGGGCGCTCCGCCGCAAGAATTCATGACCTATAACGCTTCCGAACCGTCGTTTATTGCCATCCTGGGCGTGGACCTCTTGCTATTCGGCTGCGCTTTAGTGCTTTTGCGGCGGCGCGGGATTTTGTTGGCGCAATAAAAGCAAGCCGTGCGGCATCACGGCGCGAGTTCGTTGATGCCGCACGGTGTAGCGGCGGCCCCGCCGCTGGTTCTTAGAAAGACCGGAGGCCGAAGGCCGCCGCCGCACCTCTACATTTTTATCTTGTCTCTGTAGGTCCCCTAAGCGTGCCTGTAGGATTTCCTTCTTTCCATGGAAGAGGGATTTAATCCTGATCCTCTCCCTACCCCCCTCCGGGGAGGGGCAGGCCGCGGGGGGTTAGTTGCGGTCAAGGACCGCAACTATAAGCACAGTTGTCACGCAGACTCAATAGCCCGCCGGTACTAGGACGAACGTAGCGGCTGACGAGGCGATGGGTGCTGTTATACTGCACGGCAAATGGTTCTGCGCTTCTGCGCGCGGAGGGGAGATTGTTAAAAATCTATAGGCTTCACGGTACGCTTGCATACCTCGCAGTGGCACTCGCCGTAATCGCCCTTACGCATTGCGGCGGAGGCGGCGGGAGTAGTTCTTCCAATACGCCTCCTCCCCAGCAGCAGCCTGTTGCAATCTCCACTAGTCCTGCTTCAGCCAGCCTTTCGCTGGGTCAGACACAACAGTTTACGGCTACCGTATCCAACAGCTCTAACACTGCCGTCACCTGGCAAGTGAATAGTACAACCGGCGGAAGTTCACAAGTCGGGACCATCTCCACTTCGGGCCTTTATACCGCTCCCAACACGCTTCCTAGCCCGGCTCAAGTCACCGTAACCGCAGTTTCGCAAGCGGATACCACTAAGACTTCTTCGGCCACCGTCACCGTTACCTCAAGCGTCAGCGTCTCACCGGTAAGCCCAGCCAATCCTACAGTTCCCGCAGGGGGAACAGACCAGTTCACTGCTACGACAAGCGGCGATCCGGGAAACCTTGGCGTTACCTGGAGCGTGAACGGCACCGCGGGCGGCAACTCAACCAGTGGCACGATCACGGCCAAGGGGCTTTATACTGCCCCCCCTTTTCCTCCAGCGGGCGGCACGGTAACGATCTCGGCGGCGTCGGTGGCGGATAGCAGCAAGTCGGTGTCAACCACGGCCACGATCTCCATCGCCAATGCGTCTTTGAACGGTTCTTACGCGTTCTCCTTGAACGGCGGCGCGCCGGGAGGCGGGATTGAATCCGTTGCAGGCAGCTTCACTGCGGACGGCCAAGGTAATTTGAAATCAGGACTCGAGGACCTGAATTCGCCCACTCATCTGCTCACGAACGCTGCTTTTACTGGAACGTACTCCATTGGAGGCGATGGCCGCGGCACAGCCACGATCACGAATTCACAGGGCACGTTCACCTTCAAATTCGTCATGGTTTCAACTCAGCACGGGTTGATCACCGAGTTTGACGGCACGGCGACTATTGCGGGCACGTTTGACCGCCAGGATACAACGGCCTTCTCCAACTCCGCTTTGCACGGCGGCTATGTTTTCGGGTTTACCGGAAGCGACACCGCCGGAAATCCTGTGGCCTCAGCAGGGCAGCTTACGGCAGATGGCGCGGGGAACATCAAGTCGGGCATCGAAGATATCAACGATAATGGCGCAGTTTCCGCCAGCCAGCCCTTCACAGGGACGTACACCATAGCGAGCAGCGGCCGTGGGACGGCAAGCTTCACCGGCGCCGCCGGAACGACGAATTACGCCTTTTACGTTATCTCTGCCAATCAGGTGGATTACGTTGAAACCGATGCGGCGGAGGCTGTAGGCGGTATCGCTTACAAACAGACCTCATTGGCGTTCTCCAATGCCTCACTCTCTGGCAATTTCTTCTTC
>DASZAA010000219.1:0-5967 GCA_035945615.1 Terriglobia bacterium
AAGAGGAGAAAGCCCAGAAGCGCCTTAAACATAGCTGAAATCCGCCAAGTTCTCTCGCAGGCGACTATTATCTGGCGCTTCTTGACACCAAGGCAAGCAAAAAGGGCCGGGACTTATCGATTGCCTAACCTAATGGCTACAAGCTATCATGCGGCTGCTTTATCGTGGGGGGCGATCCGTTCCTCAAGCCCCCTGCGCACGGACGAAACATCGTCCTCCACGTCCAAGCGTCTACAAGGAGCCAGCCAGGATCGAAATCGAATCGAGCGTAGGCCCAGGGTTGCACGGAGACGAGAAGGTGAGCGAGTTCTTGGCGCCGGATGGCTTGAGGTCCGCCTCGATGGTGATTTCCCCCACGCTATTCCTGCCGCCGGTGGGTGGAAAGGCGATCCGGGTCGCAGTTTGCCCGTTAACCCTTAGTTCAGCACAGCGCGGCGTCTGGCCAGTGTTGATGTACGCGATTTGAATGTCGGCGTGGCTCCCTGCGGAGGTTATATCTCTGAAAGTGAACGTCTTATTGCCGCCCAAGGTTACGCTCTTGCCGTCCGAGCAGGCTTCGCATGAGGCAAGCGCCGCCCCGCCGGTCATTTCATTCGCCGGTGAAGAGACTGCGAAGCGAGTCGTCTTACCTTCGGCGCCTTTAATGAGCACCATTACGGCATCACCGGCAGGCACGTTAGCAGCGTAAGACGATGTATAAGGCCCTAAATCCTTGTGCGCCCAGAGATCGCGCACCGTCGCTGAGGACGATGGCGGCAAGCCGAGTTCGCTCCAATAGACCGAGATTGAAGCAGAGGTAGTGGTTCTGTTGAGCAGCAACACGGCCCACCGGCCTGATCCGGCTAATCGTTTTGCCCATGCCTGAAGCCCGGCTGACGGCTCGGCCACCTTCACGCACTGCAAGCCAAGAGGATCCTGGTCCACGGCAAGGACCTCACGGTTTGTCAGCGTCTCCAGAGTTGCTTTGCTCAACTTCGTAAGGTCTGCTCCTACAATCAAGGGAGCGCCTGAGATAGCCCAAAGGCTCATGTGAACACGATTTTGGGCATCCGACAATGAGGGCATCCCGATCACCATCATGTCGGGGTCGTTGTAGAAACCTGTGTGTTGCGCTTCGGGGTGGATTCCGTGGTCGAAATTTGACAGAACATGAGGGAAACTTGCCCTGCGGCTGCCGCTGCGCGTGTTGGCAACAATTGGGGCGACGATATCGCCGCTAACCCGCCAGATGTCTCCGCTTACGCCGCCGATGCCAGGCGCCCAAGTCCAGGGGCTTTGGCGGCCCCAGTTGCAAATCGAGAAGAACAGATGATGGCCTGTTTCCGCTTCGGCTTTCTGAATAGCCCAGGCGATCTCCCTATACTGAACCGCCGGGTCGAGGTTTTCGTGATCGCCGCCGCACCAATCCACCTTAACGTAGTCGAAGCCCCACTTGGCAAACTGAAAGAAATCTTGCTCATAGTGCCCTTCGCTCCCTGTGTGAGGCTCAGGGGGTCCCAAGTCTGGGCCGTAGTAACCGCAGCCCGCCTCACCGGCATCGGTATAAATCCCGGCCTTCAGCCCCAAACTGTGAATGTATTTCACAATGTTGGCCATATCTCCCGCACGCTCGCCAGGTCTCAATGCCGGCCACTGTTTTGGATCAACTACGATGTTGCCGTTTTGATCCCGCTTGCCAAGCCACCAGCCCTCGTCGAGGTTGACGTACTGATATCCCGCCTTTTGCATTCCGGACGCGACAAGCGCCTTGGCCTGTTGCATGGCCACGTTCGAGTCGATCGTGTTTGAAAAACTATTCCATGATGACCAGCCCATCGGAGGCGGCGGAACTGGAATCGGTTTTGCGGAGCCTGCAACCGATTTCACGGAAGCCGGAGGAAGGGCTTCTCCTGAAGGTCCATACGCCAAACCGCAAAAAGCAAGCAGCAATCCAGACAGAATCGTCATCGCCATTCGGTTCATCCGACGCTTCTCCTGTTTCGGCATTTCGTCTCCTATGGAGGCGTACAATTATAGCAGCGGTCCGCAGCGCCTGCAGGGGGTTATGGCCTTTATTTTTAATGCGGGCCAACACCTGAAGGTGGTCGGTCTTTTGTAGTGCGGAGTTTTGCTTTTGGAACTCTGCGGCTTTTCTAATCTTTAATTTCCAATTTCCGGGAAAAACCGCAAGTTTTAACCACAAAACTCTGCGTTATAAGGTGGCCCCTTGTGGGGGGCAAGCTGGGTATTTCGCCGCGACTTTTTACGGCGAGAGGTGTTTATCTCAACGTACCCCGGCGGGCCGACTTCAAGACGGAAGCCTAGTCCGCCGATAGGAGGGGATAGGGGTGCGGGCAGCCGCAATTCTCGCCAGATGTGAGATATTTCAGATGCGCCACTTGCTCAAAAGAATCGCTGCAAGCTCGTTATTGGGCGTAATGGCGGCTTCACTCGTGGTAATGCCGCTCAACGGGGCCGACGAAACGGCGTATCAGAAGCACCGGACCGCTGAGATTCAGGCCGAAAAATGGCGGCAGCCACTCAGCCAAAGACAAAAGGCGGAGCTCCTGCTCAGCCGGATCACCTTTGGCGCGCGCCCAGGCGACGTCGACCGCGTGCTTCAAATGGGGCTGAATAATTTCCTCGATCAGCAGCTCCACCCGCGCGCCCTCGATGACTCGGCGCTCGAAGCCAAGCTTCAGGACTTACAGATTCTCCGCATGCCGTCCGCCGAGCTTGCGGAAGATTTTCCGCCGCCCATGCAGGCCAAGCGGCGAGAACAGCGGCGGCTTGCCGCTCTTGAGCAGCAGAACAGACAACCGGATAGCGGGCAGATGGCGGCGCAAAATTCCGGCCTGGCCCAAGCTACTGATCAGTCTCCCTCCGAGGCCCCCGTTCAGACGCCAGATCAAAACGCGATGCAGGCGCAAACCGGGCGTCCCGGCGAGCCTGCGCCCGCCGGTAAGCTGCAGGGGCCGCAAGAGCCGCAGGGCCCCCGCGAAATCCTCCTCCAACTCAGCCAAGAAGAGATGCTGCGCGCCGTCTACAGCAAACGCCAATTACAGGAAGTGATGGTCCACTTTTGGATGAATCACTTCAACGTTTATTGGCCAAAGGGCGCCGACCGTTATTACCTGACTTCGTTTGAGCAGAATGTGATTCGCCCGCACGCGATGGGCAATTTTGAGGATCTGCTGGTGGCGACGGCGGAAAGCCCGGCCATGCTCTTCTACCTCGATAACTGGATGAGCGTGTCGCCCGATCAAGCGGCCCAGCAGAAACAAAATCTGCGGCCGGCTTTCAGGCCATTCGGTCCATTTGGCCCCCGCCGCTTCCCGCAGCAGGCTCAAAGATCCCAGAAGGCGAAGAATAAGCGCGGTCTGAATGAAAATTACGGCCGCGAACTCATGGAGCTGCACACCATCGGGCTGAACTACACGCAGCAGGACGTCACCGAGGTGGCGCGTTGTTTTACCGGCTGGACAATTCAGCGGCCGGGGCAGGGTGGAGCCTTCTACTTTAATCTGCGCTTGCACGACTACGGCAAGAAAGTGGTGCTTGGCTATACCATTCCCGCCGGGCAGGGCATTGAAGACGGGTTTGAGGTGCTGCACATCCTGGCTATGAATCCTCACACGGCGGACCACATTGCCTATGAGCTTTGCCAGCGTTTTGTGGCGGATAATCCGCCGCCGGAGTTGGTTGACCACGCCGCCAAAACTTACCTTGCCACTCAAGGCGATATTCCTTCGGTGCTGAAGACCATCCTGACCTCGCCGGAATTTTGCTCGGAGGGAGCTTACCAGGCCAAAGTGAAATCGCCATTTGAATACGTTGCCAGCGCCTTGCGGGCGCTGGACGCCCAGACCGACGGTGGCCAGCCGCTCTTCGGCGCCATGTCGCAGATGGGCGAGCCGATGTTTATGTACGAGGCGCCCTCGGGTTATGACGACGTCGCCAGCACCTGGATCAATTCTAGCGCCTTGTTGATGCGGATGAACTTTGCCATCGGGTTGTGCCTGGGCCGTATTCGCGGGACCGACATAGATTGGCAGGCCTTCACGCGCGAGGAGAGCGGCCAATCGGCGCGCCAGACCATTAACCGGGTGGCGGAGCAACTGACTGGCGGCTCGCTTTCATCCGCTACTGAAACCACTATTCTCGACAAATTGACCAACGGCGATCCGGCGGACTGGGGTCAGCTCCAGCCCGGCCAGCAAACACGCATGATTGCCGGATTGATGCTGGCGTCACCGGAATTTCAAAAAAGATGAGTCATGGGAAGAGCCAGAAAGACAGTGACAAGAGACAAGCCAAACCGGCGGCAGTCGATTTTTCCCTTGCTACTCGTCACTGCTTTTAGGAGGCACAGCACATGGATATCACAAGGCGTTATTTTCTGAAGTCCGCGGGTTTGAGTTTGTTTGGCGTGGGCGCGGTTCCGGCGTTTCTCCGCCGGACGGCTTACGCCATTGAAGGCCCGCGTCCGGCGTCGCGGCGAAAGGTGCTGGTGGCGATTTTCCAGCGTGGGGCCGCCGACGGCTTGAACATTGTGGTGCCTTACGGTGAGAAGGACTATTACAAGATGCGGCCTACGATTGCGATTCCTGCGCCCGGCAAGGCGGGGGACACAACCGAAGCGGCTATCGATCTCGATGGATTTTTCGCCTTTCACCCGCGGCTTGACGCGCTAAAGCCTATATTCGATCAAGGCCATCTGGCGGTAATTGACGCCGTAGGCTCGCCCAACAATACACGCTCTCACTTCGAGGCGCAGGATTTTATGGAGACGGCCACGCCCGGCGAGCCGAATACCAAAGACGGATGGCTGAATCGCTATTTGCGCTATACGCCCGACGCGGATGCTACGCCCTTCCGCGCTGTCGCCGCTTCGCCGAGGATGCCGCTGACCCTGCAAGGTCCGGCGCGCGCGCTCGCTATCGAAGACGTGCGCAACTTCAAGCTTCGTTTGAATCCCAACCGTCCGGCGATGGCGGGGATGGAGAATGCGTTCCAGGCGCTTTACGCTTCTGCTTCGGACCCGTTGCTCAGCAGCACCGCGCGCGAAACCTTCAGTGCCGTGAATACGCTCGATCAGATTGGCGGCCAGGGATACCTTCCGGAGAACGGCGCGCGTTATCCGGCCGGGCCGTTCGGACGCCACATGCAGGAAGTGGCACAATTGATTAAATCAGATGTCGGGCTCGAAGTGGCGTTTGTCGACGTGGGCGGGTGGGACCATCACGTGAACGAAGGTAACGTCACCGGGCAGCTTGCCAGCCGGCTGAAGGAATTCGGCGACTCGCTTGCAGCGTTCCATCAGGATATGGGTGAGCGGATGGCGGACGTGGTAGTGCTCTCGATGTCGGAATTTGGACGCACTGCGCGCGAGAATGGCAATCGCGGGACTGATCATGGCCACGCCAACGTGATGTTTGTGATGGGCGGCCCGGTGAAGGGCGGCAAGGTGTATGGCAATTGGCCGGGATTGAAACCAGAGCAGCTCAATCAGGACCGCGACTTGGCGCTCACCACCGACTTCCGCGATGTTTTCGCGGAAGTGGTTACGCGCCACCTGGGAACGCGTTCCGCGGCAAGCATCTTCCCGGCGTTCGACATTGCTCCCGAACGTTTCTGCGGCTTTCTGGCTTGAAGGTTCTCCCCAGCAGTGTCTCATTTTGTAGCGGCAAGCACCTTACAAGGCACTGCCGCTACAGCGTACGGACTCGTAAATCTGCTGCTACCTCGTAAAGTGCCCCACCTCTGAACCCCTCGTTTCCTTGCAGCCGATGAACTCAGGTTGTAAACTGAATTCGGCAATTCTTCCAAGCAGCAATCAAGGCCGGAGAGAAAGTTATGTTAAATCCGATTCGCCGTGAGTGGGTGCGGAAGCGCACAGGGCCGGTGGTGACGCAAATGCACTACGCGCGGCAGGGCGTGATCACTGAGGAAATGGAGTTCGTAGCCAAGCGCGAAACCCTCGCTCCG
>DASZAA010000220.1:0-3122 GCA_035945615.1 Terriglobia bacterium
CGTGCTTTACAAGCTCCTTCCGGCGTTCTTCGGTAAGCGCCGGGATGGGAACGCGCAGCAGCTTGCCGTCATTCATCGGATTCAGCCCGAGGTCTGACGAACGGATGGCCTTCTCAATCGCGGCCAGCAGGCCCATGTCCCACGGCTGCACCGTCAGCAGCGTCGGCTCTGGAACACCAAGAGTCGCAACCTGGCTCAGCGGAGTGGGCGTACCGTAGTAATCAACCTTGAGGTGGTCCAGGAGCGCCGTTGAGGCGCGGCCCGTCCGCACCGAAGCCAACTCGTGTTGAAGGTCCGCAGCCGCCTTCGCCATCCGCGTCCGGGCCTGAGCTACCGTTTCCTTCACCATTGCGTTCGCCTCCGAGCATCTCTCAGCGGCCTACCAACGATCCGATCTTCTCTCCCGAAACCACGCGTTTCAAATTGCCGGGCACATTCAGGTTAAAAACAATGATCGGCAGCCCGTTATCCATGCACAGGGAAATCGCGGTGGTATCCATCACCGCAAGTCCGCGCGAGAGAACGTCCAGATAAGTAATCCGGCTGAACATTTTGGCGTCCGGCGACGTGACCGGGTCGCGGTCATAGACACCATCCACCTTGGTCGCCTTCAAAATCACGTCGGCCTTCACTTCCATACCGCGCAGAGCCGCGGCGGTGTCGGTCGAAAAATAGGGACTGCCGGTGCCGCCCGCGAGGATCACCAAGCGGCCCTTTTCGAGATGGCGGATGACACGCCTCCGGATGAACGGCTCAGCAATCTCACGCATCTCAATGGCGGTCACGACTCGCGTGTACGACCCGGCCTTCTCAAGCGCATCCTGCAAGGCCAGCGCGTTGATCACGGTGGCCAGCATTCCCATGTGGTCTGCTACGACCCGGTCGAAACCGCCCGCCGAAGCCGTCACGCCGCGGACAAAATTGCCGCCGCCGGCGACAATGGCAATCTCAACACCCGATTCGTGAACCTCGTGGATCTCCTGTGCGATGCGCGCCACTGCGTCCGGGTCCACGCCGAAACCTCGCGAACCCATCAGGGCTTCGCCGCTCAGCTTGAGAAGAATTCGATGAAACGTGGGTTCACCCATAATGGCCAATGAAACCTAACCTCAGACCCGCGGTCCCGGTGGAGGCATTTACCTAATTTTTCAGAGCAGCCTTCGCCTGATCACGACGCCCCACCGGCCCCAGCATCTTCCTTAACGGCGCCTTCGCCCACCTTGAAGCGGGCAAACCGCCGCACCGCGATATTCTCGCCGAACTTGGCAATTTTCGAACTGATCAATTCACGGATGGTTTGCGAGGCCGTCGCGTCTTTGATGAAATGCTGTTCATAAAGGCAGTTTTCTTCGTAAAACTTGCCCAAACGCCCCTCGATCATTTTCTCAATGACCGCCGCCGGCTTTCCCGACGCCGCAGCCTGCTCGCGCAGAATGGCACGCTCGCGCTCGAGCGCAGCCGCGTCCACATCTTCCTTGCGAATATATTTCGGATCAGTGGCGCAGATGTGCATAGCGATGTCGTGTGCCAGCTCCTGGAATTCATCGGTCCGCGCCACAAAATCGCTTTCACAGTTGAGCTCGGCCAGCACCGCAATCTTCGAACCTGTGTGGACGTAGGTTCCAATCAATCCCTCAGACGCGGCGCGTCCCGCCTTCTTCGCGGCTGCCGCCTGGCCGCGTTTACGCAGTTCAGTGAACGCCAGTTCGAGATCGCCCCCGACCGCTTCAAGCGCCTTCTTGCACTCCATCAGCGGAGCGCCGCTCATCTCACGCAACTTCTTGACTGTTTCAGCCGAAATGCTCATGCTGTCCCGTATCCTCCAAGCCCGCTAACCCAACAGATAAAAGTGATATTCACGCCGCCGCAAGGGATTATAAATAGCCCGGGCAACGCCTAATAATTAAGATGCTGAAAAATCCCGGCCTCTCATGCTGCGCCAAGCACCCACTCCGAAAAGTTCAGCCGATACCTCTCACCCGGCGCGCCGATCTCGCCGCCGTTTCACTCAGAGTGACAGCCAAACAGTCTTCTTCAACGGCCTGTTAGATGTTTTGCGCCTATGGGGAATCATACGGCAGTTGAGGAAACCGCCTCAGGCAACCCGCATCCTCAGGCGTGGCGGTGCTTGGACTCTTCATTCGCCAAGCTTTTAGGCGAGGTCCGAGCCAACCGGATCGTCCAATCCGGCTTCGCCTTCCTTGTTCGTCCTTACTTTGGCGCTAGGTTTGCGCCGGATCTTTGGCACTCTGACTCGCCCGTCCTCGACTTCTTCGGCATCAACGACGGTGGCAGGAAGGTTTGGATCGGCCTCAAAGTAGCTTGCCTCCAAGCCCTGCTCTCCTTCCACCTGCTCCCCGCCAAACGCCGTGCGTTCACGCTCGGCCTCAAGCTCAGCAGCGATGCGCTCCGCGGCAAGCTTCTCTTCTTCCAGGCGCTTATCCTCTGCTGACTGCAAGCCTTCAAGCACGGCCTCGGCAATGCGCGAAGTGAACAGCCGGATAGAGCGCAACGCATCATCGTTGCCAGGGATAACAAAATCGACCAGGTCGGGATCGCAGTTCGTATCCACAATCGCTACCACTGGGATACCCAGCTTTTGCGCCTCTTTCACCGCGATATGTTCGTTATTGGAGTCGACGACGAAAAGAAAATCCGGCAACCCCGGCATATCCTTAATCCCTGCGAGGTTGTAATCGAGGTGCTTGCGCTCGCGCTCAAGCCGCAGAACTTCTTTCTTGGGTAGAAGGTCGTAGCGCCCGTCGCGGCTCATTTCTTCAAGGTCCTTCAGCCGCTGAATCGATTTTTGAATGGTCGTGAAGTTGGTCAGCAGGCCGCCCAGCCAGCGGTGATTGATATAAAACATCCCGCAGCGCGCCGCATCTTCGCCGATCGCTTCCTGCGCCTGGCGCTTGGTTCCCACAAAAAGCACCGTCTTGCCCGCAGCCGCGGCGTCGGAGACGTATTTCGCGGCTTCCTTAAAAAGCTTGAGCGTCTTCTGCAGATCGATGATATAGATCCCGTTGCGCTCCCCGTAAATGTACTCCTTCATCTTGGGGTTCCAACGCCGGGTCTGATGTCCAAAATGGACACCTGCCTCCAAAAACTCTTTCATGCTGATT
>DASZAA010000221.1:0-3723 GCA_035945615.1 Terriglobia bacterium
TGCTGGGCCGATTGGATTATCGGTCATTGAATTTGCCCGGCTGAGGGGTCTTGCAGCCGCGGTGATGGACATCAACGAAAAGAGGCTGGCATATTGCCGCGACACGCTGAAAATAGCACATTGCTTGAACGGCGCCGGCGACCCACCGGCCCAGCTTCGAGCCCTCTATAAAGGCGAGCTGCCTACTGTGGTCATGGATTGCACGGGCAATCCGCAGTCGATGATGAATGCCTTTCACTATCTTGCCCCCGGCGGAAAGCTCATTTTCGTAGGGCTGTTTAGCGGCGAAGTGACCTTTGACGATCCTTCGTTTCACCGCAATGAAATGACGCTGATGAGCAGCCGCAACTCTACAGGGGACGACTTCCGCCGCGTCTTGCGGTTGATGGAGAGCGGTGTCATTGACGTTGACCGCTGGATTACACACAGGATACCCTATACCGGCGTTGCCAGTGAGCTGCCCGCTTGGATTCAATCCGGAGTGGAATTCCGCAAGGCGATCGTCGAATGGTAAGCGTATCCTTAGAAGATTCAATTCAGAAATGGAGACGTCGCGTGAATCGAATGAAACTGCGCAGCTTGCTCTTTCTAGCCGCGGCCTTCGCGGCATTGTTTGTGCCGGCTCTGCTCATTGCCCAGCAGTCAGTAGCAGCGCCGGAGGCCAAGGCGCCTGCCGCGTCTGCGGTGGCCATTCCGTCATGGCAAAGCGGCAACTATTGGGTCAATTTTGACCATGAATTGATGATCGATTTCGGTGACCTTGCGCGCTTCCACGACGCTGACCTGAAGCTTGGCCCACCAGCCTCGGGCGAGAATCGCGTCGTCTTCATGGGCGACTCGATTACGCAAGGCTGGAATCTACAGAAATCCTTTCCTGGCAAACCGTATGTCAACCGCGGCATCAGTGGGCAGACCACGGCGCAAATGCTGATGCGCTTCCGGCAGGATGTTATTGATCTCAAACCCAAAGTTGTAGTGATCCTGGGCGGCACGAACGACGTCGCGGGAAACACCGGACCGATGACACCGCAAGAAACCGAAGGCAATCTGATGTCGATGGCGCAACTGGCAAGGGCCAACGGCATCGGGGTAGTGCTGTGCTCGGTGCTCCCGTCGGTTAATTTCTGGTGGCATCCGGGGCAGGACCCTGCGCCCAAGATTGCGGCGCTGAACCAATGGATTAAGGCCTATGCGGCAAAGACGGGCTACGTCTATGTGGACTATTACTCGGCGATGAAAGATGCGGCCGGCGGCCTGCCGAAAACGCTGAGCAGGGACGGCGTGCATCCGATGCCGGCCGGCTTTGCGGTCATGGCGCAGATGGCTGAAGCTGGGATCGAGAAGGCGCTGAAGGAAAGGGTCAGTCATTAAAAATATTGAGGCACTGTGACCAACGTTCTTGATCGCCGCCGTTTCCTATTCGGGTCCACCATGGCCGCCGCCGGCACGCTGCTGCCAGCCGCCGGGATTGGGGCCGAGCCGCAGCAAACGTTCCCCAGCGCGACCAATGAGATTAATGCGACTCTTAATGCGAGTGAAACGCGGGCGCCGGTTTCAAAATATATCTATGGACAATTCATCGAGCAGCTTCGTGATTTGATCAATCGCGGGTTGTGGGCGGAGATGATCGACGACCGGAAGTTCTTTTTCGAGATCAACTCCAAGCCGGACGTCGAACCAGCCCAGCCGCGCTTTCCCGGGCGGGCGAGGCCTCACCACTGGCGGCCGGTCGGAGGGGATGAGTTCGTAGTGATGGATCGCGAGCGCCCCTATACTGGCGAGCACACTCCACTGATTCGGTTGGGGGAAGAGACACCGCGCGGCATTCAACAGCGCGGTTTGTGGCTTCGCAAAGGCAAGGTCTATACGGGCCGCGTCGTAATGGCGGGCAGCCCGCGCGCTAAAGTTTCGGTCACTCTGGTTTGGGGACCCGGCGCCTCGGACCGCCAGACCATCGCCGTGCCCGCGCTTCGAGACGCTTATGCCAAACACCGGTTGAAGTTCAGTCCCAAGGTGGACACCAATGACGGGCGCATTGAGATCACCGGAACCGGCAGGGGATCGTTCCACATCGGCGCCGTATCGCTCATGCCAGCGGACAACATCCACGGATTCCGGGCCGATACCGTGGGACTGCTCAAGCAGCTTCGATCAGGAATTTACCGCTTTCCCGGCGGTAACTTTGTTTCTAACCATGAGTGGCGAGACGCCATCGGCGACGTTGACAGGCGGCCGCCGCGGTGGGACAACGCATGGTCGTGGGTGCAGCCGAATGACGTGGGTATTGACGAGTTTATGATTCTCTGCGGCCTGCTAGATGTCGAGCCTTACATCACGGTGAACGCGGGATTTGGGGACGCCATGTCGGCGGAGCATCTTGTCGCCTATGCCAACGGTTCAATGGCGACGACCATGGGCAAGCTCCGCGCGGCTAACGGCCATCCGGAGCCTTACAACATAAAGTGGTGGGGTATCGGCAATGAAATGTACGGTCCCTGGCAATTGGGTCACATGGTCCTCAAGCAGTATGTCCTCAAGCACAATATATTCGCTAAGGCCATGCTCAATGCCGATGCCACCATCAAGCTGGTGGCATCGGGAGCGTCCCCAGACGAGATGACAGTCGATGGCCTCTCGCTCCCACTGACCGGCAAGGTGGCGCCTGATTTCGGCTCCGCGGCAGATTGGACGGGAGGTCTTTTCCTACATTGCCTCGACAACATGGATGTGGTGTCCGAGCATTTTTACGTCTACAACGGCCAGCGTTTCGACCTTGTGCAAAACAAGCGAGTAGCGGTCACGGAGCCATTAATCGAGTGGGCGCGAAGGCCCGCCAACCGCGTGCGCACTAAAGTGGAGGCCTACGAAAACTATCTCCAGCAGATTCCTGCCCTGCGCGAGAAGAGGGTTCCCATCAATATTGACGAATATGCTTATGCGGGCGTGCGACCGAATCTGAAAAACGCTTTGAGCCTGGCTTGGGCGCTGCATGAAATGTTCCGCCACACGGACATTATTACCATGGCCGCTCACACCATGGGCACCTCCTGCATCGATTACACTCATGCCGAGGCTGCGATGAATACGCTTGGCATGATGTTCAAGCTTTACCGGGATCACTTCGGCGACCTGCCGGTTGAAGTTACGGGCAACTCTCCGCAGCCCGCGCCGAAGTACCCCGTCGGAGGTGATCAACCTAGAGTCAATGCCGGGAGCGATACGTATCCGCTGGATGTTGCGGCGGCGTTGAAGAGTGGCGAAGACACATTAACCGTGGCCATTCTCAATCCTACCGAATCTGCCCAGAAACTCGATCTCAACTTTCAGGGCATCCATCCTCGCAATGCGGGCAGGATGTGGCACATGACCGGACCCAGCGCCGATTCCGCCACGGGCCTTGGCAGTTCAGAAGTGAAGGTAACGGAAGCTGCCTTGGAAAAGATTCCCAAAACCTACAGCATTGCGCCGCTCAGCATCAACATTTACGAATTCGAGAAAGGTTAGCGCATCTCGCCGGACTGGATTATTCATGAAGTTTGGTTTGGTGATCAGGGGGCACGGTTAAAAACGTACCCCTCCTTTAAAGGGCAGCCGGTACATGGATAATCCAGGCCGGCTCTATTAGAAGATTGCATCATCAGAGGCACATGAAAGCACAGGCAAATCGCGCAAGACCGGGCAGCGCTTTATTTTGCCATCAGGAATTGTGGCACGGGCGGAGCG
>DASZAA010000222.1:0-11719 GCA_035945615.1 Terriglobia bacterium
AGGTTGTCATCCAAGGCCTTCTTTTCCGCAATCGCGGAGAGCAGACTGCCGTAGGTTAAGTCCACAAATTCATAGAGGCCTTTTTCAAAGGGACGGCAATCCTCCACCGGCAAATCGTCCAGGTACCCGTTGGTTCCGGCAAAGATCACCAGAATCTGGCGCTCAACCGGCAGCGGCTGGTATTGATCCTGCTTCAGGATTTCGGTCAGGCGGCGGCCCCGGTTGAGTTGCGCCTGCGTTGCCTTATCGAGATCGCTGCCGAACTGTGAGAACGCGGCCAATTCGCGGTACTGCGCCAGCTCCAGGCGCAACGTGCCCGCCACCTGCTTCATGGCCTTCACTTGCGCATTGCCGCCCACGCGCGAGACCGAAAGACCCACGTCAACAGCGGGCCGCGTGCCGGAGTTGAAGAGATCGGCTTGCAGATAAATTTGCCCGTCGGTAATCGAAATCACATTAGTCGGAATATAAGCGGAGATATCGCCCGCCTGCGTCTCGATAATTGGAAGCGCGGTGAGCGACCCGCCGCCCAAATCTTTGTTGAGTTTGGCGGCACGCTCCAGCAAGCGGGAGTGGAGATAAAACACATCGCCCGGATACGCTTCGCGGCCAGGAGGCCGCCGCAGCAGCAGCGAAATTTCACGATAAGCCACTGCGTGCTTCGAGAGATCGTCGTAAATGCAAAGCACGTGGCGGCCGAGGTCGCGGAAGTATTCGCCCATCGCGCAGCCGGCGTAAGGCGCGAGGTACTGCATGGGCGCGGGCAGCGAGGCGCTGGCGGCCACTACGATGCTGTATTTCAAAGCGTCAAATTCTTCGAGAGTCGCCACCACCTGTGAAATGGTGGAGCGTTTCTGTCCGATGGCCACGTAAATACAAATGACGTCGCCACCCTTTTGATTAATAATCGTGTCAAGCGCGACAGCCGTTTTCCCCGTCTGGCGGTCGCCGATGATCAGCTCGCGCTGCCCGCGGCCAATGGGGATCATGGCGTCAATCGATTTTATGCCAGTCTGCAACGGCTCCTTCACCGGGCTGCGGTCGACCACGCCGGGCGCGATGCGCTCGATGGTATTGAACTCCGTGGTATTCACGGGTCCGCGGTCGTCAAGGGGAACTCCGAGCGGATCCACTACCCGGCCAATCAACGCCTCGCCTACCGGGACCGACATGATGCGCTTCGTCCGCTTCACCATGTCACCTTCTTTGATTTTGGTGTAGTCACCGAGCAGCACGGCGCTCACCTGATCCTCTTCCAAGTTGAGCGCGAGGCCCGCCACGTCCTGAGGAAGGCTCAAAAGCTCGCCCGCCATCACATTGTCGAGGCCGTGAATGCGCGCCACGCCGTCACCCAGTGAAATCACCGATCCGACTTCATTCACCGTGACAGTGCGGTCAAAATTTTCGATCTGATCACGAATGATGCTCGTGATTTCGTCCGCTTTAATCTGTGGCATATTGGATTCCGTTCTCTCGATTTCTTCCCGGACTTGTTGCGCCGCCTTCGATTGTAGCGGCGGCCTCTGGCCACCGCTACAATTCAGGCTCTGATGTGTTCCTTGATTTGATCCAGGGCGCCGCGAACCGACCCATCGTAAATCGTGCTCTTGATCTCGGCCACAACTCCGGCCACAAGGCTGGCATCTTCGCCGTATTCCATCTTAACTTTTTTCCCCGTCAGGTTGCTAAACCGCTCGCTTAGCGCCGTTTTCTCGTTCTCCGCCAGAGGGGCGGCAGATTGGATTTTCACGCGCACCACGCCAAGCCAATCATCCACAAGCGCCTGAAACTCGGCGCGAATTCCTTCGACCAGATTGATTCGATAGTGAGCCAGCAAGACGCGAAAAAAGTTCGCCGTTGTCCGGTCAGTCCCCAGACGAGAAAGAATCGCATTCAAAACGCCCAGCTTCTGCTCAGGCCTCACCGCGGGGCTGTCAAACACTTCGCGCAAGTCCGCGCTTTCGCGGAAGACTTCCGCGAACGCTTCGAGTTCCTCCGCCACGCTGGCATAATCCGCCTTAGGCCCTACCGCTTCGGCGAGCGCGCGCGCATATCGTTCAGCTACCGCTTGGGGCATGAAAACTTCCTGGATGATCGTTCCGGACGCGCCGGATTATCATTGATGATTTAGTGATTGCGTGATTTCCTGCAAAATACCTTCGATCCCTATGACAGGCCCTGCTCAGCCAGCGGAAATTCCCCACTCTCAATCAACAAACCATCCAATCCCTTCATTATTCAATTCTGCCGGTTGCTACCCGTTCCTATGCCGTTCAAAAACTGGCTCACCAGGCGCGCGCGGGCCGCGTCATCGAGACGCTCGCGGATGATTCTTTCCGCCATCGCCACGGCTTCGCTTGCCGCCGCGCGTTTAAGCTCAAGCCTCGCCGACTGGGTGGCGCTCTCAATCATCGCGCGCGCCGACGCCAGCACCCTCTGCGCTTCCTCTTCCGCGGCGCGACGCAGGCGCTCGCGCTCCGTTTTCTGCTCGCGCATGGCAGCGGCTTTATAAGCGGCAATATCCTCATCCAGGCGCCGCATTTTTTCTTCCGCTTCCGCAAGCTGCGCGCGCGCCCCTTCAAGAGCCTTGCGGCCCTCTTCGAGGTCATGTTCGAGCGCCCGTGACCGCCCAGCGAAAAATTGTGCCAGCGGCTTGCGCAACACATAAACCAGCACGGCGACGAGGATGATGAAGTTAATCCAATCGAAAAGGCGCTCGTGGCCTGACGATTCGCTCGAAGCTTCATGCGCGGGCGCCTGCGCGGCTAATAGGGCCGGTTGTATCTGCGCGGGTACAGCCACCGAAACTGATGACGGGGTCGCTCGGCCGGGCGCCGGCTGAAACGCGCCCCAAACCCCCGTTCCCAAAAGCAGCGCCAGAAATAGATAACGGCATGTCCGTTTCAACGTGTTCAAATCGGCCTGCCCTCGCCCGCGTGCGGCGCGCCGAGAATCTTATCGGCAATCTCCTGCGCGAGCGATTGTGCTGAAGTCAGCAACTGCTGCCGGGCAAGCGCCACTTCACCGGCCAGCGCCGTCTGCGCCTCCTGCACCAAGCCTTCTGAGCGTTCCCGTGCAGAGTGCAGGGCGCGGTCCTGCTCTTCAATCGCTTTCTGATGCTCCGCCTGGCGCTGCTGGAAGATCCCGGCTCTCGCCGCTTGCACCGAGGACTCGTACTGGCGCGACTTGGCCTCCGCCTCGCTGACCTGCTCGCGGGCGCGCGCGAGCGCTCCGACCGTGCTCTCGGCGCGCTTCTTTATCACCTCCGCAACCGGGCGGAAGAACAAGCGGTCCAGAATAGCCAGCAGAATGATTACAAATATAACGGTGGGGGCGCTGCGGACAAACAACAGTCCGACCAGCCTAAACGCATCACTCATGCAGAGTTCGCAATCCTAATATTCTATGGGTCTAAGGGTCTGCTGAATAAAAAATGTACCATGCCGTTTCGAGGGGTGTCAAGAAAGTGAAGCGCCTGGTAGTGGGTCAATTTCAATTTTTCCAAGGAGTGGCTCCGTAATTGCTTTAGGTGTATTTGTCATACCCTTCGGGGCCACCACTGTAAAAGGCTTCAACGACAGCCATGCTACCTGGTCTGGCAATTTGGTAATGATAGCAAAAACGAGTCGAGTGGGATTTCCCGCCATCGTCTTTGTACGTAATATAACCATAGACGTATGCCACACGAATGCCCAACTTCACTTCTCTATACTCTGGGAGATAAAGGGCACCTACGGTTTGTATAAAGGAGTTAGAATCCCGAACCAGAACCTGCCGAGACATAGTGCCCCACGTACAGTCAAATGGCGGTCGAAACTGCCCTGCTACACCTGTCCATATCTGGAACCCGAGCGATGTAATCCATGCTGGAGTTTGTCCGTAGTTCCTGTAGGTTACGATCACCGGAATGTCTTGAGCCCCGGTGCCTATTGCCTGAAGGATAGCATTATGATCTAGCGAAGGCACGACCCATGGGCGTTCAGAGTTAGCAAGAACTTTAGTTTGTCTTATGACAACATACAGTGAACCGATGGAAACAAGAAGACCAACAAGACTGATAACAATTGGTATCCATATTCCCATCGGTGGATAAGATTGTACACGAAAGAATTACGCTGCTTGAATGAAATTCAAATTAACCCATTACCAAGCGCCATACAGCGGAGGAAAACCAAATTTCAACGCGTCGAGGGCTGAACTACTGGCGTGCCAGGAATATTCGGGCGTCGCGCGACCTGGCCGCGCATTGCGTCGGAGAGTTCAATGTGGTTCCGCCCTAAGACTGTCCCGGTGGCCTGCTCGAACGAGATCAGCGCCTTGGCGTATCCCGCTCTGGCTTTAACTTCATTGCCCTCGGCGGTGGCAAGCTGGCTCTGCGAATCGATCACTTCGCCCACTGTCGCCTGGCCCACAGTGAACTTGGTGTGTTCCATATCAAAGTTCTGGCGGGCGAGCGCCGAAACCTTCAGTGCCGCATCAAGCTGTCCTTGCGCTTGATGAACAAGAGCCTCATCCTTGCTCACATCCCACACCACCTGGTTTTTCGCCTGCTGTAGCTTCATCTCGAGTTGTCTCTGCTCGAGCAAAGCGCGCGCTGCGTCCGCTTCGGCCTGCCGGTTGCGTATTGGGACATCAAGCCTTATGCCATATCCATATCCTGGAAAGCTATTATGGAACAACGGCGTGAAGGCGGGGCCGAATGCAGACGCCTGCCCTTGGGGTGAAATCACGGCATAGGCGTCCAGCGTGGGCAACAGGTTGTTCCGTGCCGCCTGGATAGTAATGCGCTGATTCTGCAAGTTCATCTCCGCCTGCTGAACTTCGGGACGCTCTTTCAGGGCATCGTTGATTGCCTCAGCCAGGGGCGGAATGTCGTCGGGATGGGGTTCTGGCAGGTGGTCCGTGGGATTGATGACGACGCTGGCGATTTCCCCATTAAAAGCCTTTGAGATGAGCGACTTCATGGATTGCGAATCCTGCGCAAAGGTGTTCTGCGCCGCCAGCAAATCCTGCTGGCGGTTGGCAACCGCAAGTTCCGCCTGCGCCACGTCAAGCTGAGCGATTGCTCCGATCTTCTGCTCCTGCTTGTTGTCATCCATCAACTTTTGAGCGTATCCCACGGCTTCCTCGGCCACGTGAATGTTCTCGAGGTCGGCCAGAAGATCATAATAGTTCGACATGACGCTCGAAACTGTCTGTGTCACGTTCTGTAGAAAGACGCTGGCGGAATATTTCTGGTCGTTCTCGGCAATGCGGATGAACTTGGCATTCGAGCGGCGCCCAAAGCCGTTGAGCAAGTGCTGAGTGATCCCAAGGGTGAAATTGGATGTGATGTCCGGGTTAAAAAGTGTGGTAGTGGCGTTGGTAAACTGCCGCGCGCCGAACACATTCACGATGAAGCTTGTTCCGGTCAAAAAGCCCTGGCTATAGGTGGTGGAAACGTAGTCGGTGTGGGCGCTCTCTATAGGGACTCCTGTGACCGTCAGATAATTGAGCGGCGTCACCGTGTAACCCCAGCCGTAATAAACGCTCAAGTAGGGGTCGCAACAGGCGGCGCTGCCCACGTTCGGGACGCCACCGCCCAATGCCCCGCCTGCATTGCCCCCGCCGCCCCCACTGTTGCCTCCTACACCCGTGCCAATTGCACCCCCGAATAGGGCTGACGATTGATACGCTCCCGCGACGCCGCGCGTGGCGCCTCCCGCTTTAGCGCGCAGCAAATCCGTCTGCGCGATGGGCAGGTTATAACGGGCCACTGCGATATCGAGATTATTTTCAAGCGATAACGCAATGGCATCTTCGAGCGATAAATTCAGCTTGCCGTCCGCGATCAATTCGTTGAGCAGGCTGGAATTGGCCAGCTTAGCTTGGGGGACAAATGGCGGCGTGTAGGCGGAAAAAAAGTCGGGAAAAGCGCGGCTCTGCGTGTAGTCGTAGAGCGTCGCCTCGGCCGGCTGCTTTTGATTTGCCTTTCCCGTTTGGCCCGATTGGCCTGCCTGACCAGCCCAGCCGCAAACGCTTGTGGCTATTGCCACCACCAGGCAACCCACTATCGATAATTTTCCCATGTTCGCTTCCTTCATCAAAGACCGCATCACTCTACCTCCCTGCGAAATCTATAGGAGCTTCCACCGCAAACGCAGTTATTGCACTAGTTCATTAGGTGCAAATCAACCTGACGTTGCACGCCCGCTGCCGATCCGAAGCGCCGTGCTAACCCATTTTTTATTATTTAGTTACAGTCGGAGTGAGTTCTATGGAGAGCACGACTGTGTCCGCTTTCGCAAACTCGCTGTTCGGAAACGGACACAGGATCAAAAATGAGATGTTAATCGATCAAACGTTGGTTGATGCCATTATAGGCGTCTACCCGGCGGTCGCGCAGGAAGGGCCAGTTGCGGCGAACATCTTCAATTCGCGCCGGGTCAATCTCGGCTATCAGGATTTCTTCGTGGTCCAAAGAGGCTTCGGCGATGACCACGCCAAACGGGTCGGCAATGAAAGACGATCCCCAAAACTCGATGCCCTCTCCGCCACCCTCCGGCTTTTCGTGCCCCACCCTGTTCGGCACGGCCACATAGACGCCGTTGGCAATCGCGTGCGCGCGCTGCATCGTGCGCCAGGCATCAAGCTGCGCCGCGCCGTGGGCCTGTTTCTCGCGTAGATGCCAGCCAATTGCCGTCGGATAAAAAAGCGACTCGGCGCCGCGCAATGCGGTGAGCCGCGCACCTTCCGGATACCACTGATCCCAGCAAATCAGCACGCCAACCCGTCCTGCCTCTGTATCAAAAGCCTGGAAGCCCAGGTCGCCGGGGGTGAAGTAATACTTTTCATAATAGGCTGGGTCGTCAGGGATGTGCATTTTGCGGTAAATCCCGGCCACTTTTCCTGACGCATCAAGGACGGCAGCGCTGTTGTGGTAAACGCCCGCCGCGCGGCGCTCGAAGACCGGCGCAATGATGACAACGCTCAACTTCCGGGCAATCTCGCCCAACACTTTCGTAGTAGGGCCCGGCACTGGCTCAGCCAGATCAAACAGCCGCGCGTCCTCGCGCTGGCAAAAATACCGCGAACGGAAAAGCTCTGGCAGGCCAATCAGCCGCGCCCCGCGCCCTGCAGCCTCTTCAATCAACTCAACGGCCTGGGCAAGGTTTGCATCTGGCTCCCCGCCGCACGCCATCTGAATCACCGCCAACTTGGTCAGGCCATTTACGCTCATTCAAATGATCGTACACACATCCGCGTTTTCTTCCAAGAGGCCGGTTAATCTGCTGGAGCAGTTGTAGCGGCAGCCTCTGGCCGCCGGTTTTTAATAGTAAAGACCGGCGGCCCCTTATAGGCTTTGCTCGCCGCTACAAAGCTATCGCTTCACTGCGAGACTTTCGAGACAAATGAGACGCTCATATCAGAAATATTGATTCTAAAGAACCTCTTGGGTTCGTTCCGTGAGTTTGTTTGTGTTTCTTCCCGTTTGCTCGCGCCATTTTCTAATCTTTAGGGACCGCTCTGTAGCGCAGACCGCCGCCCTTGCGGTCTGCGGCCTTTGAATGGATAGAAAACCCGCGGACCTCAAATGCGGAGGTCCGCGCTACAAAGCCTATCATGCCGTTCTGAGATTTTTGAGACAAACGAGACGTTTTGCGGGACCGCTGAATGGGGCGAACAAAAAAGCATAGATGTTGATTCTAAAGGGGTCCTAGGGTTCGTTCCGTGAGTTTGTTTGTGTTTCTTCCCGTTTGCTCGCGCCATTTTCTAACCTTTAGGGACCGCTCTGTAGCGCAGACCGCCGCCCTTGCGGTCTGCGGCCTTTGAATGGATAGAAAACCCGCGGACCTCAAATGCGGAGGTCCGCGCTACAAAGCCTATCATGCCGCTCTGAGAATTCTGAGACAAATGGGATAAATGAGACGATTTTTGGCGAATAGCGCCGCGTGGCGGCGCGTGACCTCGTAAGAAAGCAGGCCATAAAAGCCGGCGCAGGCGAGCAGGGCGGCGGGGCCGCCGCTACAAAAATAGGCTGGAGAGCTTTAACCGCAAAGCTCTGCTCATCAAATCCATTCCCAACCTTGATGCCCTATTCGTAGCGCAGCGCAACCATGGGGTCTACCTTCATCGCCCGACGCGCGGGCAGGTAGCATGCAAACAGAGCCACAAGTCCCAGAATCACCGAAACAATCAGGAGTGAAATGGGATCAAGAGGATGTAGCTGGAAGACTTGATTCGCAAACAGCCGGGTCACGGTGGCCGCGCCAGCAAGCCCGATTCCGATACCTATTAAAGCCAAGCTCATCGTTTCTTCGACAACCAACCAGAGCACATGTTGCCTCTGCGCCCCTAGTGCCATCCGAATACCGATTTCGTGGGTCCGCCGCGAGACCGCGTATGATACGACGCTATAGGCGCCGCTGGCGCAAAGCACGAGACCGAGGACTCCGAACAGCAAGAACAGCACAGCGCTGAAGCGGTCATGGGCCAGAGAAAACTCTTCGAGAGCGTCACTGTACCTCCAGATGTCGGTCACCGGCTGACCATTCGCTTCCGACGCGATTGCGGAACGGACTGAATGCACAAGGAACATAGGGTTCGAGCTACTACTTAATGAGAGCGCCGCCTGGCTTGGGAGCATAAGGGTATACGGAATGTAGACGGCAGGCTGTGACGGTCGCTGTAAGCCATTATTTAGCACATCACCGACGATTCCGATGACACGGCACCATCCGGTGAGATCCGGCGGGCTGCCGATGCCGGGGATTTCCCAGTGCCGCAGCGGAAGATGGATCTCACGACCTATTGGGTTCTCACCGGGAGACCACAGAAGCCTAGCCGCACTTCGACTCACCACAACAACTTGTTCTCCCTGTTGTACCTGATTATCCGTGAAGAGCTGACCACGAATCAGCGGAATATGGAAGGTCTGGAAGAAGCCTGGGCTTACCAAGTTCATATGGACCAGGTGAATCCCCTGGGACGGGCCGCCCTCGACATTCGCGGTATGAAAGCCGCCCCAAGGAGGCGCATCCGTATCGATACTGAGCGCGGCTGCCTTCACGCCAGGCAAGGATTCGATGCGGTTTAAGATGGCGGTCAAAACTGAAACCCGCTTTTCCCACCTAGTGGAGCCCCAGTTAACTGGAATATTCATTGTTAGGATGTGGCTGGGGTCAAACCCGAGCCTGACTGCACGCAGAGCCAGAAAGCTACTGAGAGTCAGACCGGCGCTTGCCAGCAGAACTAATGCAATGGCGTATTCGCTGACGATAAGTATCTTGCGAGTACGATTCCGGCCGATGCTTCCCGCGCCTCGACTTTCTCCGTGGCAAAGTGATTCGGCCAAATTGAAATCTGACAGTCGCAGCGCCGGTGGAAGGCCAGCAACACTTCCCACCACCACCGACAAAGCCACCGTGAAGGCCAGAGCCAAACCATTAACACCCAGAACGACTTCATGCGGAATTGCACCGGGCGGCATAATCAGAACGATCAAACGCACGCCGGCAAAAGCTAGCAAAATCCCGAGAGCGCCTCCCAGAAGCGAAAGTGTCACGCTTTCGGTTAGCAATTGGCGAATGATTCTCCCTCGGTTCGCTCCAACTGAAGCGCGGACGGCAATCTCCGCCTCGCGAGCGCTTCCCTTCGCAAACTGCAGGTTGGCGATATTGCAGCACGCAATCAGCAACAGAAGGCCCACCGCTGTAATGAGCAATAATAGACGCTCCTGAAACGATCCGAGAGACCAATCCTCCAAACCTTCCATCTTGATCGTGAATCCGTTTGTTGGATAATCGCGAGGATGGAGTTTAGCCAGTCGGTGAAAAATGACGCCCACGTCCGCCGTGGCTTGTCTCAGGGGCACTCCAGGGCGTCGGCGCGCACCGACCCAGACGTATTCCCAACTCGAGTCCGTGGGAACATAGATTTCAGCCCCATGCCAGGCGAATCGGGCTGGAAGTACACCGATGATGGTATAAGGCTTGCCCTCCAGCCGAATGGTTTTGCCTAGAATGTTTCGAGCGTTACCGTAATGCCGCTTCCAAAAGCGGAAGCTTAGGACGGCCACTGGAACCGCTGTTTTGCCTGGCGGCGCGTCTGCCCGCGTGAATACCCTCCCCAGAAGGGGCGGCACGCCAAAGTACCTGAAGGCATCGGCAGTCATTGCGGTAACAGAAACGATCTCGGGTAGGCCATCGCCTGACAACACCCAGTTGACCGCGCTGTATCCAACAACGCCGTCAAATACCCGATTTTGATCGCGAATAGCGCGAAATTCGTCTAAAGAATACCAATCCCGCTCATCACCTTTAGTCCTGCCCATTATCGTGAAGCCCACCATTCGGGCCGCACCTTTGTAGGGATACGGATTCACCAGAACTGGGTACACCACGCTGAAAATTGCTGTGCTCGCACCGATGCCGAGAGCGAGGGTGATGACGGCAACGGCCGTGAATCCTGGACTGCGGCGCAGTTGCCGCAGGCCGTAACGTAGGTCCGCAACGAGTTCGCTGAGTAAGCGCGTACCCAGCGCCTCCCGACACTCCTCCTTGTACCGTTGATAGCCGCCAAACTCCACGCGGGCCTGCCGCTCTGCTTCAGCGCGAGAGAGTCCCCGCCGTTCCAGATCGTCCGCGCGGATTTGCAAGTGCGAGCGGAGTTCTTCCTCCATTTCGCGCTCCGCGCGACTCCGGGTGAACACAAAGCCCAGAAAAGTCCGAATCGAGGAGAACATGCTCATAGTTCCTCCGGTTGCGCCCCAAGTACAGCTCCAATCGCGGCCACGAGCCGGTTCCAACCGTCCACTTCCTCCCGCAGCCGCTTTCGGCCCGCCGTTGTAAGCTCGTAATACTTCGCCCGGTGGTTATTCTCCGAAATGCCCCACGTCGCCTTGAGCAGGCCCTGGCGGACCAAGCGAAACAACGCGGGATAGAGCGCCCCTTGCTCGATGATCAGAGCGCCTTTGGAAATCTGCCCAATCCGCAGAAGAACGCCGTAGCCGTGCAACGGCCCAAGAGAGACGGCCTTGAGGATGAGAAGATCGAGCGTGCCGGGAAGAATTTGAGCCTGCTTATTCATGCCATACCCTAAGATGATTAGGAGTATATGAGACGATTCTCCGGTCTGTCAAGAGCCGTCTGTGATTGAAGATTGGTGTCGCGTAACTCAGATGCGTGACACATGACTGGCCTGTCATCCTGAGCGCAGCGAAGGATCTGCTTTTTCTTGATTTCCACGGACTCAACAGCAGATGCTTCGCGGAGTTTACCCTGAGCCAAATGCCGGGATCCTTCGCTCCGCTCAGGATGACGAGCGAAGGGCTCAGCATGACATCGGGACAGAGGCTGTGTCTCACCTATTTGAGAAACGCGACACTAGTGGTTGGTGAATGCGAGATGGGTAAGTGTGATGCGATCGATACGATTGCTGCACTTGAAGCAGCGCAGAGTTTCGCTTTCAAAACTCTGCAGCTTTTCGTCGGGACCGACGACAAGCCGCTGTAGCGGTGGGCAAAGCCTTTAAGGGGCCGCCGGCCTTTACTATTAAAAACCGGCGGCCAGAGGCCGCCGCTACAGAAACAGACCGCAGAGTTTTGAAAGCAAAACTCTGCGCTAAAAAATCACTGCCTAGGCAGGTTGGGGGCGCTCTTTACTGGGCGCTGAGGGCGCGATCTGCGGCTTCAGCACCTGGGTGGTTGCCTCAGGCGGCGGGGTGGACTCGGGTTTGCGGC
>DASZAA010000223.1:0-6378 GCA_035945615.1 Terriglobia bacterium
CTCGGTCGTTGCCGTCATGGAAGGCGGCGAACCGGCGGTAATTGCCAATCCGGAGGGCGCGCGAACGACGCCTTCGGTGGTGGCATTTACCAAAACGGGCGAGCGGATGGTAGGCCAGACGGCCAAGCGCCAGGCCATTACTAACCCGGAAAACACAATCTATTCGATCAAGCGGTTCATGGGCCGACGCTTCGATGAGGTGCAAGGCGAGATCAAAACGGTACCCTACAAAGTGATTGCGGGGTCGAACGGCGACGTGCGCGTGCTGGCGCAGGGGAAGGAGTATTCCCCGCCCGAGATTTCGGCGCTGATCCTGCAGAAAATGAAGGATGCGGCAGAGCAATACCTGGGCGAAAAAGTGACCCAGGCGGTCATCACTGTGCCCGCCTATTTTAACGACAGCCAACGGCAGGCCACCAAAGACGCGGGCAAGATTGCGGGACTTGAAGTGCTGCGCATCGTGAACGAACCGACGGCGGCGGCGCTGGCCTACGGCCTCGACAAGAAGAGCGACGAAACCATTGCCGTCTACGACTTTGGCGGCGGCACGTTTGACATTTCAATCCTCGAAGTGGGCGGCGGAGTGGTGGAAGTGAAATCCACCAACGGCGACACGCACCTCGGCGGTGACGACATCGACAAGCGGGTAATGGACTGGATTGTGGAGGAATTCCGCAAGGATCAAGGCATTGACCTTTCCAAGGACCGCATGGCGTTGCAGCGGCTGAAGGAAGCGGCGGAGAAAGCCAAAATGGAGCTTTCGACACTGCTCGAAACTGAAATCAACCTGCCCTTTATTACGGCTGACGCTTCGGGACCCAAACACCTGCTGCTGAAGCTCACGCGGGCGCGTTTCGAGCAGATGTGCGAAGACATTTTCCAAAGATCTGTTGGCCCTGTGAAACAGGCGCTGAGTGACGCCGGTGTTGGACCAGAGAAGATCAATGAAGTGGTTCTGGTGGGCGGCTCAACCCGCATTCCGCGCATTCAACAGATCGTGAAGGACCTCTTCGGCGGCAAAGAGCCGCACAAGGGTGTAAACCCGGACGAAGTGGTAGCCGTGGGCGCGGCAGTGCAGGCAGGCGTGCTGGGCGGCGAGGTAAAAGACTTGCTGCTGCTGGACGTCACCCCGTTGACGCTCGGTATTGAAACGCTGGGCGGCGTCTCCACCACGCTCATTCCACGCAACACGACTATCCCAACCCGCAAGAGCGAGGTGTTCTCCACCGCGGCGGACGGGCAAACGTCGGTTGAAATTCACGTGCTCCAGGGCGAGCGGCCGATGTCGAAAGACAACCGCACGCTGGGTAAGTTCCACCTGGTCGGGATTCCACCCGCTCCGCGAGGCATCCCGCAGATTGAGGTAACGTTTGACATCGACGCCAACGGAATCCTCAATGTAATGGCGAAGGACAAAGGAACGGGTCAGGAACAGCGCATCACGATTACTTCTTCAAGCGGCTTGAGCAAAGAAGAGATCGAGCGCATGGCTCGCGATGCTGAAACCCACGCTGACGAGGACAAGCAGCGCAAGGAGGAAATCGAGATCAAGAACCGCGCCGATAACATGATCTACTCCACCGAGAAAACGCTGAAAGAACACCGCGACAAGATCGGCGAGGCGGAAGCGAAGAATATCGAGACGGCCATCGAAGAAGCGAAGAAGGCGGTGCAGGGTAACGACACGTCGCAAATTACGGCGGCGGTAGAACGCCTGACGCAAGCTTCATACAAGCTGGCTGAAGCGATGTACAAGCAGGCAAGCCCAGGAGGCCCAGGTGGTCCAAGCGGCGCCGCGGATCAGGGAGGGCAAGCCGGATCGGCGGGATCGGCCGGCTCAGCCCCGGGCGGCGGCGCTGATGGAGCACGAGGTCAAGCGCAAGGCGCATCCGAAGGCGAAGTGATTGACGCTGAGGTTGTGGATAGCGACGAAAAAAAGAAGGACTAATTTTTTGTAGCGCGGGGTTTCTTATTCCACAGAAACCCCGCGGCTTGTTCAACGGAACCGCGAAAACCCGTAGGGTCCACTAAATGCAAAAACCCTGCGCTGCTTCTGGTGTAAAGCGTGGTCCGGAGTTTTTTATTTTTGGGAATTTAAAAGAGGTGAACTCATGGGAAACGCGATTGAAATCGAAAACACGGCGGTAGCGCACAGCGCGCAGGTAGGGGTCGAGTGCCCCCTTTGCCATTGGAAGCAGTGGGTCAACGTGGAACTGGAAAAGCCGCAGATCAATCATCCCATGGCGCTCGAAATTCGCCGTCAGCTTGAGGCGTGGATGGGATCGCGTTGCCCGGACCATTTGAACGTCATCTCGGCGCTGAGCAAGAACTGATTCGGAATCAGAGGTTCTGGTAGATCACGCTGCGATGCCCGACCGCGTATAGAGTATAGAGTAAGGGAACGGTCCATGTGATTTACCCAGAGGAGGATGCGGTAATCGCCAACTCGTAACTTTTGAAGGCCAGCAAGATTCTTGGGCATGTGTTGAAGCGGTTGGTGAAGCGATTCAGGGTGAGTAGCCGCCCAGTTAATTTTTTTGTGAATTTGGGTTTGAACGCTATGGTCAAACTTCTTAAAGTCACGCTCAAAGGTTCCGGTAACGGTAACATTGAATGGGCTGGCGGTCATGATCAGCAGAACATTTTATGCTCCGCCCCACGATAATTTGCTGTAAAAGCTCTTTGGGGCGGGCAACTTACAGCGGATAATTTTAGCGGGAAAGGCCCAACTCCCGGGCCAAATCATTATAGGAGCGTGTTTTTCCTTTGATGTGTTCGCGCCGGGCTTTGCGCAGGTTGCGCATTAAACGTGGATTACGGCTGATGAGATAATCTTCCAGTTCGCCGTGAAGTTCTTCAAATTTGATGCACACCTCAGCCAGCCTCTTCACGAGATGGGATGGGACTTGCAAAGTTTGGCTCATGGCGTCACCTTTCACATTATAAGCACGGCGCCCGCACAAGTCCAAGAGCCTTCGCGCGGCCAAATCTAAACTTATGCCAATCGGCGTACAGAAAGATTATTATGCGATCCTTGGCGTTGACCGCAAGGCCAAGCCCGAAGCCATTCGCAAGGCTTACCGGCGGCTCGCGCGCAAGTACCATCCCGATCTCAATCCGAGCGATAAAACGGCGGAGGAAAAATTCAAGGAAATCTCCGAAGCCAATGAAATCCTGAGCGACGAAAAAAAGCGCAAGGTCTACGACAGGCACGGCTTTTACGCAGAGAATATCCCCCCGGAAGGCTTCAACCCCACGGCGCAGGCGCAATACGCGCAGAACGCCGCCGAGCCAGGGTTTGATTTTTCCGGCTTCGACTTTTCCAATCTTGGGGGCCAGGAAGAGGAGCGGCAGCCTGGCGGCTTTGGTGGCGCTTTCCGCGATATTTTTTCGCAGATTTTTTCGCGCGGCGAAGACCGCGCCAACGAACAGGAAGGCCCCCAGCGCGGGGCGGATATTGAGCATCACGTGCACCTGCGTTTCTGGGACGCCATCCGGGGCACGCAAATGCGATTGACGGTGGCGCTGAAAGAAGTGTGCTCCACGTGCCACGGGACGGGCACAAGCAGCGGCCCCGCCATCACTTGCCCAACCTGCAACGGCACGGGAAAGCTTCAACGGCAGGCGGGCGCGATGCGCTTTTCGGGTCCCTGCCCAGATTGCGGCGGCACGGGACGCCAGCGTCCGCGCTGCCCCGTGTGCCAGGGTGCGGGCCTGGTGAAAAAGCCAGAGAGCTTTGAGGTGCGCATTCCCGCGGGCGTGGATACCGGCTCCCGCGTGCGCGTGCCCGGCAAAGGCAACGCGGGCGCGGGCGGCGGGCCGCGCGGTGACTTGTATATTGTCACCGAGGTTGAGCGCCATCCTCTATTCGAGCGTAAGGGCGACAATATTT
The DNA here is from genome assembly GCA_035945615.1 of Terriglobia bacterium. GTDB lineage: Bacteria > Acidobacteriota > Terriglobia > UBA7540 > UBA7540 > RH2-MAG17b. The sequence goes on from DASZAA010000223.1 coordinate 3,893, forward strand.
ATATCAAAGTTCCGGTGACAATCACCGAGGCCGCGCTCGGATCGAAAGTGGATGTGCCCACGATTGATGGACCCAGCACTATCCGGATTCCTCCCGGCACACAAAGCGGCCAGACGCTGCGCCTGCGCGGCAAGGGCGCTCCTTCATTGAGGGAAGCCGGCCTGCGCGGCGACGAATTCATCGAGGTCCAGGTGGCGGTTCCACGCGTGGCGGATGAGAGAACCAAAGAAATCCTGCGCGAGCTTGCGCGGCTGAACCCCGAGGACCCACGGAAGAATCTTAACGCGGAAAGCGGTAGGCAATAAAAGCATGACGGCTATTGGCTGTGGCGGCGGCCTCTGGCCGCCGGTTTTCAATAGTAATGACTGGCGGCCAGAGGCCGCCGCTACAAAATCAAACCCGAAACTTTTGCCCGGCGATTTCCATGGCTAAACGAGGCAGAAAAACACGCAGCAAGGCCGGCTACATGATCAGCGCGGTGGCGGAGATGTACAACCTTCACCCGCAGACGCTGCGTCTCTACGAGCGCGAAGGGCTGCTCACGCCGTCGCGCAGCGACGGCAATACGCGCCTTTATACCGAAGACGATCTTGAGCAGCTTGAAGTCATTCTCAAGCTCACGCGTGAAATGGGCGTAAACCTGGCGGGCATTGAGATCATCTTAAACATGCGCAAGCGCATGGTTGAGATGGAACGCGAGATGAAGGCTTTTGTGGAATACGTGCAGAGGGAATTTGCCCCACGCCCTGCTCGTTCCGGTGTGCAGCCTGAAAATGCGTTGGTCAGGGTCGCGCAACCCTACCTCAGCCGCGCCGGCCGGGGGCGCTCATAATTAGAGGCGCAAGGATAGTTGTAGCGGGCGGCCTCTGGCCGCCGGTTTTTCAATAGCACAAGCCGGCGGCCAGAGGCCGCCGCTACAACAGAAGGGCTATTCATAGCGCAGCGCAATCATCGGCTGCACTTGGGTTGCGCGGCGCGCCGGGATATAACAAGCCAAAGCGGCCACGATAAGCAAAGCAAGAGATACCACGCTGTAGGTCAGTGGATCGGCGGCTTTCACGCCATAGAGCAGCGCCGCCATCAACCGCATCAGCGCCAGCGCGGCGGCGAGACCGCACGCGATGCCCACAGCCGTCAGCATCAGCGCATGGCGCAGGAATAATCCCGCGACTTCCCGCGGCTGCGCGCCCAGCGCCATGCGAATGCCCACTTCCCGCGTGCGCTGCGCCACCGAATAGGAAATCACTCCGTAAAGTCCTATCATTGCCAGCAGCAATGCCATCGCGCCCGCCGTCGCCAACACTACCAGGGTAAATGACTTGCGCGAGAGCGACCTCTTGTAGAAGAAATCCAGCCGGTGAACATTCCAGAGCGCAAGACCCGGCTCAACGGACTCGACCGCTCGCCGAATCTCGCCCGTAAACGCGCCGGATCCGGCGAGCGGCGACCGCACCGCAAATGCCACATACCTTTGGGTAGAGAGGCCTTGCTGCGCCTCGAAATTGTTCCGGAGCAGGGGCCAATACACGGCGCTTACCGGGGGTTTGTCCACGCCGTCGTAGTACACATTGCCCGCCACGCCGACCACCTCACGCCAGGGGCCCGTCTGCGAAATCCGAATCTGTTTATCCAGCGCATTCACGGGGCTGCCCCACATTTCTTTCGCCATATCCTCTGAAACGATGGCGACCGGCAGGTGGTTGAATTCATCGTTCCATGTAAATTCGCGGCCGGCGATGAGCGGAGTCCCAATGGTCTTGAAATATCCGGGAGAAGGGAAATTGAACAGGCGCAGGCTCGGCAGCTCGCCGTTGCGATAAACGTGATCACGGACGAACACCAGATTATCCCAGTCATTACCATCCAACGGGATGCTCCTGGAAACACTGGTTTGCACAACGCCCGGCACGGCTTGAATGCTCTGAAGAATATTCGACTCCGCGTGCACGACCTGATCGGGCGTCTTCGCCATCTCTTCGGAAATGTAGACATAAAACGTTTCCAGGGTCGAAGGTGACAAAAAGCCGGCATGAATGCGCGTGAGCGCGCGAAAAGTACGGATCATGAGGCCCGAGCTGATGAGCAGAACAATGGCAAGCGCCACCTGCACCACCACCAATGTGCTGCGCGCGCGATGGCGCTCCCGTCCGGCGCTTTGCGAGCGGCCGCCTTCGCGCAGTCCAGAATTCAGCCGCCGACCGGCGTACTTGAACACGGGGACCGCGCCAAAGAGCAGGCTGGAGACGACGGCGACGCCCAGCGTGAAGAGCAGTACCGTGCCGCTGATCCCAATTTCATTGAGGCGCGGCAAGCCGACCGGCGCCGCAGCCACCAGAGCGCGCAGCGCGGCGTAAGCCAAGCCTAGACCGATCGCGCTGCCGAGAAGAGATAAAACAAGGCTCTCAAAAAGCAGTTCTGAAGCGATGCGGCGCGGCGTTGCGCCCAGCGCGGCGCGAATGGCTAACTCCTGCTGACGGCCTTCGGCC
>DASZAA010000224.1:0-2135 GCA_035945615.1 Terriglobia bacterium
CGGAGCAGCCTGCGCACGCGTCGGTCCCCGAGTTTACTATCCGGGCGGCGAGTGCCGTGCCTTCTCAGACAGTTGAGTCTACTGGTTCTGCTGAACCTGCCGTAACGGCAGAGCCGGCTGCGAAGGCCAAGCGCGTCCGGAAGAAGAAAGAGACAGTGATCGCTGGCGAGCCGGCGAGCGATTCGCCCGCTTCCGGCGCGCCGGGAAAAAGCGAGGAGTAGCTTCGTTATGTCCTTACACGTTGGGAACATACAACCACCGCGCGGCGCGCACAAACGATCGAAGCGCATTGGGTTTGGCATGGGCTCCGGACACGGCAAAACGGCCACTCGCGGCTCGAAGGGGCAGAAGTCGCGCTCAGGATCGAGCATCCGCCCGGGGTTTGAGGGCGGCCAGATGCCGTTGCAAAGACGGCTGCCCAAGCGCGGGTTCACCAACATTTTCAAGAAGCGTTACGCGATTGTGAATCTAGCCGATCTGTCTGCTTTTGGCGCAGGAGAAAAGGTTAGCCCTGAGACGCTGTTCGACAAAGGAATCATTAAGAAGTTAGGCGACGGCCTTAAGATTCTGGGGAGCGGAGAACTTAATTCCCCGCTTACGGTATCAGCCCACCTCTTTTCAAAGCCCGCTCTGGAAAAGATCAAGAAGGCCGGCGGCACGGCTGAGGTTTTGCCCGCATGATGGAGTCAATCAAGAGTATCTGGGAGATCACCGATCTCCGGAAACGGATTGGCTTTACTTTGATCCTGATGGCGGTGTACCGCCTCGGCTCCTTCATCCCCACTCCCGGCATTAATACCGCCGTTTTCGAGCAGTTTGCCAATCAGATGGGCGGCACGCTGTTTGGCCTGTTGTCGATGTTTTCGGGCGGCAGCCTCAACCGCCTGACGGTTTTCGCTCTGGGCATCATGCCCTATATCACGGCGCAGATCATCCTTCAATTGCTCGCCGTGGTTTCGCCGACGCTGGAGAAATTGCAGAAGGAAGGCGAGCTTGGCCGCCGCAAGATTACGGATTACACGCGCTGGATGACCGTCGGCTTGGCCGCATTCCAGGCGCTTGGAATCGCCATTGCGCTCGAGCGCGAGACCGTTCAGGGCAACCTGCCGATGGTGCGCGATCCTGGCATCGGGTTCATCTTCACAACCGTATTGACGCTTACCGCAGGCGCGGTATTCATCATGTGGCTGGGCGAGCAGATTACGTCGCGCGGCATTGGAAACGGCATGTCGCTGCTGATTTTTGCTGGCATTGTCGTAGGCCTTCCGGGCGCCATTGGAAACCTTTACGGCAAAGTTTTCGTGACCCGCACCTGGGGCCCGCTGACCTTATTGCTGCTGCTGCTTTTTATGCTTGCCATCACCGCGTTTATTGTCTTTTTCGAGCGCGGCGAGCGGCGCATCCCCGTCCAATACGCCAAGCGTATTGTGGGCCGCCGCATGATGAGCGGCGTCTCCACCCATCTGCCGCTCAAGGTGAACAGCGGCGGCGTGATGGCGATCATTTTTGCGATTTCGCTGCTCACCTTTCCTCAAACCATCGGGTTGTTCTGGAAGGGCGGGTTGTTTGGCAAGTTTGTGCAAGATTTCCTCGCATTGTTCAACTGGGGCGAGCCGCTTTATACTTTAACTTACGTCGTTTTGATTATCTTTTTCTCCCACTTCTACCTATCGATCATTTACAACCCCGACGAAGTGGCGGATAACGTTCGCAAACAGGGTGGCTTCATTCCCGGTATCCGACCCGGCAAGCGCACGGCGGATTACGTCGATGACGTTTTAACCAAGATTACCTGGGTAGCGGGGATTTATCTTTCCCTCGTAGCCTTGATCCCGGAAGTGATGCTCGCCGGGGTAAGGGTGAACCACTTGCCGGTGTGGCTGGGCGGCGCGTGGTTTGACGCGCATCTTCCAACATGGTTCTTGAACGGGCTTGGGGTCCATTTTTACTTCGGCGGCGCCTCGCTGCTCATCGTGGTCGGCGTCGCCATGGACACGGTTCAGCAGGTCGAAGCGCAGTTGATCATGCGGCATTACGAAGGCTTCTTGAAGAAGGGAAGAGTGCGTGGTCGCAGGGCTGCATCCTGAACCGCCGGTTGCCGGCGTCTCTCTGATCGCGCACGCTGTGGTGCTGGT
>DASZAA010000225.1:0-3650 GCA_035945615.1 Terriglobia bacterium
GGTTTTTACTAATTAAAGACCGGCGGCCAGAGGCCGCCGCTACAACGCCAGCAGCGTAGCGCAGACCGCCGCCTTTGCGGTCTGCGGTCTTTGAATGCACAAAAAAAACCGCAGACCTCAAATACAGAGGTCTGCGCTACAAAAAGCCTAGCACGCCACTCTGAGATTTTTGAGACAAATGGGATAAATGGAACAATATCTTTGCAGGGCGCCATATCGCTGGCGGACTTCGCCATAGCTGAGCCATAATCGAGCGATGCGAAAAACCGCGCTTTGTCTTTTGCTCCTGCTCGCCGCTTCCACAAGCGCCAAACCATCTGCTTTGCCGGCGCCGAAAGGAGCCGCCGCGCAGATCAAAGGGACCCAGCCGGCGAAGCTGATCGCTCTAACGTTTGACGACGGTCCCAAACCCTACGTTCTGCTCGGATTGCAATCCGGCAGCGGGATAAAATCCAAGAGCTTGCTCGACCTGCTCGACCGTGATCATGTGAAAGCCACATTTTTTGTGATGGGCTGGCGGCTCTCGAAAAACGCCGACAAAATGTGCGCGAAAGTGGATGGCGCGCCCTGCCGCGAGGGCGCCGAAGAAGAACAGCGTCGCGGCGAGGAGATCGAAAACCACACCTACGGCCACGGAGATTTCCGGCTGATGGAAAAACGCTACGGCGATGCGTGGATTCTTAATGACATCGCTCGCGCCTCTGCTGTAATCCAGGGTATTACCGGAACCCGGCCTGGCTTCCTGCGCCCGCCAGATTGGGACATCTGGCCCGCTCTCCAGCAGAAAATCGAAGGGCGCGGCTACCGCGTGATGACAAAGTCCCGCAGAGTCCCGCCCGAGTTGCGGGACGTAGATTCGGAAGATTATTTTTGCGTGGGGAAGGACGTTTCAAAGTGCCCGAAACCGTCCGACTATGACTACGTCTGGCGGACCATCGCGCAGCGGGAGCGCGCGGGCGTTTACGACCACATTCTTGTTTTCCACGAGTTACCGCAGTCGGTTGAACTTTTGTCGCGGTTGATTCCGGCGCTCAAACAGCGCGGGTACCGCTTTGTGTTGCTGCGCGATTACATGAAAGAAGTGCAGCCGGGAATCTTTAGGGGCAGCCACTAACCGTTCGTTTTTACTATTAAAATCCGGCGGCCAGAGGCCGCCGCTACAGCCAAGGACCGACGCTGACTTTTGGCGCTCAGGATATATCCTTTGCGAGAGGCTTTTTGTTTTGCCTATCCTCTCATAACCTCACATGGGCGCCGGCTTTCCTAACTATCGCTCGACTTCGTCGATCTTCGCCGCCAGGATGAAATCGCTCTCTGTCAGGCCGTCAATTTTGTGCGTCCAGGTCTTGATTTCCACTTTGCCCCAGGCAAGAAAAATATCCGGATGGTGACCTTGTTCCTCAGCGATCGCGCCCACGCGGTTGACAAAAGCGAGCGCCTTGGCAAAATCGGGAAACGTAAATGTTTTGGTAAGGTGATGCTCGTCAACGACGTTCCAGAAGCTCACCTGGCTTTTGAGCGCATCGAGCGCGTCTCCCTTCAGCGGGGGCACCCCACCACGGCATGGAACGCAAGTTTTGCTGGCTAGTCCGGGCATATTTCGCTCCTTTCAGAATGGTTAAGAGTCAATTATACACGCGGGAATCATAATCCGCGGGGCGGCGCCCAATCCGCAAAATGTTATACTCCTAAAGAGAATTGCAATGCATCATGGTCTTTTATGGTTTGCGCTCGCCTTTTACGGGCTGGGAATCATCTTCACGATTCCTTCCCTCCGTCGCGGACGCCCCGAACTTAGCCCCGCTGTGCTCATGGCTCTGACGCTCGGTCTGGCGCTGAACGGCGCCGCGCTGATAGAAGCCGCGTTCCGCCTGCACCGCATCCCGGTGATTGACGTGGAGAGCGCTTTTTCGTTTCTCGCCTTCAACATCACGCTGGCTTTTTTTGTCGTATACCGCCGTTATCGCGCGACCTGGCTGGGCGCGATGATTCTGCCCTTTGTTTTCATCTTGACGCTGGCGGCGGCGCTCAATCCGGGCCGGCAGTTCCCTGCTTCCACGCTGCGCGGCGGCTGGCTGATTGCTCACAGCTTTACCATGATCCTGGGCTATGCGGCGCTCTTCATTACGTTTGTCGCAGCCGTCTTGTATCTTTTGCAGGAAAGGCAATTGAAGTCGAAACGCCCCAGCGCATTTTACGCGCGGCTGCCCGCGCTCGAAGTCTCAGACCGTCTGTACGACCGCTCGCTCGTTTTCGGTCTTATCTGCCTCAGCACCGGCATTCTAACTGGATGTATCTGGGCCTCGCGCGCCTGGCAAGGCGCGTGGGAACTCGATCCCAAAATTCTCGCGTCGCTTTTCACCTGGTTCATTTATCTTTTGCTCTGCTCGACGCGGTTCAGCGGAAGCTGGCGGGGGCGGCGTTCGGCGTATGTCGCCATCTTCGGGTTCGCAGCCATGATGATTACTTTTCTCGGCGCAAGCTTTCTGAGTTCGGTGCACGGCTATTTTCCAGGAGTGAGCCGTCTGCATTAAAGACATGGGACAACAGTCAAGGGATGAGGGACGAGTCAAAAGGAAAACCAGTCGCGGCGCCCGGACTCGTCTATTGACTCTTGACCCTCGCCCCAGCATTTAGCTATGAATTTAATTCTCGCAGGCATCAATCACCGGACAGCGCCCGTCGAAGTGCGCGAGCAGATGAACATCCAGGAATCGCGCCTGGCCGCGGCCCTTTCTGACTTGGTAAGCCGCGAGGGGATTCTTGAAGCGTTGATCCTTTCCACCTGCAATCGCGTGGAGGTGTTTGCTAACGCGGCGGCTGACGCCGATCCGGAGCCGTTAATCCGCGGTTTCCTCGCCGATTATCACCATTGCAACCTCGCGGCTTACGAGAAGCACTTGTACTGGCGCCGCCAGGAAGAAGCCGTGGGGCACCTGTTTCGCGTGGCGGCAAGCCTTGACTCGATGATCCTCGGCGAGCCGCAAATCCTCGGCCAGGTCAAGGAAGCGTTTGCCATTGCCCAGGGCGCGGGGGCCCTCAAAGGCGAATTCTACGAAGTCGTGAATCACGCCCTCGCCGCCGCCAGGCGGGTGCGGCGGGAGACCTCCGTGGGGAGCGCCGCCATTTCGATCTCTTCCGCTGCAGTCGAGCTTGCGCGCAAGATTTTTGGGGGGCTTGAGGATAAAACGGTGTTCATCCTGGGCGCCGGCAAGATGAGCGAACTTGCCGCCCGGCATCTGGCCGCCAGCGGCGCAAAGAGCATCCTGGTCAGTAACCGCACCTACGAGCGGGCGCTTAAACTCGCGCGCGAACTCAAGGGCGAAGCGATCCGCTTTGACGAAATATTCAGCCGTCTTCACGAGGCGGACATTGTTATTAGTTCGACCGGCGCGCCGCATTTTCTCATCCATCGCGAGCAGGTTGAACAAATCCTTGCCGGGCGCAAGAACCGCCCTATTTTTTTCGTGGACATTGCGGTGCCGAGGGATATCGACCCGGCGGTCAACGATCTGGACAATGCGTTTGTCTACGATATTGACGATCTCGGCCAAGTCGTTGCCGCCAATAAAAAACAGCGCGAGATCGAAGCCGAGCGCGCCGAAGAGATTCTACTTGAGGAAACGAATAAGATCATGCGCCGGCTCGCT
>DASZAA010000226.1:0-4713 GCA_035945615.1 Terriglobia bacterium
TGAGGAGAAGATCATGAGATTTCCGCTCGGTCTGACCGTTGACTTGGCCAAATATATTGGGGGGAAACGGCTGCGCGGCATCGACAAGTTCCCGCTGGTGATGATGCTAGAGCCGCTGCACGCATGCAACCTGACGTGCACCGGTTGCGGGCGGATTCGAGAATATAAATCCACCATCAAGGACAAATTAACGGTTGAGCAGTGCATGGCGGCGGTGGATGAATGCGGCGCGCCGATCGTTTCCATTTGCGGCGGCGAGCCGATGATTTATCCCGATTTGCCCCGCCTGGTGAGCGAGATTTTGGGGCGCAAGAAGCATATCTACCTTTGCACCAACGGCATGTTCATCCGCAAGAAGCTGAAAGATTACACACCTACGCCGGACTTCTTTTTCAACGTTCATCTCGACGGCATGGAAGAAACACACGACCTGTGCGTCGAACGCAAGGGCGTTTTCAAAGAAGCGGTTGAGGGTATCAAGGCGGCGAAAGACGCGGGCTTTCTGGTCTGCACCAACACAACTATCTTTAAGCAAACCAACCTGAGTGAGATTGCCGAGCTTCTTGAATACCTTCGGACGCTCGGCGTTGACGGGCACATGATTTCTCCCGGATATTCTTACGCCGCGGTGCAAACGAAGGAAATTTTTATGTCCCGCGAGGAGGTGCGCGGAAAGTTCCGCGCCGCCACCCAGTTCCTGACGCGGTACAACCTGATGACCTCGCCGATTTATCTTGAATATCTCACCGGCGAGCGCGAGTTGATGTGCACTGCCTGGGGGAATCCCACCTACAATCCGCGCGGCTGGAAGAGCCCCTGCTACCTCATTACCGACGGGCATTATGAGACGTTTAAGGACTTTATGGGGAGCACGCCGTGGGAAAAGTACGGCCGCGGCCGCAACCCCCGCTGCGAACATTGCATGGTCCACGCAGGTTACGAGCCTTCTGCTGTGCTTGGCGCTAACCGCAAGCTGGGCGACACCTGGAAGATGCTGAAGTGGAATTTGACCAGCCCTGAAGCCGCCCCTTACCATGTTTCTCTGAACAGCCTCCTGTGATTTCACTCGTCACCGGCGCTAGTGGCTTCGTTGGAAGTCATGTAGCCCGTCTTCTCGCCGCGCAAGGCGGTGAGGTGCGCGTGCTCGCGCGCGCTTCGAGTGATCTCCGCGCCATCGAAGGAATTCCGGTTGAGCGTGTCTCCGGAGACCTGCGCGACCCTGCTTCGCTGAAGTCGGCCGTGAATGGAGTGAATTGCGTCTTTCACGTGGCCGCCGATTACCGGCTCTGGTCTAAAAATCCCCAGGAAATTTACGCGTCGAACGTTGAGGGCACGCGCAATCTTCTGCGGGCTGCACGCGAAGCAAGAGTCACGCGGTTCATCTATACCAGCACGGTTGGGACGATCGCCGTATCTGTCGCAAGCGGACTACCGGATGAAACAACCGAGGCGCGCCTGGACCAGATGATTGGGCACTACAAACGCTCCAAGTTTCTTGCCGAGCAAGAGGCGCTGCGAGCCACGCGCGAGGGAATGCCCGTTGTGATTGTGAACCCGACGACGCCCGTCGGTCCTGGCGACTGGAAACCCACACCAACAGGGCAATTGATCGTGGACTTCCTGAACGGGAGAACACCCGCCTATGTGGACACAGGGTTAAACATTGTCCGGGTGGAGGATGTAGCGGAGGGCCATTTACTCGCGGCTGAACGCGGTCGCGCAGGGGAGCGATACTTGCTGGGCGCGGAAAACATGACACTGCTTGAAATCTTTACCACACTGGCGAAGTTCAGCGGCAGGCCCGCGCCGCGCTGGAAAATTCCGTATTCGCTGGCGCTCGCAGCAGGTTATGGTGATGCGGCCATTTCAGCGATCACGGGCAGGATGCCGCGAATCCCTCTTGAAGGTGTTCGCATGGCCCGGCATAAGATGTTTGCCGACTGTTCCAAAGCCGCGCGCGATCTCGGTTTTCAGCCCGGACCTGCCGCCGAGGCGCTCAGATGCGCCGCCAAATGGTATGCCGAGAATGGATACATCCACGCAAAATAATTGCGCCATTTGGGCGTCACGGCGCTTCCGCGAGGAGCGAAGAAGATTGTTCCTGCGGCTGGAGGAAAGCCAGGCCGGCTTCGGGGTTAGAATCCTGAGCGTTGACCCATACTACGCGGCTAGGCACCGCAAACGCTTTGCCCTCGCGCGGAATCACCGTTACTTTCTGACCAAGCTGCAAGCGCGCGTGCGTGCGAATGCGCGCTCCGAGCTGTGAAAGATCAACGGCAAAAGCTTGTCTGGCGATCTCGGAGTGTTCAGAATCGACCACGAGTGCAATGGATTTTGCGGCCGGCCTGCGTTCGGCGCGCCTTCGGTTGGAAGATTGCGTTTCCGGCATAAATCCTCTTCCTATTTTAAAAATAGACAACCTCGCACAACCATAGTGCAGTTTTCTGGTGTTGTCAATTAAGTAAATAGGGCATCTTTCTGCCCCACTCACGGTCGATTATTTAACAGTGTTTCAAGTCTCGCCGCTTTCCAGCGGCTTTGAGAGGGGCGTTCAACAATAGAGCGCGGAGCGCGGAGAGTGGACTCGATCATGACGGCAAGCGCAGCCATGCGTTTCTCTTGCGCATGATCTCTTTCTTCCGGCTGTAATTCTGAAGTGAGCAAGCGATCAATGAAAGCAGTGTCAAGCTCGCCGGCAACGACTGCCGGATGTTGAAGCAGGCGCAGAAAGAAGGCGATATTGGTTTTGATGCCCGCAACCTCGTATTCGCCCAGCGCGCGCTTCATGCGCGCCAAAGCTTCCTCGCGGCTGTCTCCCCTCGCCACCAGCTTTGAAAGCAGCGGATCGTATTCGAGCGGTACCGTCCAGCCCTCATATACCCCGCTGTCATCCCGCACGCCAGGCCCCATCGGCACGCGCAGCCTTTGAATCAAACCCGGCGACGGGAAGAAGTTATTCTTGGGGTCTTCTGCATAAATCCGGCACTCAAGCGCGTGACCCCGGCGGACAATCTCCTCCTGCCGCCAGGGGAGCCGCTCGCCTGCGGCAATACGGATTTGCGCTTTCACCAGGTCAATGCCTGTTACCTCTTCCGTAACCGGGTGCTCCACCTGCAAGCGCGTATTCATTTCGAGAAAGTAGAAATTACGGTCATGATCGACAAGGAACTCCACCGTGCCCGCGCTGGTGTAACCGGCGAGACGGCCGATGCGCACCGCCGTCTCGCCCATGCATTGGCGAAGGCCGTCATCGACAAAAGGCGAGGGCGATTCTTCCATCACTTTCTGGTGACGCCGCTGCAGTGAGCACTCGCGCTCCCCCAAGTGGATGAGACGCCCGTGGTGATCACCCAGAATCTGTACCTCGATGTGCCGGGGCCGCTCAAGATATTTCTCGATATAAACCGAATCGTCGCCGAAGGCGTTTTTCGCTTCCGCGCGGGCCGTGCGGAGGGCGGATTCGAGGTCGGCCTCACGATGCACCACGCGCAGCCCCTTGCCGCCACCGCCGGCCGACGCCTTGAGCATCACCGGATAACCAAAATCCGTCGCCGCGCGTTTGATGGTCTTGATTGTTTTCAGGTCGCCATCAGTTCCTGGGACGACCGGCAGCCCCGCCTTCATTGCTGCGTGGCGAGCAGCCGTTTTTGAACCTATCAGTTCTATTGCTTCGGCGGAGGGTCCGATAAAAATCAGGCCCGCCTTCTTGCAGGCGCGAGGGAATTCAGGATTCTCCGAGAGAAATCCGTAACCCGGATGGATGGCTTCTGCTTTGCACGCGCGCGCGGCTTCGAGCACGCGGTCAATGCGCAAGTAACTATTAGCCGCAGGCGGAGGCCCCAAACGAAAGGCTTCGTCGGAGTATTGCACGTGAAGCGACTTCCGGTCCGCATCCGAATAAACGGCCACCGTCTGGATGCCCATTTCCCGGCACCCTCGGATCACGCGGACGGCAATTTCACCCCGATTTGCAATGAGAATTTTCTTGAACATGGCTGCTCCTGACCGGGAACCGCGCCAAAGAGGAATTCTTTGCCGAGATCAAGATGACAACTGAGATTTACGAGGGAGTGATGGAATGCGCCTGCTGTTTTGTGTTGTAGTGGCGGCCTCTGGCCGCTGGCTTTTAGATATTAAAAACCGGCGGCCAGAGGCCGCCGCTACAACCCCTATTCAGTTGGCCGCTGCGGTAGAGCGCCTTTGCTGAAAACATTCACGGCAATAGACCGGGCGGCCTTGGGTGAGCTTGAAGGGCACGGTGGTTTCTTTGCCGCACTGCGAGCACACAGTCGTTGTCGCCGAGCGGGCAGGGCTGGGGCTTCCACTCTGGCCACGTTTGGTCTTGCAGGACTTGCATCGTTTAGGCTCGTTCTTAAAGCCTTTCTCTGCGTAAAAAAGCTGTTCTCCAGAGGTAAAGACAAACTCACCTCCGCACTCAGCGCACTTGAGAACCTTATCCTTGTACTCCATCGGGGAACCCCCAAAGACTACGGAAAACAGCTTCTCCACGGCATGGATGAGGGGTTTTGCAACTCCCTTGAAAGCTACTCCCTTTCGAGGCGAGCCTTCTTACGGACGCGCTTGCGAGCCAACGCTTCTTTTACACGGCGTCTCTCACCCGGTTTCAGATAATACGAGTGCTTTTTAATTTCCTTGATGATGTCTTCTTGTTGCACCTTGCGTTTGAAACGCCGCAAAGCGTTTTCAAGAGAC
>DASZAA010000227.1:0-8591 GCA_035945615.1 Terriglobia bacterium
GTCGTCCATTTTGAGCTGAAACGAGCTCTTAAACCACGGGACCACTTCTTTGATCCGGTTAATATTGATCAAATATGAGCGGTGGACGCGCCAGAAGGTTTGCGGGTCAAGGCTCGCCTGCAATTCCTCCACCGTGCGGAAGTTCGATTGTCCCTCGAAATCCTTCGTGACAATGCTGATCACGCCATCCTCGATGCTGGCGTAAATCATCTCGTAGGCGTCGACCAGGTGCAGGCGGCCAGCGGTTTTTACAATCAGCTTGGTCTTCTGCGCGCCGTGCTTGTCCTTTTCGAGCATGTTCACCAGGCGGTCGATTTTTTCACGCGTTGTGTCTTTCGTCTCCAAAATATGACGGACCTTGCCCACGGCTTTCTCGAGACGCGCGCGCGAGATGGGCTTCAAAAGGTAATCAATAGCGTTCACCTCAAAAGCTTGGACGGCATACTGGTCATACGCGGTGATGAAGATAAAGCACGGCAACGTCATTTTCTTTTCCACGAGCTTCTTGATCACGCCTAAGCCGTCCATGCCCGGAATCTGCACGTCAAGAAACACGAGGTCCGGGCTGAGCTCGCGAATCAAACTGATGGCTTCCACCCCATTCTTGCCCTGGCCAGCCACGTCCACGTCGGGGAAATCTTTCAGGAGGTAAGCTAGCTCATCGCGGGCCGGCTGCTCATCATCCACAATTAACGCTGTGATTTTCGCCATAATTCTCCTCGCCGCTCAGACCGGATCATTCATGAGCCGCGCCTGCGCTCCGCACGCCTGAGATTATAGCGCAGGCAAGAGGGCAAAAACACGCTGGCCATCCGCGCGGCAAGCGGTAAAACCGCCCTGAAAAAATTTGATCATTCGTATGGCAAAAGCGGCCCGGATCATGTAATCTCGTCGCAGCGGAAGCTCATCTCCAGCAACTTACATCTTGAGGGGAGTAGCCATGAGAAGACAAGTAATGTTAGGGGCCGTCTTAATAGGCGCGTCTTTGCTTTGCACCGTGGCTCTGCCACATCTCAAAACCCGGGCGCAAGAGCCGGCCACGCCGCAGGCTTGCAGCGCGGAAGAGGCAGTGGTCACCAGCGTCAAAAAAGACTTGGCGACCTTGGTTGACACAGTCAAAAAAGAGAGCGAGGCGGACTTCGAGAGCAAATATCACCTGCAGACCTGCGAGAGCCGCCTCTCGATTTGCCTTGATATGACCAACTCAGCTCTCGACTGCCTGAGCAAGGCCGGTAAGAGCGCGCAGGATGCAGACACCGCATACACTCAGCTCAAAAACGCGCTCACTCAGGACCTTCAAACGCTCAAGAACGCCAAGACGCCCAGTGACGCGAAGGCGGCCATCGAAACTTTTGATTTTACTCACTGACGCAGGTTATTTGAGGGTTGTTGCCGTCTCCTTAGTCCTAAGCAAATACCTCGCCAGTGCATCCTGCCACTCAGGCAGTAGGCCAAGGCTTTCGTATGTAAGGCGCGTGTTTGCAAGGCGCGAGTTTTTCGGGCGCTGCGCCGGACGCCCTGCTTCTTCGGTGCTGATTGGGGAAATCGCCGTGTGCTCAAGTCCCGCCTGGCGCAATGCCTCCCGCGCGAACTCAAACCATGAGCAGTAACCCTGGTTGGTGATGTGATAAACTCCCGGCGGGCCGTCTCTGAGAATTTGCTCAATTTTCACCGATAAGTCGGCGGTGTAGGTGGGAGCGCCGATCTGGTCATTCACCACCCGCAGCGGCGTCCCGCCGCGCGCCAAGCCAAGAATCGTCCGTACGAAATTCTTGCCCATCGGTCCGAAAAGCCAGGAGATTCGCACAATCCAAAAGCGGTCGAGTAAATCCGTGATGCGCCGTTCGCCTTTGAGCTTGCTCTTGCCGTAAATGTTCAGCGGGTTGGGTGTGTCGCCTTCAAGATAAGGAGCGGGCTTGGTGCCGTCAAAAACGTAGTCGGTACTCACATACATCAGCGGAACTTGTAATTCTTTGCAGGCTGAGGCGACATTTCTTGTTCCTTCCTCGTTCACCTGGAAAGCCGTTTCGGGCTGCCGCTCGCACTCATCGACGGCGGTGAACGCCGCGGCGTGAACCACCGCATCGGGTTCGGAGGCAGTAAGAACGTTTAAAATCCTGGCGGGTTCTGTGACATCCGCTTCTGCGCGGCTGACCGGAATAACGTGATGGCGCGCGCCGAGAACCGGCGCAAGATCGCGCCCCAGCATTCCCGTGCTTCCTGTGAGGGCTATTCTCAAGGCGGTTACAACCGGGTGAGCATTTCGCGGCGGTTGACGTAATGCTTCTCGTAGTAGCTTCTGTACTCGCCGCTCTTGGTTTTCTCTACCCACTCCTTATGCGTACGATACCAATTCACCGTGTCGCGCAGGCCCTGCTCCAGGTTGACGGCAGGGCTCCAGGCAAGCTCGCGCGAGATCTTTGCGGTCTCGAGCGCGTAGCGGCGATCGTGACCGGGCCGGTCCGCCACGTATTCGATCAGGTCTTCCGGCTCGCCCAGGATTTCGAGCAGCCGCTTCACAATCTCAAGATTTGAGTGCGGCTTTCCTGCGGCGATGTTATACACCTCGCCCGGACGGCCCGAGTGCAGCACGCGCTCGAGCGCCCGGCAGTGATCCACTACATAAATCCAGTCACGCTCGTTCAAGCCGTCTCCATAGACCGGCAGCTTTTTTCCTTCGAGCGCATTAGTGACCATTAGGGGAATAAGCTTTTCGGGGAACTGGTTAGGACCATAATTGTTCGAGCAGCGCGTGATGATGGTGGGAAACTTGTGGGTCTGCCAGAAGCTTCGCACGAGCAGGTCAGAAGCCGCCTTGCTTGCGGCATAGGGACTATTCGGCTCGAGCGGACACATCTCATCGGCCGCCTTTCCCGGCGGCATGCTGCCGTAGACCTCGTCCGTGCTGACGTGCAGAAAGCGCGAAACACTTTTGCGCCGTGCGGCTTCGAGCAACGTAAACGTGCCAAGCACGTTGGTGGTGACAAAGTCGCGCGCGTTGGTGATGCTGCGGTCCACGTGCGTTTCGGCGGCAAAATGCACGACGGCGTCAACGCCCGCGCCGAGAGCCTTTTCCACCGTTTCTGTCTCCGCCACATCGCCGCGAATAAAACTGTAATTCACCGCGCCTTCAAGATCACTGAGATTGTCGAGATTCCCGGCATAAGTGAGCTTGTCGAGATTGATAATCGAATCGGCGGGGTGAGCCTGGAGATAAGTGCGGATGAAATTCGAGCCGATAAATCCGGCGCCGCCGGTCACTAGAATTCGCAAAACTTTTTCCCTTTTCTCTCAATGCTTATAGAAGTGAGTTCGCCATGCTCTCAGCTAAACAAATCCTTTAATTCAGCCAGCGGCGGCAACCGCCTGTCTTTCTCAGAAAGAATTGCTTCACCTGGACTGATGGGCCACGGAATTGCCAGGTCACGATCGTTCCAGAACAACCCCTTGTCGTGTTCCGGGGAATAATAGGCCGTCACCTTATAGATCACTTCTGTTTCCGGTTCAAGCGTGCAAAACCCATGCGCGAAGCCAACCGGCACGAGAAGCTGATTCCAATCGGCGGCGCTTAAAATAACACTCACGTGCTTGCCAAACGTAGGCGATTCTTTGCGCAGATCAACTGCCACGTCGAAGACCGACCCGCGAACTACGCGAACCAATTTGTCCTGTGCATACGGAGCGGTCTGAAAATGCAGCCCACGCACCACGCCGCGTTCTGCCGAAAGCGAGTGATTGTCCTGCACAAAATCCAGGTGAATCCCCGCCTCGGCGAACGCTCTCTTATGGTACGTTTCCAAAAAAAAGCCCCGCCTATCGCCGTGTTTCTCGGGCTTGACGATTTTCACATCGGGGAGAGCAGTTGATTGCACTTCCACGGGTTACTCCGGTTGGAGATGTTTTTGCGAACGCTACGGATTAAGTCCAGCCGCCCCTCATCTGCCCCGCTACGCGGTCCACACTCTCTCCGATTCGCAGAGAGGGCAGTTTATTTACTTCATTTTATCCCGCGTTACTGCGAGTCCGCAGCGTAGCTGGCTGACGGCTCTCGCTGCTTCTTGTTCGCACCCCCGTCCGCCACCATCGCGTTGGCGCGGAGCAAAGATTTGAATGTTCCGGCGTCGGTCCACCAGCCATCGAGGGTGCTATAAGAAAGCGATCCCTCCGAAATATACATATTATTGACATCAGTAATTTCAAATTCGCCGCGGCTCGAGGGCTTAAGTTTGCGAATGCGCTCAAAGACAGTGCCGTCGTACATATAAATTCCAATCACCGCATAGCGTGACTTCGGCTGCTTGGGCTTTTCTTCGATGCACGTGATGCGGCCGTTCTCAAATACCGGTACTCCGAACCGCTCTGGGTCAGAAACCTCTTTGAGAATAATTCGCGCCCCACGCGCTTGCTGGTCAAATTCCTGACAAGCCTCAATAATATTGGTCTCGATGATGTTGTCTCCGAGAACGACGCATATCGGCTGGCCGTCGGCAAAATGCTCCGCGAGGCGCAGCGCGTCTGCAATGCCGCCTTCGCCTTCCTGATAAGTGTAATTGATGTGCTGCAGACCGAAATCCTTGCCGTTTCCAAGCAGGCGCAAGAATTCGCCAGCGTTTTGGCCACCCGTGACCAATAGAATGTCTTTGATTCCGGCGTCCACCAACGTTTGGATGGGATAATAAACCATCGGCCGGTCGTATACCGGAAGCAAATGCTTATTCGTAACCCGTGTGAGCGGATAGAGCCGCGATCCCGTCCCGCCCGCTAAAACAACACCCTTCATTTATTGCCTCCAATTTAGCTACATATTCGATTGTAGTGACGGCTCCTTACCGGCTCTGGCCACCGCCACAATTGTCATTTCCATGTCGATTATAAACACTCCCTGGCTGGAAATTGCGATCTAATTTGACACTCCTAGGACGCTCCGATAGGCTGAACAGAGAGGCCGGTCCCTCGAAACGAGTTTCTTTATGCGGCGCGTTTACCTTGATCACAATGCCACCACTCCGCTGGCTCCGGAAGTGTTTGAGGCCATGAAGCCTTATCTGCTGAATGGCTTCGGCAACGCATCTTCGGTCCATGCTTGGGGGCAGGAAGCGCGCGCGGCAGTGGAAGAAGCGAGGGAGAGCGTGGCGCAGCTTCTCAATGCTAGGCCATCCGAGATCATCTTCACCAGCGGCGGCACAGAGAGCGATAACACTGCTCTTTTTGGCGCAATTGAGGCCGCGGCGGCACGTTTGGCAGGCCGCAAGCCCCACCTTGTGACTACGGCGATTGAGCATCCTGCTGTCCTGAACGCGGCGCAGGCGCTCGAAAAACGCGGCGTCACGGTAACGTTTGTGAGGCCGGGAAGCGACGGCGTGGTCGATCCGGCCGAGATCGAACGCGCCTTAACGCCTGAAACGGCGCTCATCTCCGTCATGCACGCCAATAACGAGCTTGGCACACTGCAACCCATCGAGGAAATCGGGCGGATTGCCCAGGAGCGCGGCATCCCGCTTCACACCGACGCCGTGCAGTCGGTGGGTAAAGTTCCGATTGACGTGCACAAAATGGGCGTAAAGCTGCTTTCACTTTCAGCGCACAAGATTAACGGCCCCAAAGGCGTGGGCGCGCTTTACACCCGCAAGGGCACATCCCTCCGGCCGCTGCTTTACGGCGGGCATCACGAACGCGACCGCAGGCCGGGCACGGAAAATGTTCCCGGCATCGTTGGCTTGGGCAAAGCCGCTGAGTTGGCGCTCGCAAAGGGGCAGGAAGAGTCGGCCCGAATCGCCACGCTGCGCGACCGGCTGGAAGCAGGTATTCGGAACACAATTCCGCTCGTTACCGTGAACGGCGCGCCCAGCCGCAGGCTGCCTTCGACCTCTAATATTACGTTCGCCTTTGTGCAAGGCGAGGCTTTCGTGATCGCCTCCGACCTACGCGGACTTGGCTGTTCCACGGGGTCAGCGTGCGCGTCCGGGTCGCTCGAACCCTCGCATGTGCTCTCCGCCATTGGTAAAACAAAGGAAGATGCGCGCTCGACCGTCCGCTTCAGCCTGGGCAGCACCACTACGGACGAGGATATCAATTACGCGCTTGGCGTTATTGCGGAAGTCGTCGGGCGGCTGCGCGCTTTATCGCCCCTCTATAAGGGTAAACCCGTCGATGCTTATTCAAACGCGCGGTTGGGTTGAGGGCCGTCAAGAAACCGTCCCATTTATCCCATTTGTATCAAAATCTTAGAGTGGCGCGATAGGTTTTTTGTAGCGCAGACCTCCGTATTTGAGGTCTGCGGGTTTTCTGTCCATTCAAAGGCCGCAGACCGCAAAGGCGGCGGTCTGCGCTACGGCGCGGTCCCAAAGATTAGAAAATGGCCGGGAGGAGAAGGGACAAAAACATAAAAAATCACGGAACGAACCCAAGAAGTTGTTTAGAATCAGCGTTTCTAATGGAAACTGTCTCATTCGTCTCAAAATCTAAGTGCGGCATGATAGGCTTTTTGTAGCGCAGAGTTCTGCGGTTAGAACTCTGCGGCTTGTCGTTGGGACCGGTGAAAATCCGCAGAGTTTTAAATGCAAAACTCTGCGCTACAACGCAGGCGCTCCGGGTTTAGAAGGTTTTTTATTATGACCATTGCTGTGGCCATGAGCGGTGGGGTAGATAGTTCCGCTGCCGCTGCAATCCTGGCGGAAAACAATGCGAGCGTCGTGGGGCTGACCATGCAGCTTTGGAATCAGCGCCGGCTGCCTGCCCTGCAAGGCTTGGTGGAGGGCCTCGAGCCGGGCCGCGCCTCGGGCCGCTGCTGCTCGCTCGACGACGTTTACGACGCCCGCCGTGTAGCCAAATTCATCGGCATCCCCTATTACGTGGTGAACCTGGAGCAGAGCTTCGAGGAGAGCGTGGTGAGGCCCTTCGTCGAGCAATATCTTGCTGGCGAAACGCCGGTCCCCTGCAGCCGGTGCAACACCGAAATCAAGTTTGCGCAATTTGTGGAGACGGCGCGGCAGATTGGCGCCGAGCGCATCGCCACCGGGCACTATGCCCGCATCCAGCGCGATGAGAAGACCGGACGTTACCGGCTCTACGCCGCCGTTGATCGCTCGAAGGACCAGTCGTACTTTCTTTTTGGCCTCACGCAGGAGCAACTCTCGCGGGCGATGTTTCCGCTGGGGGAAATGACCAAGGAGCAGGTCCGCGCCCTCGCGCGTGAAAAGAATCTGCCTGTTGCGGGGAAGCCCGAGAGCCAGGAAATCTGCTTCGTCCCAAATGGCTCCTACCGCGACTTCATCGCCGCTTATCTTGGTGAGAGTAATAAGACTAGTGAGTTAAATGAGACGGCGGGCGAACTAGTGACGGCGGACGGCAAGGCGCTGGGCGCGCACGCGGGCATACATCACTTCACCGTGGGCCAGCGCAAGGGGCTGGGCGTGGCCACAGGCTCGCCGCTTTACGTCACCCAAATTGACGCCGCCACCCGCCGCGTCGTTGTGGGCACGAACGACGATCTGATGAAGCGGCGCTGCCGCGTGCGCGGCGTGAATTGGATTCGTCCGGCGGAAGAGGACGAAGAGATTGAGGCGCGCGTCCGCATTCGCAACAAGCACGTCCCCGCGCCAGCCCGCGTGACGGCGATGGGCAGCGATGCGCTGGTGCATTTCGCGGAGCCGCAGCGCGCTATCACGCCCGGCCAGGCAGCCGTCTTTTACGACGGGGATGAAGTGGCAGGCGGCGGCTGGATTGAAACCGTGGAGTAAGCGACGGTAACGCCGCGCGCGCCGGCCACTGCCTAAAGCTCTTCCGCCGTTCCGCCCCAATCCTGTGGATGCACGTCTGCCACCGACTGCGAAAAGGTCCACGAGTATCCCGCGAAGTCAATCGCATTATATTGGCGCTCGCCGTAGGGGTGAGTCACCGGCCCCTGCGTAATCCGCGCCCCGTGATCCCTCGCCCGTTTGCAGTGGGCATCGGCGTCCTCGACGCGAACCGTGACTGAGCAGCCCGCGCCCAGCGCCGCGTTGATTTCGTTCGGCTGCATTTCCCTGACGGTCACCACTCCCTCGCCCGCGTTCAACTGCACGCGGTGGTTGCCGATGCGCAAGCGCACGCTGAATCCGAACGCGTTACACAGCCAGTCTGCAGCCTGGTTCACATCTGCATACGCCAAGACTGGAATGACGGTGGCGCGCTGTATCGATCTGTTCGACAGCATTTTGATCCTCCGGGAATCATTTTGACCAAATGGCACTATTATAGAGGAAGATCGCGGATCTCTGTCTTTGAGATGCGCGGGTTTTCGCGGGCAACCGCAACTATAAATCGTAAACGCGAAAGTTTGCGCGACGCGCTGGAAGCGAGGGAATCGCAATATGGAAATCAAAAGAATTGGTTCGCAGCCTTCCGGCAAGGGTCCGGCAGAGTGGTTCACCGGCACGGTGCGGATCGATCCGCTCTTTCAGGCTCCGATCCCGGCGCGCGTGGTCAGCGCCAGCGTTACGTTCGAGCCGGGCGCGCGGACGGCGTGGCACGCGCATCCGCTCGGCCAGACTCTGATTGTCACCGCCGGCTGCGGCTGGGCCCAGCGCGAAGGCGGACCGCTGGAAGAGATT
>DASZAA010000228.1:0-2833 GCA_035945615.1 Terriglobia bacterium
TGACTACAAAGGATGGAACATTTCGGAAAACCTTATTGGCGAGAAGAACCTCGCCGGCGATCCATGGGAATTTGGCTACGCTTTCGGAGTGAACCGGCCGCTGGCTCTTGCCGCGTCTTCTGAAGCGTGCAACTTTTGTCAAGAAAACTTTCGCGCCGGAATTGAATTCTACGGAGGGCTTGGAACTTCCAAAATCTTTACGCTTAACCAGACATCGCAATACGTGGCACCGGTGGTCGCATGGAATCTGCCAGACGGAATGACGCTGCGAGTCTCACCTGGCTTCGGGCTGACGCACGACGCGTATGGTTTTCTGCTCCGTCTCGGCGTGTCTTATGAATTCGAAGGATTCGGGCGGAAAGTCCAGCTTCTATTCCATTCGCGGAGGGATCAATGAGAAGGATCAAGAGCGTGAAGAGGCTGTTGATTCTGACCCCAGCGGCGGTGTTTATACTTACAGTCATCTGTCTAGGCTCCGGAGGAAAAGCCAATCCCGGCCTGACCGCTGTGTTCAGCCGCGCTCCAAAAGCTGCGCGCAAGCAGCAGAATCCATATCAAGGGCAGCATGAAGCCACCCTCGCGGGCAAGAAGCTCTTTGCACGGTATTGTGTCCACTGCCATGGCAGCGGTGCGAAAGGTTATACACGGGGGCCGTGCCTTCGCTCGCCAGAAATCCGGGACGAACCTCCAGGTGTTCTTTACTGGTTTTTAAAAAATGGCAAGCCGCGCGAGGGCATGCCCTCCTGGTCTGGCTTGCCCGGTCAGCAGCGATGGCAGCTCGTAACTTATCTAAAGAACCTCCATTGAGGGCATTTCGAACCGCACGAGGCCGTATTGCGGTGGATTTCAATGATTGCAAGTCACCTTTGCTCTAGCCCGATTTATTCAAAGCTCGGTTTTAGAATTAGGGAGGAGCGGTTTTAACCGCGCCCCCCAAAGGCGGTCATTTCATGAATAATTCGGGCTAGTGTCGTTGTAGGAGTATGAAAGGATTGGAAGCGAACCATATACTTTCGCCGGCCTAATCGGGGTTTCTCCGCCGACCTCCGACCCGATGGCTCAATGACTGAATGAATTTGTCTCGATCGGGCTACGTTTAAAATACCCCGGAATGGCTGCGCCGCAATATTCGCATTCACCATCTTCAGTAATATGAAAATCGCTCACCTGGTGCCACCATCGCTTCACAAGGGTCCGCTTGCAACCCGGGCAGAAGGTATTCGCACCATCAGAATAAATATTACCCTCATAGACGAACTTCAACCCCATCTGCATGGCAATGCGCCGGGCCTGGTGAAGGGTTTCGGCTGGCGTCGCGGGCTTATCGCGTAGCTTGAAGTCCGGATGAAACGCGGTGAAGTGCAGCGGCACATCGTCTCCCAGGTTTCCCAGCACCCAGGCGCATAGCTCGCGTGTTTCTTCCGCCGCGTCGTTCAGCGTGGGAATCATCAGGTTGGTGATCTCGAACCATACGCTGGTTTCGCGCCGCAGCGTTTTCAGAGTATCGAGCACGGGCTGCAGATGGGTGAGCGTGGTTTTGCCGTAAAAACTCTCTGTGAACGCCTTCAGGTCCACATTGGCCGCGTCAATATGCTGGTACACGTCGAAGAGCGCCTCGCGCGTAATATAACCGTTAGTCACCATCACTGTCTTCAGCCCGGCGCGATGCGCCACCTTAGCGATGTCGATCACATACTCGGCCCAGATGGTCGGCTCGTTATAAGTGAAAGCGAGCGCCGGGCAGCTATGCTCAATGGCCGCGCGGACCACGTCCTCTGGCTCCAAATGAACTGAGTTAACCTGATCGGATTTCGACTTCGAGATGTCCCAATTCTGGCAGAAGAAGCAGCCCATATTGCAGCCAGCCGTGCCCATGGAAAGGATGCGAGCGCCGGGCATAAAATGGTTCAATGGCTTCTTTTCAATGGGATCGATCTGCAACGCGGCAGGCTGAGCATAGCCCAGATTATAGAGGGTTCCGCCGATGTTTTTGCGGATGAAACAGAAGCCCGCTTGCCCTTCTCCGATGTGGCAATGCCGCGGGCAAAGATAGCAATGGATTCTCCCCTCCGGCAATGTCTCCCACCAGTGCGCTTCGTGCAGGTCGGTCGTGGAAGGGACAATAGCCGCGCCCATAAGGCAAACCCCTTAAATCAATTCTGTGCTTGGGCAGTAGGGTTGTCAACAATGGAGGCGCCCTACACAGGGCTTGCTATGCGATCTCAAACCCGCCGGCTTTTTCAAATGCATGCGCCACTTGCAGCAGTTTTGCTTCGTCGAAATGTTTAGCGAAGATTTGCATCCCCACGGGAAGGCGCGGCTCAGTTTTCGTTTTGCCGCACGGAACCGAAATACCGGGGATTCCGGCGAGGCTGGCAGTGACGGTGTAGATGTCGGCCAGATACATTTGCAGAGGGTCGCCGGTGCGCTCCCCGATCTTAAAGGCGGGGACGGGCGAGGTAGGCGTGACGATCACGTCCACTTCATCAAACGCCTCCAGGAAATCACGCGCGATCAGCGAGCGCACCTGTTGGGCTTTGCGATAGTAGGCGTCGTAATAGCCGGAACTGAGCACGTAGGTGCCAAGCATGATGCGCCGCTTCACTTCGGCGCCAAAGCCGGCGTCGCGCGTCTTGCGATACATCTCGCGCAAGCCTTCGTAGGCGCCCGCGCGGAAGCCGTAACGCACGCCGTCGTAACGCGCCAGGTTGGAGCTTGCCTCCGCCGTAGCAATGATGTAGTAGCAAGGAACGGCATAGGCGGTGTGGGGAAGGCTGATAGGCGCCACCTTGCATCCGATGCTCGCAAGCTTCTGGATGCCCATCTCAATGTT
>DASZAA010000229.1:0-6536 GCA_035945615.1 Terriglobia bacterium
CTGGTGATACATGCTCGGCAGCTTCTTCTTGATGTGTTCGGCTGAGTTCGGCAGCTTCTCCTTAATCCAGGCGATATCGAGAAACACGCCGCCGTGCGGGCTGCCGCGCCCCTCGCGCACCTCGCGCACGATGCAGCGCGCCACGTGATCGCGTGTGAGCAGCTCTGGCGGGCGCTTGGCATTTTTATCACCTTGCGTGTAACGCCAACCCTCTTCGGGGTTGTCGGCGGTCTGATTCTTATAGAGCGGCGGAATATCATCGAACATGAAGCGGCGGCCGTCTTTGTTCTTCAGAACACCGCCTTCGCCGCGCACGCCTTCGGTGACTAAGATGCCGCGCACGCTCGGCGGCCACACCATGCCGGTTGGATGAAACTGAACGAACTCCATGTCCATTAGCGCGGCGCCGGCATGATAAGCGAGCGAATGGCCGTCGCCTGTATATTCCCAACTATTGCTGGTGATTTTGTAGGCGCGGCCAATGCCGCCCGTCGCCAGCACTACGGCTTTGGCGCGAAACAGTTTAAAGCGGCCACGCTCGCGGTCATACCCGAAAGCGCCCGCCACTCTACCGCCATCCTTCAGCAGGGTGAGAATAGTACACTCCATGTGCACGTCAATGCCCTGATGGATTCCGTGATCCTGCAGCGTGCGGATCATTTCAAGGCCGGTGCGATCACCCACATGAGCGAGTCTCGGATATTTGTGGCCGCCAAAATTGCGCTGCAAAATGCGGCCGTCTTTCGTACGGTCAAACAGTGCCCCCCACGCCTCAAGCTCGCGCACGCGCGCCGGAGCTTCCTGCGCGTGAAGCTGCGCCATGCGCGGGTTGTTTAGATATTGCCCGCCGCGCATTGTGTCCGAGAAGTGAACTCTCCAGTTGTCGCGGTCGTCAACGTTGCCGAGTGACGCCGCGATGCCACCCTCGGCCATCACTGTGTGCGCCTTGCCGAGCAGCGACTTGGTCACCACGCCCACGCGGACCCCCGCCGCCGAGGCTTCGACCGCCGCGCGCAGCCCCGCCCCGCCGGCGCCGATCACGAGCACGTCGTGTTCGTGGGTCTCGTATTCCGCCACTAGAATATTCTCCAATCCCGAATCAAGCCCATCGAGCACGCTCGCACATAGAAATCGGTGAATGCGACCCAGCACAGGCTGAACCAAGCCCATGTCATGTGGCGCCCGGTGAGACAACTTACGCAATCGTATGTTTTTTTGCGCCAGCGCGAACCTGAAATCCGGTCAAGCACGCCGCCTACCCGATGCCGGATGGCGTGGCAGCCAAACGTGTACCCGCCGAGCAAAATCACATCGATCAGAAGCACAATCGACCCCACGCCCACGCCAAAATGGCCGTTGAACCAGAAACCGTTCCACGCATCGAGGGCGAGATCCGCGATAAAGAACAGCGCGATGTACATAAAGTACCGGTGAACGTTCTGCAGCACCAGCGGCAGCGTGCGTTCGCCCCAATAAGTCTTGCGCGGCTCGCCTACCGTGCACGAGGGCGGGTCCGACCAAAAGGACTTATAGTAAGCGCCGCGGTAATAGTAGCAGGTCAGGCGGAAACCACCTGGAAACGGAAGAATGAAGAAGGCGGGTGAAAAAATCAGCCAACTCGGATACCAGCCGGGCTTGCCGCCAATCCAGGCAGTAAGCGGGTTGCCCCAAAGCTCGGGCGAGTAGAAGGGCGAAAGATACGGCCCGAAGCGGTAATGCGTACCTTGGAGCGCCGCCCAAGTGGCGTAGGCGACAAAGGCAGAAAGCACAATCAAAACCGTCAGCCAGGGCGCCCACCAACGATCCGTGCGCGACGTACTGCCGAATCCTGTCTTTGTAAAGGGAACGTCAATGCCGGCCATCTCGTGATCTCCAGAATTCAGTATAGCGATCTATGCTCTGCCCTTTCCCGCTACACCCTAGGTTAGAGCGCGGCGTTGCCCTTTGACTCCGCAGCATTTCGCCTATCCCAATAACAAGCCGCAGGGCTAAAAAGCTAATCCTGGGCTAAAAAAACAGCTCCGGCGAATGCTTCGCGCCAGCCTTTTACCCATTCGTTCAGTGCTTTGCGGGAGCGGGTGGGGCGGGTTTGGAAGTCGAGCTGGCCGCCGAAGATACAGGATTCGCGGCGTCATATAATTTGACGATGTCCTGAGTAATATCAACCGGCTTCGAGGCAAAGAGCACAAGGTTCTGTTGGTTCGAGATGATGAGCGCGTAGTGCTGCTCGGTAGCATACTGGTTAACGATCTTCATCATCTTGGCGCCGATCGTGCTCACAATCTGCTGCTCGTCTTCCTGCGTATCGTACTGGTAGTCGTCCTGGCCCTCTTTAAGAAGGCGCTGCTTATCGTTGATTTGGCGCTCGTCCTGGTACCGCTCTGCGTCGCTCAGCATACTGCTTTGGTTCTGCAAGCGGTCCTGGAGAGCGGTAATATCCTTATCCATCTGCTGCAACGTAGCCCGTTTTTGACTGTATTTTTGCTGAAGCTGGGTAAGATCCTGTTTGCCTTCCTGAGTGGAGGCAATTGCCTCCTGCAAATTGATGACGCCGATTTTCTCCGCGCTTTGGGCAAGCATCAACGCCGGCGTTGCGAGGATGCACGCTGTAACCGCCAGTTTTGTGATCAAGTTTCTCATGCCAACTCCTTCAAGAAAGAATAAGAAATCATAGCATTTTGGAAGTTGAAGCTGCGGCGTCCTCGCGTAAAGTACCATGACGCGATATCCCGCTAAAACGAACGCTGCACGGTAAAGCCCGCCAGACCATGCGGTTCGGAAAACACCTGACGCTCGAAATAAGGCAGCACAGCGTCATACGTCGCTATATTGGGAAACAGCGATACGGGCGGCAGCTCCTGCGGAGGGGTCGCGAATTCGTTTTTCAGCCGCAGCCAGTTGTAGCCGTAATAAACCTCAATGGGCGCGTGCACCACCGGCAGGTTGATGTAGAGCGCCACGCCCGTCGAACTGCGCAGGTGGAAGTTCAGTCCGGAAATCGGCTCCAAATGGCTCGTCGGCACCTGGAAAAAAGGGAATTGGCTGGTCAGCGCCGAGAGCGCGTTAGGCTGCAACTTAAGCTGATTCGGACGCAAGATAAAGGAGTCGCCGGCATCGATGAAGTAAGCCAGAGTGACATCTGGAGTAAAAAGGGGAATGCGATACTCGAAGCTGCCGAGCACCATGGTGTCGCCGCCCGGCACCTCAATGGTGTTATAAGGGAAACTTGTGTACGAACCGCACGTGCCCACCAGCCGTTGGCCGTTGGCGCCGGTCGCCCAGATTGGGTTTCCAGAGGCATCACGGTTGCAAATCTGCCCCACCGTCGGGAAGAAAATCACCGGACTGATGCTGTACGTGTTGAAGCCGCGAATATCATACTGGCCCCCCATGTAGAAGCGTTGGAACGGAGGAGGCACTTTCCCGTCATAGCCGGAAATGGTGGAGCCTTCAAAGTGAAACGCCAGTGTGTGACCAGGATGAAATGGCGCATGATGGTAGTATTTGAAATCAAAACTGGGCGAAATCGTGTCCACGTTGCCGCCGAGGATGCTGCCCGAAAAACCCACCGACGCTGAAATCGATTTGCCGCGATGCGGGTTGATGGGATTATCCACGTTATTGTAGTAGTACGACGGCTGGACCATGCTCTGTTTAATCCCGCTCAACTGGCTCGGTCCTGCGAACTGGCCGTAATCGAGGGACTGGAACAGGCTTTGCGACGCCGCGCTAAAGGTTTCAAGGCTGCTCACGCTGAACGTGTACGTCAGGCCCAGGCTGGCGAAGGTGTGCCGCAGAGGATAGCGCGCGAATACGCTGAATCCCTTTGAGTTCTGCTGATAGTTCTGGAAGTATGTCTGGCCGAGCAGCGTATTTTCCTGCGACTTCAGGTTCACGCCGTAGAGTGCGCCGTATTGTTGCAATTCGTCGAAATGGTAATCGTTCAGAAAAAGCGTAAAACCAGCCGTCATGGGGCGGTTAAACAGGTAAGGCACGGTGACGCCGATTTGGGCAGAGTCCACGAAGGTGCCGAACTGTCCGCTAATGCTCAGCGTGTCGCCCAATCCGAGAAAGTTCTGCGTGGCGTAGTTCGCGCCCACAAATGTCCCCGCGATGCCGCTGATACCGCCAGAAAACCCGATGGAGTTTCTTCCCTTCTCCTTCAGCGCCACGTCGAGGTCCACCGTATGGTTTTGATTGTTTTGCACCACCGTCACGCCCTGATATTTTCCCGGGCCTGTAGCGTCTGGCGAGGTTGGCTTGAGGGGATCAAAATAGCCCAGTTGATTGATCCGGTAAACGCTCAGGTCCCATAGGGCCGTGTTGAAGACGCTGCCCTCGGCCAGCAAAATCTGGCGCCGGATCACCTCGTCGCGTGTTTTCGTATTGCCGCTGAAATTGACGCGGTGAACGGTGTACTGATGTTCTTCGTCGAAATCGAGCGCCAGGTTGATCACATGCCGCTGGCGGTCCGGCTCAATGTCAGGATTGGCGGTGAAATTGATGTATCCGTATTCGCCGTAAAGCTTAGTGTAATTCTTCAGTGCGTCCTGCAACTTGCTGGCGTTGAAGATATCCCCCGTGTTCATGCCCAGCACGCGCTTGAGCGCGTCCTCTTTAAAGAGTTTATTGTCGCGAATGACGAACCTGCCGAGCCGGTATTGCTGGCCCTGTTGAATGGGGATGGTAACATCCACGCGCCGCCCGGTCCCTTTTCCGAAAAAGATAAACGGAAGCCGGCGGTGCGTGATCACGGTGTGGACAATCGGCTCGGGTCCCGGCAGGGCAAAGAAATAACCGTGATTGCGGTAAAGCTCGCGGATCTTTTCAAGATCGGCTTCCATCTTGTCGTGGTTGTATGTGCGGTGGAAAATCCAAAACCACGGCGGCAAACCGATCGGCTTCTCGTATTTCATCGCCTCAATCAGCTTGCTGTTGGAAAACGCCGTGTTGCCGCTGAAGCTAATTTTGCCCACCTTCACCTTTGGACCTTCCACTACCACAAAGGTGAGCGCGACCGAGTCCGGCGGAATGTCGCGCGTGCGGGCGGTGACGGTGGCAAACTGGCGTCCATTCTCCGAAAGCATCTCTTCAACCACAACCTCAGCATGCTTAATCACGACAGGATCATATTGGGACATGATCGAGAGGCCCACTTTTTCTTCGCGAAAGCGGTCCATCACGTCCGACGGCGTAACCGAGTTCATCCCCTTATAGTCGATGCTCCGCACCAGCTTCTTCTCGCGCACAAAGAAAGTAATAATTTTCCCGTTTTTGTTCTTGGGATCATCGGTAGCGACGGCGCGGATGTCGTCGAAATATCCGGTATTCCACAGGGCCATGAAATCGCGTTCAATATCGTTCGTGTTGTAAGCTTGCCCCGGACGGGTAAAGATGCGCGCCATCAAGGAGGAGCTCTGGATGCGCCGGTTGCCCCGGAATTCAATCGCGGTCACGATGGTTTGCACCTGCTCGGTTGTCTTGGGTTTTGGGGCTGAGGGAGCAACGCCGGGCGCCTGAAGCTGAATGCCGCCGTTAGACGGCGCCTGCGGCTGCGATTTCTGCGGTCCCTCAGCTGGGGCTGTTCCGGGGTTCTGAAGTTGAATGCCGGAAGGGGACGGCGGTTGTTTTTGCGTTTGGCCGGAGGAGGGGGCAGATTGCTTCGGCGTTTGATTCTGGGGCTTCTGCGCGTTCTCCTGGGCGCGAAGGTTGCGCGCCGGAAGCAGACACGCCGCCCAAAGCGTAAGGATGAAAACAGGCCAGCGCAGCCGTTTCCTGAAAGGCCCTATTGGAATTGAAAAAAACAGTGCTTCCCCTTTACTCCGCATCGAGAGTTCAAAAAAATTGGCCGGCGAAAACGCGACCGGAACGTACTATCTTATAGAAGATCGCCTTATTTGGGAATGGCCTGGTATTTTTGGTAGTGGATCAGTTTAATATCAAGGCGCTTGACGCCGCCGGAAGATAGTCGCGTAAATCCGCCGCCATAACCCAAACTGACCCTTCCATCCTATTTTTTCAGCAGGACACGCGCGCAGTTGATCAGTCAAAAACCGGTCTAGTGAGAGAGCGGCGTCGCGGTCACCAGCGTATCGTTTACGGGCCGGTAATACAGCCCCTCGTTCCCCACAATCACTTCCAAGACGGCAGGAGCTTGAATCTCTCCCTGAATCAAAGCTTCCGAAAGAGGATCTTCCAGGTGCTTTTGCAAGGCGCGCCGCAGCGGGCGGGCGCCATACGAGCGGTCGGCGCAGGTCTTTTCCAAAATCCAGCGCGCCGCCTCCTGCGAAAGGCTGATGGAGATATTCTTTTGCGCCAGGTTCGCGTTAATGTTCGCCGCCAGTAGATCGATAATCTGCATCAGATCATCGTCGGTCAGCGCGTTGAAGATAATGACCTCGTCCAATCGGTTCAGGAACTCCGGGTTAAACAATCGCTTCACTTCAGCCATGACCATGGCTTCAACTTTCTTGTCCGAAAGCTCCATGTTGGCCGACTGAAATCCGAGATGATTCCGCTTCTCCAGATAGCGCGCC
>DASZAA010000230.1:0-5690 GCA_035945615.1 Terriglobia bacterium
AGCTTGATAATAGCCTTCTTCAAGCTGAGCGAGAGCTTCGGCGCCGCCGTGCGCTTCTTGCACGCTGCAGTGGGTGGATCGAAGAGAATCGATGAGCCTTTTGCGAAAATTATCGTCCGAACTCGCAATAATGGCGCTCGAGAACAAGGGACTAGTAAGCTGTGTGCTCATTAGACCTCTATAACTCTTATCAAAATTTCTTAGAGCAGGCATTTTGCCGGAAGTTGCAAAAGCCTTTGCCCCATCTGGTCGGGCTAGAAACATCCGCCGTCAACGCGTCGGGGCCTCCTCGCGCAACGTCCGATTTTCGTGAGAAGGCCGCTGAATATTAAATAAAACCGTTTGTTTTAATGGGTTAAGCAAATCTTAAAATGCCAGCTAAGAGTTTAATGAGAAACGCATAAGGCTAATCTCATGATTCCAGCTAATCACGAGGCCAATGCAGTGCTTGTCTTTGAAACCTTAAGGTTTGAGACTGACTCCCGGCCTAGCGTCAGTGACAGGTGAATGCGCGGTCCGGCGCTCCGATAGACCTTCAATGCCCCCCCGCCAAGCAATTGAATCATACCCTCAGCCAAAGCCCATTCTGCGTTATCCGCGAGCGGAACCCGAGCAGAAAACGTATCTTGAAGTGCCGGGCCGAACCTTTGTTTTGAGCCATTACTGGTGGCTTCCGTGTAGGAAAGTCTAAATTGTACTTCTTCCCGGCATTTATCTAGCCGTACCTGCACCGACCCGCTCGGAGGGCTTATTCGTACCGCCCTACCAAAAACTATCGAAAACACCCTTTGCAAGATTTCCGGATCGGTTTCCACGCTTGCATCCGGCGAAGCCTTGTAATCTAGGCTCAGTCCCTTTAATTCAATCTCTGAGCGATGCGCGACGATTATGCCGTCCATCATTTCGGCCACCGGCACATGGGAAATTGTGGCTTTGCTCATCCCGCCCACGATGCGGAAGTCGCTCAGCAGCCGCGCCATCCTCTCTAAGTCCCGAAAACACCGCTCGAACGTGCCTTTCAATTCCGCTTCACTGTGCTGGAATCGCAGCGCGAGCTCAACTTCGCCGAGCAAGACCGTGAGGGGCTGGCTCATCTGATGGGCGAGCAGCCCAATCAATTTCAGCGCAGGCTGACCCTCAGATGTTGTCTCCAGCCGCTCTTTTACTCCGGTAGTTAAATGGCTCATATCATAGATCGGCGTACGGCAGCAGATGATGCGCAAGATGAATGCCGCAAATAAACTATCATGAAGCTTTTGCGCCCATCAGATAGCCCGAACCCCGCAAGGTGTGAATGAGAGGCGCGGGCGTTCCTTCATCAATTTTTTTCCGCAGATAGTTAATGTAAACGTCAACCACGTTGCTCACCGTGTCGGGCGCGAGTTTCCAGACGTGCTCGATAATCATGGAGCGGGTCACGCATCGTCCCGCGTTTTGCATTAGATATTCAAGTAGCGCGAGCTCTTTAGGCGTTAGTTCGATTTGCCGGTCGCCGCGCCGCGCCGCGCGATCGACGCGATGAAGCTCAAGGTCTTCCACGCGTAGAACCGGCTCGCAGCTGCCTTTCGAGCGGCGCAGCAGCGCGCGGGCGCGCGCCGAGAGTTCTGAAAACGCGAAGGGCTTGGGCACAAAGTCATCCGCGCCAAAGTCAAGCGCGCGGACCCGCTCATCCACCTCGCGCCGGGAGGATAGGATCAACACGGGAACAGACCCATCCTTGGCGCGCAGATGCCGGAGAACCTCGACGCCATCGGCGGCGGGGAGATTCAAATCCAGGACAACGAGATCGTATTCTTGATTGTCGATTAAGCTCTCCGCCTGTTGGCCATCCGGAGCGACGTCTACCGTATATTGCTCGGCTTCAAACCCACGCCGAAGAAACATGAGAACAGGTTCATCATCATCTACGATGAGTAAGCGCATCTGAAACTCCCTCTCCCCAAAGGCAACCGGCGAGCGCCCGGCAACGACCTCAGGCGCTCAGCAAGGGGGCGGTTAAACAGAGTGTTGACGTAACGTATAATACCTCATAAATAATTAATATGCCAAGAAAAAATAAATGTTCCTTCGGCGGCCCCGGCTGTGATGTCTAGTTCTAGGCCTATGTATAACCGCTCCTTAGTTCCCTCTCACAACATCGGCGGTTTTCTAACAATTCATTAAGGTTTTAGGGACAGCGTTCATCCAAACCGCGCGGCACAAAGGCCCGCTCGCATTAACAAGCTTTGATATGAATAGGTTAGAAAGATTTCAGACAGGGTTAGTGCGTGAGATTACTTTTAGAGGGGTAGGCGAATTGTGCTGTGGAGTTAGCGGCTTGCGTTCCCGTCGCCGATAGAGTTACCAGATTGTCCACCCAAGACGACATATTCCGCTCATTGCGAAGTAAATCGCCGAGCGTAATGCGGTTGAGCACATGATCAACGACAAGTTGCAGGCTCTGCCAGACCGGACGAATGGAGCAATCAGTTGAATTGACGCACGTCTCTCCGAGGCCCGAGTGGCGTTCACAGAAACCAGGCTCAAACAGGCGGCCTCCGAGCAGGCCCAAGAGCTCGCCCACAAGAATCTTGTCTACCGGGCGCGTCAAACTGTACCCTCCTGCCTTGCCCCGAGTGCTCTGTACGTATCCCGCGCGGCG
This sequence comes from Terriglobia bacterium, assembly GCA_035945615.1. GTDB lineage: Bacteria > Acidobacteriota > Terriglobia > UBA7540 > UBA7540 > RH2-MAG17b. The sequence goes on from DASZAA010000230.1 coordinate 2,642, forward strand.
CAGGAGCCGCATAATCTTGGCCACGTAGGGCGAAGAGATTTCTTCCGCCCGGCTGATCTCCGGGATGGTAAGACTCCTGTCCGGTCCTTCGCGTCCCAGGCGCAATAAGCACCGAAGTCCGTATTCTTCATTGGAGGTTAATCGCATGGTTGACCCTCCTCGTACTATGCTGATTACAGATTGTAGCAACACCAAGGGTTGTAGCGGAGGCCTCTATTTAAATCGTAATAACCGCCTGCCAAAGCTTGTAACGGGCTGCCGCTACCGCAGAGAATCTACCAAATCCCAAGCTGCAACTTCGCTGCCTCGGAGATTTTGGTCATGTCCCAAGGCGGGTCCCAAACCACTTCCACTTTTGCGTCCGTTATTCCAGGCAATTCTTTGACCTTAGCCTCAACCTCCGGCGGAAGAGTTCCAGCCACCGGACAAGTGGGCGCCGTAAGAGTCATGCGAATATAGGCGTGTCCGTTGCGCTCCGTTTTTACTTCATAGATCAACCCGAGATCATAAATATTGACCGGAATTTCCGGGTCGTAGCACGTTCTCAGCACGTCCACAATTTTGTCCTGCAATTGAATAGCCTCGGAAACCGATAGACGGTTCTCGTCTTCTGATACAGAGGTCTCCGGGGCCGTAGGCTGACCCGTGGTAACGTTCTGGCTTTCAGTAGGTTCGTCCATAGCTTAATCAACCCGATCTGTTTGATCGCCTGCCCTCATTCGGTCGACACCACGCCTTCGCCGCCTTGGAGCGCCGAGTGCAGCGTATGCCAGACGAGCGTGGCGCATTTCACCCGCGCAGGATAATCACTCACCTTGGAGAAAACCTCTAGCTTGCCGAGTGGTGGCGCGCCCGCATTTTCCGCTTCGCCTTTGGTCGCAAGATCGTGAAAGCTCTGGAAAAGCGCCTCAGCTTCCGCGGCTGTTTTCCCTTTCAGAGCTTCGGTCATGATTGAGGCGGACGCGGTTGAGATGGCGCAGCCGCTGCCTTCGAAGCTGACGTCACTCAGGTGGCCGTTTTCGAGCTTCACATGCACAGCCACGCGGTCACCGCACAGAGGATTGTAACCCCGCGCGGTAACGTGCGGCCCTTCCATTTTGCGGAAATTGCGCGGCCGCTTGCTATGGTCCACCACAACTTCCTGATAAAGGTCCCTTAGGTTCGCCATTACGAAAAAATCTCCTTCACCCGCTCGATTCCAGCAGCGAGCGTATCGAGCTCCTGGCGCGTATTGTAAATGGCGAGCGAGGCGCGCGTGGTGGCGGGAATCTGGAAGCGGTCCATCACGGGCTGGGCGCAATGGTGGCCCGTCCGCACCGCGATGCCCTCCTGGTCAAGAATGGTGCCTACATCGTGCGGATGAATGCCGTCGAGGACAAACGAAAGCACACCAGCTTTCTTAGCCGCCGTGCCGACCAGCCGCAGCCCCGGAATCGAAGCGAGGCGCTCCGTGCCGTATTCCAGCAACAGATGCTCGTACTTTTCGATTTGTCTTCTGCCGAGTTGTGTCACGTAATCAAGCGCCGCGCCCAATCCAATCACACCCGCAACGTTGGGCGTGCCGCCTTCGAACTTATAAGGCAAGCAGTTGTAAGTCGTCTTTTCAAATGTCACGGAACTGATCATGTCCCCGCCGCCGTGAAAAGGCGGCATGGATTCAAGCAGGCCAGCCTTGCCATAAAGCACGCCAATGCCCATCGGCCCGTAGACCTTGTGGCCCGAGAAAGCATAAAAATCGCAATCCAGGTCGCGCACATCCACGTTGAGGTGCGGCGCGGCCTGCGCTCCGTCAAGCAGTACAGGGATTCCCCGCGCGTGACTCAGGCGGACTATCTCGCGCACAGGATTCACGGTGCCCAGCGCATTTGAGACGTGCGCGGCGGCGACCAGCTTCACGCGCGGATTCAGAAGCCTCTCAAACTGGTCCATCTCCAGCTCGCCCGCGTCATTGATGGGCGCGACGCTCAACTTCGCACCCTTTTCTTCGCAGAGAATCTGCCAGGGCACGATATTCGAGTGGTGCTCCATGGCTGTGATGAGAATTTCATCTCCGGCTTGAACGCGCTGACGCCCCAGAGTATAGGCCACCAGGTTGATGGCCTCCGTCGTGCCGCGGACAAAGATGATTTCACGCGCTTCGGCGGCGTTCAAAAATTTCCTGACCTTTTCCCTCGCCTCCTCATAGGCTGCCGTCGCTCGCTCGCTCAATAGGTGAACGCCGCGATGGATATTGGAGCAATCTGTAATGTAAAAATGCCGCAGCGCATCTAGCACCACCTGCGGTTTCTGGCTTGTGGCGGCGTTATCCAGATAAACGAGCGGCTTTCCGTGTACCTTCTGTTTCAGGATAGGAAAATCGGCGCGGATGCGCTCAACGTCCCACGCGGATGCGCTTTTTGTCGAGATGGTTTGGGTGGCTTCCATTGACTTCACCATAGGTTGGCTTGCGCCGCCATTATCATCACTACAGCACATCTTCCGGCTTCCATGCTGCTGACAGCCGCTCGCGCAACCGGGCCTCCAGGCGTTCCCGCGCCGGCGTAAATTCAATGCGGTTAATCACATCGTTGGCAAAGGCGCGGGTGAGCAAGTGCCGCGCCGCTTGCAGCCCGATTCCGCGAGCGCGCAGGTAGAAAATGGCGTCTTCATCGAGTTGCCCAATCGTTGCCCCGTGCGTGCATCGCACGTCGTCCGCCAGGATTTGCAGCTCCGGCTTGGTATTGATCACCGCCCCTTCGGAGAGCAATAGATTCTTATTGCTCTGGATGGCGTCCGTTTTCTGCGCGTCTTTGCGCACGATGATGGCGCCGTTGAAGACCCCCATCGACTTGCCGTCGAGCACGCCGCGATAATACTCGCGGCTGCTGCAATGCGGCATGGCGTGGTCAAGCCGCGTGTGATGGTCCACGTGCTGCTCGCCTGCCACCTGAAAGAGGCCGTTCAGCGTGCATTCCGCGCCCTCGCCGCTGAGAACGGCGTTAATGTCGTGGCGCGCAAGCCGCGCGCCCAGCGAAATCGAATGCGAGTGGAAGCGGCTGGAGCGCTCCTG
>DASZAA010000231.1:0-5540 GCA_035945615.1 Terriglobia bacterium
CGGCAGGAAGAGAACGCCCGCCCCAAAGTGGTGGTCAATGAAGCGCAACTCCTCGAAGCCGCCGTCAGCCGGGTGAAGCCGGAAGTGGTGATTCGCCTCGACGCAATTCAGGCTTCGGAATCGATGCTTGCGGGCATTGACAACGCGCTCAGCTCCCATCCAGGCGATCATCCCGTTGTCTTCGAGTTGACTCAGCCGGGAGAATTCAAAGCCCGCCTGCGCGCGCGACGCCCCCAAGGCGTGAAGCCAAGCGACGATCTGATGGCCGAGCTTCAATCGGTCTGCGGCAAAGGCGCCGCCGCGCTCGTCCACCCCAAGACCTCGAACGGCCGGTAGCCCGTAGCGCAGCAAAGCCTCAATCAAAGGGGGATGTCATGCTGAGCGAAGCGAAGCATCTGCTTTTCCCCATTGATTTACAAGCGGATGCTTCGCTTTGCTCAGCATGACAGGCACAAAAGTCTTGCTAAAAACAAGAAATTATGAGCTTGCAATGCAGCCACGTAGCGCGGACCTCCGTTATTGAGGTCCGCGGCTTTTTATCTTGGGTACGAGCCGCGGACTGAACGACGCAGGTCCGCGCTACCTGCTCAGGCGATGACTTCAACGCTTCGCGAGTAGACGGCCGCGCCTTTGACGGTGAGCCAGAGGGCAAGTGAGAGCATGTACAGGAAGCTGGCGGCGGGGAACCAGGGAAAGAAAATCGTGCTGGTGCCGGGCGCAATGCACAACGAGAGGCAGGAGACAAGGACGAAAGCATTGGCGAAAATCCCGTAGCCTGAGATCAACCGTGGGATGTACCGCGATTGGAAAAAGAGCCACGCAAAAATGGCTCCGCCACAGCTTGAAAAAATGAGGCTGGTGCGAAGCCCGTCATCATGAGTAAGGAGTAGCTGGGCAATGGTCTGGAATTGCGATACTGCGAACGGTGATCGCGAGCCGTCAGCGCGCAGCAGATGCAACGCGAGGAAGTTGTCGTGCATTGTGGCCATGAATAGGACCGATCCGGCGAAATGAAAAACCAGGGAGAGCAGCGCCAAACCTTCGTGGAAGGGCTTGAACAGAAGATAGAGCGCCCAAATTTCGACGAGTCCGAAGATAGCAGAGACTAGGGCGCTGGCGATACCGCAGCGGAAGAGTGTTTCGTGCGTGAGGATGTTATGAGCGGTGTTGGTCGCCTCCTCGGCAGGGAGACGCATGAAGACGAAGATCTGGGCGAAGACACCGGCGAGAAGGAGAAGCAGCACCGCGATTCCAGCAGTGCGGGCTGCAGATCGCTGTGTAGCCGCCGGATCTGAGTCTGTGATGGTGCACCTCCACCGATTTGCAACGGGGGGATTATAGCACGAGCGGATTGCTTTCTCGTTTAGCGAGTAGCGCAGACCTCTGTTTTTGAGGTCTGCGGTTTGTCTTTGTAGCGCCGGCATCCCTTCGCTGCGCTCAGGGCAGGCTTTGCCGGCTTTTGCCGCCGGGGCGGCGGCGCTACGACGAGTAGGTTTTTACGCGGAACGGTCCGGCAGGCCGCGAATGCAACGGGTGACGAAAACCGTCCCATTTATCCTATTTGTCTCAAAATTCTCAGAATGGCGTGCTAGGTTTTTGTAGCAGACCTCCGTATTTGAGTCTGCGGGTTTTCTGTCCGTTCAAAGGCCGCAGAGACCGCCAAAGCGGTGGTCTGCGCTACAGGGCGGCCCCAGAGATTAGAAAATGGTCGGGAGAGAAACGCCGAAACAAACAAAATTACGGAACGAACCCAAGAAGTTATTTGAAATCAACGTTTCTAATAAAAGCCGTCTCATTCGTCTCAAAATCTTAAGATGACGAGCTCGGTTTTGTAGCGCAGACCTCCGTATTTGAGGTCTGCGGATTTTCTGTTCATTCAAAGACCGCAGACCGCAAAAGCGGCGGTTTGCGCTACAGAGAGGTCCAAAAGATTAGAAAATGGCCGGGGGGAAATGGGCGAAACACGCAAAATTCGCGGAACGAACCCTAGTGATGATTGAAAACAAAGGAGATTAAAATGCCCTCATCTTGCCTTTAAGAGCTACTTCGGGCTGGCGAACGGTGTTAGGATAATATTACTAGGGTATTACATCTCATATGGCGACAGCGGCCAGGGCGAAAATAACGGGTCAAAGGAAGATGGCGGAAAAGTCCGGGACAAATGACATCGAGCGTCAGCTTGCCAGTCTTGAGGAGCAGATTGCCGAGCTTGAGCGCATACCCGATTCGCCGGGTAGCGTGGAAGAAATCGGACGGCTGCGTCAGATGGCAGATTCGCTGCGCAAGAACCCTTCCGCAACGCGCGAGACCAACCCCGCCTGGGAGCGCGTCCTGCTCGCCCGCCATCCCCAGCGCCCTTACACGCTCGATTACATCGAAATGCTTTTTACCGATTTCACCGAGTTGCGCGGCGACCGCCATTTTGGGGACGACCAGGCTGTGGTTTGCGGCCTCGCGCGTTTCGAGGGACGGCCCGTTTTCGTGGTTGGTCATCAAAAGGGGCGCGACACCAAGCAGAAAGTAGCGCGCAATTTTGGGATGCCGAAGCCCGAGGGCTACCGCAAAGCCCTGCGTCTGATGCGGCTGGCCGGGAAATTCGGACTGCCAATTATTGCGTTTGTGGATACGCCGGGCGCCTATCCTGGGATCGGGGCGGAAGAGCGCGGGCAGGCCGAGGCCATTGCCTATAACCTGAAGGAAATTCCCAAGCTGTCGGCGCCGATTATCGTCGTCATCCACGGCGAAGGCGGCAGCGGCGGCGCGCTGGCTATCGCCGTTGGCGACAAAGTCTTGATGATGCAGAACGCGGTTTACTCGGTCATCTCGCCCGAAAGCTGCTCGTCGATTTTGTGGCGCGATTGGGAGCACAAGGAAGAGGCCGCGCGCATCCTGAAGCTGACGGCGGAAGACCTGCTCCAGTTTGGCATTGTGGATGAAGTGGCCCCGGAGCCTCCCGGCGGCGCCCACACGGACCCAGCCTCTGCCGCAGGCATGCTGCGCCCCCTGATCGCCTCCAGTCTCAATGATCTCACTAGCCTCACATCGGACGCCCTGATTCAACGCCGCCACGACCGCCTCCGCCGCCTCGCCACGTTTGTCACGGATTGATTTTCCCTCGAAGCTGTAGCGGCGGCCTCTGGCCGCCGGATTTTTAATAGTAAAGACCGGCAGCCAGAGGCTGCCGCTACAGAATCAGGCGCCGCCTACTTATGGCGTCGCGTATAGAACAAGCCGCTCGTGGCGCGAAACGAGAAAGTGGTAGAAGTTCTTGTGCTCGGCGGGGTTGAACCCTCGCCCCCTTACGAGGGCAATCGCTTCATGAATAGTCAGGTTAACTAGCGGCGGTGACAGTGGCGGCGGGGGGCAGTTGCACGCGCTGATGAATCACGTAAAGCACCAGCTCGAGGCGGTCTGAAACTCCAACCTTGTCGTAGACGGCGCGCAGGTGGTTCTTCACCGTTTGCTCGCTGATCGAGAGATGGTCGGCAATCTCGCGGTTGCGCCAGCCCTGCACCAGGTAGCTGATGATCATCTTCTCACGGTGGGTGAGCGTATCGGCGGGCCGGCGCAGCTCCACCGGTGTTGTGCCGAGCGCGTTTGCCATCTGGGCCACTTCATGCTTGGGCAGCCAGACTTCGCTCTCCATCACCTTGCGGGCGCACTTCACAAACAAGCTGGGGTCGACCGATTTCAAAATCATGCCCGAAGCGCCCGCGCGAATGTATTGCAGTGGAGAACCGTTGGCCATCGTTGCCGCCGTGATCACCAGCTTGCAGCCCGCGGACGCGCTGCGCAGCTTGGAGAGCACATCGAGTGATTTGGCGGGGACAAGCTCGGCTTGTATGAAGATCACATCCGGCTTGGCGCGGCGCGCCAGATGCGTGGCCTGAGTAATGTTCTCGGCCTCGCCCACCACGTCGAGATCGTCCTCCATCAGGAGCCGCCGCAATCCCATACGGAAGACAGCTTCTTGATCGACAATGAGGACTTCGATCTTCCTCTTGCTCGCTTGGTTTCGCTCTGGCTTCATAAGAGATCAACCACGTTCGCGCCGCCAGCGGATCAAGCCCGGCGCTACAATAGACCGGGCGCCTTTACTTAAACGGCGCATCATTACAAACGCCTAAGATTTTGCCATCAGCCGTCAGGATGTTATCGGCAACAAAGAGAGGAAGCATGAAGCTTGGTGATCTTGCCCGGCAGATTGAGGCTCAACTGGAAGGCCCGGCGGACCTTGAGATTTCGGGTATTGCGGGCATGGAGGACGCGACAGCGAACGACCTGACGTTCCTCGCCAATTCGAAGTATGTTCGCAAAGCGGCCAGCACCGCCGCGGCTGCGATCATTGTGGACCAGGATATTCAGCTACCCGGTCGCGTGCTCATTCGCGCCCACGATCCTTATCTCGCGTTTGCGCGCGCGCTCGAAATCTTTCACCCTCCGGCGCTGCTGCGCCCGGGAATTCATCCAACGGCCGTAATCGCGCCCACGGCAACCTTAGGCCACAACGCTTCCATCGGGCCTTACGTGGTGGTGGAAGACGGCGTGACGCTGGGCGACGATTGCGTGCTCAAAAGCTTCGTAGTAATTTACTCCGGCGCGCGGATTGGACACCGCTTCTTCGCCCACGCGCACGCCGTGGTGCGCGAGAATACGCGCATCGGCGATGGCGTCATCCTGCAGAACGGCGTGGTAGTGGGCGGCGACGGCTTTGGATTCACCAAGCAGGCGGACGGAGCTTATTACAAAATCGTGCAGCCGGGGATTGTGGTCATTGAAGATGACGTGGAAATCCAGTCGAATTCCTGCATTGACCGCGCCACGGTCGGCGAGACTCGCGTGCGCCGGGGCGCGAAAGTGGATAACCTTGTGCAAGTGGGGCACGGCTGCGATGTAGGCGAGAACGCGCTGCTGTGCGGACAGGTGGGACTGGCCGGTAGTTCTAAGCTCGGCCGCAATGTGATCCTGGCCGGGCAGGTAGGCGTGGCGGGACATCTGGAAATCGGCGACAACGTGGTGGTGAGCTCGCAGTCGGGAGTGCCGCGCGACGTTGCGCCAGGCATGGTGATCTCTGGCTCGCCCGCCATCGACAACTTCCTGTGGTTGAAATGCGTTGCGGCCTTTTCACGTCTGCCGGAGATGCTTGCCGCCATCCGCAAAATCCGAGATTACCTGAACCAGAATGGTGCTGGGGTATAGACGTCACTTACCTAGAGGGCCGATCAGTTGGGTTAATCATACGGATCGGAAGGCACACCAAGGAGGGCGGTGTTAAAACACAGCTTCCTTGATTTGCCCGGGGTATTCATGAATCATCCGGGTAAATACACCGTTCATCGGGCTGGAGTCGGGGGCTTGGCGGGCGCTGTCATCTTGCTGAGGCTTTTGACGTTGAACATGCGATAGTCGCTGAAATGGTCCTCCAGGTTCATGCGCACGCCTTTGAACAATAGCAGGCGACCCCTGGCATGAATGGAGAAATAGGACGGCAGCCATGCGTCGCCATCCACAAAGGTTTGCGCCAAGGTGACAGTGGTTCC
>DASZAA010000232.1:0-7257 GCA_035945615.1 Terriglobia bacterium
AAAATCGCGATGGACACTTTGTGGTGATGAACCGCAATGGGTTCGTAACCATTGTCGATGAAAAAGCCCGCGAGCGGGAGCGCCACGCGGTCGTGTACGGCGCTAAAATCCGGGTTGCTGACGGCGCGGCTGTGAAGCCAGGCGACACGATTGTCGAATGGGATCCGTATACTTTCTCCATCCTTACCGAGGTCGGCGGCACGGTTCAGTTCAAGGACCTCGAACAGGGTGTTACCTTGCGCGAGGAAGTTGACGAAGTGACGGGTCTCTCGCGCTGGGTGGTCACTGACTCGCCGGATGAAAAGATGCAGCCTCAGTTGGTGATTAAAGGGGATGGTGGAGGAAAGGCTTCTACCAAGAAATACCTGCTACCTTCCCGCGCTCACCTGATGGTGCAGGAAGATGACACCGTCAGCCCTGGCGATGTTCTCGCCAAGATTCCGCGCGAGACGACCAAGACCAAGGATATTACCGGTGGTCTGCCCCGTGTGGTGGAACTGTTCGAAGCCCGGCGTCCGCACGAGACGGCGGTGATTTCGGAAGTCGACGGCGTTGTGAGATACGGCGAGATTTCAAAGGGACAGCGTAAGATCCTCGTTGTTCCGCCAAAAGGTGAGCCAAAGGAATACTTGCTGCCGCGCGGTGTTCACGTCTCGGTGCAGGAAGGTGAGCGTGTGCAGGCTGGCGAACCGCTGATGGATGGTCCGAGAAACCCGCATGATATTCTCGCTGTCCTCGGTGAAAAAGAGCTGCAAAACTACCTGGTCAATGAGATTCAGGAAGTTTACCGGCTGCAAGGCGTGAATATCAATGATAAGCACATCGAAGTGATTGCCCGCCAGATGATGCGCTGGGTTAATGTTGAAGATGTGGGCGACACGGAATTTCTGCTTGACGAGCACGTGGACAAGTTCAGATTCCGTGAAGAGAATGAACGCGTCGTTGCCCAGGGTGGCAGGCCCGCTACCGGCAGGCCGCTCCTGCTCGGAATCACCAAGGCCTCGCTTTCCACCGATTCGTTCATTTCCGCGGCCTCTTTCCAGGAAACCACAAGGGTCCTGACCGAGGCTGCCATTCGCGGCGCGGTGGATCAGTTGCGCGGCTTGAAGGAAAACGTGATTATGGGCCGTCTCATCCCTGCGGGCACAGGGCTTGAGTTCTACCGCAACTTCCGCTTGCTTACTGAAGTGGAGCCGCAACAGCCGGAGATTTCGGCGATGGAATCTGAGGCGGTTCTCGAAGCTGAGATTCCTCCTGCCCCGGCGGTTGCGAGCGATCTTGCGGACGAAGACCAGCCAAGTCCGCAATAGCGGAATTGTACAGATTCTGTAGCGGCAGCCCCTTGCAGACTTCGACCGCCGGTTTTCTAAAGACCGGTGACCGATGTCTGCAAGGGTCGCTGCTGCAGAATCAGGCGCGGCTCGCTATGACTTGTTATTGCTGGAAGTGCGGCGATGAGGTAGTGTTTGCGCCGGGCGCGCGCATCGGTTCGCGAGAGGCCTGTTCACGTTGCGATGCCGATCTGCATTGCTGCAAAAATTGCGAATTCTACGATCCTGCCAAGCACAATCAATGCAACGAATCCCAAGCCGAGTGGGTGCAAGATAAGGAAGCCGCCAATTATTGCGATTACTTCAGACCTGCGCCGCGCCGGACTGCTCTAACTTCTTTCTCTACTTCCAATCCAGAAGACGTCAAGAAGAAATTTGATTCTCTCTTCAAGTCCTAATAACCCTTTTCGGTCAAACACAACAATTTCAATCCCGCGCCACGTGGCGGACTAGCGCGTTTGAGGAAGCTCCCAAGCCACAGGTGAGAGGCACGAGCGCCTGGTCCTGTGTGGCAGGTTCCTCCGCCGGAATGATCAAAGCGCCCTGCCGCTCCTTCAGGAAAGTCAGCCGGTCCTTCTCCTCGCAGTAATCAACGGTCAATAAATCTCCGAGCGCGACCTGCCGCGTGGCAATCAAGTTTGAGAGCGGGAACACCAAGTGCCGCTCAATCGCCCGTTTCAGGTGGCGGGCTCCGGACTTCGTATCCGTTCCTTCGCGGAGCAGAAATTCGCGGGCTGCGGGCGTGCACTTAAAAACAAACTGATCCTCTCTGCTGGAGGCCATGATCCGCTCTTGGACACGCTTAAGCTCGATGCTGAGAATCTGGCCCAGATGGTCTTCGGTGAGCGTGCGGAACACGATGACGCGGTCGATGCGATTCATAAACTCGGGAGAAAACTTACGGCGCGCGGCCTCGCTCGCCGTGCGATAGATTTTCTGATCGAGTTCCGCGTTGTCTTCTTCCACAGCGGGAGAGAAACCCAGTCCTTGGGTCATCAGGCGCGCCATTTCCAGAGATCCGAGATTTGAAGTCATAAAAATCAGCGAGCGAGAGAAGTCCACTCGCCGGTTGTCGCCCAGCGTTAGTGTGGCCTTGTCAAGGATGCCCAGCAAGAGCTGCCAGAGGGCGTCGCTCGCCTTTTCGATCTCATCGAAGAGCACGAGCGAGAGCTTCAGCTTATCCGTATAATGCGCTTCGAGCGCCTCCTGAGTGATCATCGGCGGGGTTTCCCGATGGCCCAGATAGCCGGGAGGCGAGCCAATTAGCTTGGCGATTTCGTGGCTGTGCTGGAATTCCGCGCAGTCAATTTTGAGCAGCGCGTCGGGCGCGCCGAATAAGACTTCGGCGGAGGCCTCGACCAGACGGGTCTTGCCCGAACCCGTGGGGCCGAGCAGGAGGAGGTTAACAATGGGACGCCCCGGCGCGCCGAGCCCCGCTAGATACACTTGATAGACGCGGCCGAGTTGCCGGATCGCCCGGTCTTGTCCTACAACCTTCTTACGGAGGGCGGCTTCGAAATCGCGGACTTCCGGACTCGATTGTGTTGGGTCGAGAAGGGTTTGACCTAAATCCATAGCATCACCTCATGAAACACCCAGATTCAACAGACGATCCTTGCGGGAAGAATTCAGTTTCACGTCGAGGGTCCCTCGCAAAAGCTTGAGCTCGCCGAGCAATTGCGACCGCAACTCGCGGTTCTGATTCATTCCCAAATAAGGCAACTGGACATCCGCAATATTGAGGTGAAAGTCGCGCACTTCGTGGATCAGTTTGCGCAAGTGTTGCGAATCATTTTCAACGGGCGCCACCAGCTTTCTTGAGGCCTGCTCTCTCAGGCCATCCCAGTCCACCCGCACAAATGGATGTTTGGCTGTGACACCTTGAATGACCTCGTCATCAATTCGCGGCCTGTGGCCCAAACGCGCAAGATGGAGCTGCTCAACCCGTCCTTTTGACCTAACGTTATGGACCAGGTAGTAAGTATTTCCACGCTTGCGAATAAAAGCCACGCCGCTTGCTCTTCCTTTCCCGCCCAAAGGCCTGCGCCATCTGATCAGCCGCTGTCTGCATTCTTATTGCGCTGGTTTGTATATCCACCGCGCAACCGGCTGTAGTGGAAATTATATCCACTACACCGCGTTAGATGCAAACAAATAAATAAAGTTGCTGAGCCTGTCCACCGGCGGCTACTTCCAGCCTCCGCCCGTTGTCATTGATCCTAACCACCTGCTCTGAGAAGTTGGAGATAACTGAGACAAATGGGACGATTTATTTTGGCGATCTGGCGGATGTCCTAAAAATGGCTCGGCATTTAATCGCAGCGCATTGATATCGCTTGGGTAAGCGAAGGGAGAATCTGTTCGCCGCCGGTAAAGCGCGGACTACGAGGCAATCTTCTCCTGCTGCGCCGGGCTGGTTTTGGCCTGGTATGCTATCTTCAGGGAAGGGAAATATGTTGCGTCCGATTCGCAGAGTTGCAGTGCTTGGGGCCGGGACGATGGGCTCCCAAATTGCCGCGCACCTGGCTAATGCGCGTATCCCCTGCGTTCTTCTCGACCGGCTTCCCATCTCTCCGACTCTTGAAGAGGAAAAGAAAGAGCCAACACTGGCTGATCCGCTGGTCCGCGACCGCCTTGCGCGGCTCGGCGTTGAGACGGCCTTGAAATCCCACCCGGCAGCTTTTTTTGTCCCCGCAAACGTGGCGCTGATCACCACTGGCAATTTTGAAGATCACCTCAATTTACTGAAGGGCTGCGATTGGATCATCGAGGCCGTCACCGAAAATCTTGACGTGAAGCGCGAGCTCTTGAAAAAAGTGGAGCCGTTTATTTCGCCGGGTGCCGTCGTCAGCTCGAATACTTCGGGCATCTCGATTGAAGCGATTGCGCAAGGTTTCAGCTTTCTTCCGTCGTGGCTGGGCACGCATTTTTTCAATCCGCCGCGTTACATGAAACTGCTTGAGATCATCCCCGCCACCGGCACTCTGCCAGAAGTTGTGGAAAGAATCTCATGGTTTGGCGGCGAAGTGCTGGGCAAAGGCATTGTCGTCGCTAAAGACCGGCCCAATTTCATCGCCAATCGCATCGGCGTGTTTGTTCATCTCGCAACGCTTGAGATCATGCAGGAAGAAGGGTTCTCTATTGAAGAAGTGGATGCGCTCACGGGCCCCGCGATGGGGCTGCCCAAGTCCGCCACGTTCCGCACTGCGGACCTAGTTGGGCTTGATGTGATGGCTCATGTGGTTCAGAACCTTTATGAATCGCTGCTCGGCGATGAGCGGCGCGCCGATTTCCGTCTGCCCGAATTTATGGAGAGGATGATCGAGAGCGGTCTTTTGGGGCAGAAAACAGGGCAAGGGTTCTACAAACGAATCGCGGGCGAGACAGGAGACGGGAGCGAAATCCTCACGCTGGATTTGGGCACTTTTGCCTACCGGCCCCGCCAGAAGCCCAAACTAGATGGGCTCGAAATGGCGAAGAGCATTGGAGACACGCGTCAGCGCGCGCGGGCGCTGTTTCAAGCGCAGGGGCGCGTTGGACATTTTTACCGGCAGCTTCTCGGGCGCACGTTCCACTACGCGGCCAGCCGTATTCCAGAAATCTCGGATGACCTCGTTTCGGTGGATCGTGCCATGCAGTGGGGATTCAACTGGGAGTGTGGCGTCTTCGAATTGTGGGATGCCATAGGCGTGGATACGGTCGCGGCGCAGTGGCGCGAACAGAGGATCACGCCGCCACCCCTGGTTGAAGAATTGCTCGCGGCAGGGAAAAAGTCTTTTTATCTTGAGTCTTCCGGCCAAAAGTCTGTTTTCGACTTGCGCCGCGCGGACTATGTGGCTATCCCAGAAAAGCCGGGTCTTCTGCTACTTTCTTCGCTCCGGTCATGCGGGCGCGAAGTAAAGCGCAACCCGGGCGCTAGTCTCATCGACTTGGGCGACGGCGTACTGTGCCTCGAATTTCATTCCAAGATGAATATCCTCGGGCCGGATACGATTCAAATGATTCATTTCGGCCTCCAGGCGCTCGAAGAAAATTTTGAGGCGATGGTGATTGGCAATCAAGGCGCGAATTTCAGCGCGGGCGCAAACCTGCTGCTTCTGCTTCTCAGCATTCAGGAGGGGGAGTGGGATGAAGTTAGCCATGCAGTTCGCGCTTTTCAGGATGCCAATATGGCCTTAAAATACGCGCCCCGGCCCGTCGTGGCCGCGCCTTTTGGATTGACTCTGGGCGGTGGCGTAGAAACATCTCTGCATTGCGCGCGAAGGGTTGCGGCAGCCGAAACCTACATAGGGTTGGTCGAAGCTGGAGTTGGTTTGATCCCTGCGGGCGGCGGCACGAAAGAAATGCTTATCCGGGCCCTGGATTCCGTTCCCGCGGACGATGACGCGGATGCGTTTCTTCCGCTCAAGGCGGTCTTCAAGAACATCGGTATGGTCACGGTTTCGACCAGCGCGGAAGAAGCTAGAAATCTGGGCTACCTCACGCCGGACGATGTGATCTGCATGAATCGAGACCGCCAGATAGCCTCGGCCAAACAAATGGCGCTTGAGCTGGTAAGGCTGGGGTATCGTCCCGGCGAACCGCGCCAAGACGTGCCCATGCTCGGCGAGGCGGCGTTCTCGAAGATGAAGCTGGCATTGCACCTGTTGCGCCGGGGCGAATACATCTCGGACCATGACGCACTCATTGCCACAAAACTCGCTGAGGTGCTTTCTGGCGGCCGCGAATGGAAGTCGCCCGGTAGGGTTTCCGAACAATACTTGCTCGATCTCGAACGCGAGGCGTTTTTGAGCCTTTGCGGGGAGAAGAAAACAGTAGAACGGATTCAGTACATGCTCAAAAATGGAAAGCCCTTGCGGAATTGAGTGACGACGCTAAAAAAGCGTCCCGTTTATCTCAAAAATCTCAGAGCAACGTGCTAGGCTGCGATTGTAGATTGTAGCGCGGACCTCCATTGTTGAGGTCCGCGGCTTTTCATCGGAAACTTGGGCGCGAGCCGCGGACCTGAAAAACGCAGGTCCCCGCTACCGGCTTTTACTTTTTAAAAACCGGCGGTCAGAGGGCGCCATTGCAGAACGGACACTTCAAAAATTGGAAGAAGGTTAGAAAAATGGCCGGAGAGAATGGCGAAAACGCACAACAAATTCACGGAACGAACCCAAGAAGTTGTTTAGAATCAGCGTTTCTAATGAAATCATCTCATTCGTCTCAAAAGTCTCAGAGTGGCATGATAGGCTTTCGCTGGTGCGGTGACCTCTGACTGCCGGCGCCGCTGAAAAGCTGCGAATTCTTAAAAGCAAAACTTTGCGCTACACGGTATCCCTTAGATTTGGCCAACGGTCCGGTTTCGGCGGAGCCGGCAAAGCAAATATAGGAGATATTTATGAGGCGAATAATTTACGTTTTGCTGGTTTTGGGAAGCGTATCGCTGATCACCTCGCAAGCGGTGGCGGATAGTCTCCATTGGGTGATCAAGGGTGAGATGAGTGAAGCTTGTACCTGTCAGGTCCCGTGTACGTGCAACTTTGGCCAGGGCGCATCGCCACATCATTACTGCTGGTCGCTGGCCTCATTTCAGATTGATCACGGCCATTACAGAGGCGTCAACCTGGCGGGGCTGCATCTGGTGCGCGCGCACGGGGGAAATAGCACCGTTTGGTACATTGATAGCCGCGCCACGCCTCAGCAGGCATCAGCTTTGCGCGCCATCGCGGTGCGCGTCACTGGGGCTGCCTGGGTATCCAAATTCCCAGACCGTTTCCATTTTGAACGCGCGGACATTATACAGAATATCGGCAGCAAAAGTTTTCAGATTAAGATCGGCGACAAGGGCGGATTTGAGGCCAATGAGATCATGGGAGGAGATGGGAAGAACCCCATTGTGGTCGAGAACATGACGGCTTGGAACGTGCAGCATGATATCAAG
>DASZAA010000233.1:0-4821 GCA_035945615.1 Terriglobia bacterium
CTCGACCCAACACGCCTCATCACTCAGGCGATGAACGGTGGATGGGGCGAGGGCATCTCGGCCGTGCTTGACGTGCAGGGGTTCAATTACAAGCACGCGCCCGAGATCGATGGATTTCACCAGAAATTCCCCAATAAACCCACCGTGGGCACCGAAGTGGGCAGCACAGTTTCGACGCGCGGGATCTATTTCAATGATAAGGACGCGGGCTATGTTAGCGCCTACGATGTGAACTATCCGCCGTGGGCAACCACCGCGGAAGAGTGGTGGGGGCTGTATAACAGCCGGGCATACCTTTCCGGCGGATTCGTCTGGACAGGCTTCGATTACCGCGGCGAGCCCACGCCCTACGGCTGGCCTTGCATTAACTCGCACTTCGGCATCATGGATACGTGCGGCTTCCCCAAAGACAATTATTACTATTACCAAGCGTGGTGGAGCGGCAAGCCGGTGCTGCACCTCTTCCCGCACTGGAATTGGGCAGGAATGGAAGGGCAGGAAGTCGACGTCTGGTGCCATAGCAACCTGGAACGCATTGAACTGTTTCTCAACGGCAAAAGCCTTGGCTCGCAAAACATGCAGCGAGACTTGCACGTGGCGTGGAAAGTGAAGTATGCGCCAGGCGTGCTCGAAGCTCGCGGCTACCGGGGCGGCAAGGTGGCGCTCACCGCGAAGCGGGAAACTACCGGCGAGCCTGCCAAGATCATTCTCCGGCCGGATCGGGGCAAAATCTGGGCGGACGGAGAAGATGTGTCTGTCGTGGAAGTCCACATTGTCGATTCGCATGGCCGCCTCGCGCCGAGGGCTGGAAACGAAATCTCATTTGAGATTTCGGGTAACGCAAAAATCATCGGAGTGGGCAACGGCAACCCCACCAGCCACGAGCCAGATAAGGCCAGCCATCGGCGCGCGTTCAATGGACTCTGCGTGGCCATCGTCCAATCCACCCAGCAGGCGGGAGACGTGAGCATTCAGGCGACCTCGCCCGGCCTTGAGCCAGGTACTGCCGCTATTCACTGCGAGCAGGTTGCGCCGCGCCCCGCCGTGGCGTGAGATCAGGCCCTGTTCGAGGCGTGCTCCCATTCATCGCCGCGCGGGCCAATACATAAGGCCCTTCCGGCATAAGCGCGATACGCGAGTTGCGAGGCAAGGAATGGGCAATCGATTCCACCGCCTGCACCGCATCTGAATATAGCTTTCCCCACACCGGCGCGTGATAGTCGTGAGGCAAACCGGGAACGTAAAATGACACTGGATTGCTTGCCGTCACCAGCGCCAGTTTTTCGAGCTGCCACTGGTCAGGAACAACCGGCGCATCGGCAATTTTTCGCATGAAATCGCGGTCGGATGGGTTCTCTTTGAGCATGGCGGCAAATTCGCGGCCGCCCACGCCTTCCTCGCAGGCAGCAAGCAGCAGGATTTCCCCTCCCGGCTTCACCACGTGCGAAGCCGCCGTTATCCCTTTAATCGCCTGATAAAACGTGAGGTCCAGCGGATAGCCGGCCGCTGAAGTAATCACTGCGTCGGCAGGCTCCTCGATAGTTTCGAGCATCGCATGGGCAACAAACTCGACGCCCGCGCGGTGGGCCTCGACCGGCTCGCCTGCGAACACGCCCGCGATGGATCTCGATCCTTGCGCACGGCTCTGCGTCAGCGAAACGTCAATCATAAAATCGTGTCGCGCCATGCGCGCGATTACGAGCAACTCGTGATGCAGCGGGTTCTCGTCGATCGAACCCTCCGTGGCTCTTGCATCCCGCATGAATTTGGGGCTGTGAAGCACGCTAATCGTCTCCGCAGCGGCGAGGCCCGGCGCCACCAGCTTGCGGCCTCCTGAGAAGCCGAGCATCAGGTGCGGCTCAATGAAGCCCACGGAGATATGCAAGTCTGCCGAGACAAAGCGGGAGTCGATATAGACGGGCGTGCCGGATTGCGTCTTGCCGAGGTACTGATGCTCGGAAAGCTCTCGCGCGTGGTGATTGAGCACGCGGTAGTTGCGGGCCACCGACTCCCCACAAATCTCTCGTATTTCGGAATCCGAAGCGGGACGGTGCAAGCCCGTGGCAATAAGCACGGCGATGTTATCTCGCGCGATGCCGGTGGCTTCGAGCCTCGCCAGCACAGGCGGTAAAATGTCCCGGTTGGGAACCGGGCGAGTAATATCGCAGACGGAGATGGCCGCAGATTTCTTGCCCGCCGCAAGCCGCGCGAGCGGAGGCCCTGCAGCCGGCGAGTCGAGCGCCCGCTCAATGGCCGCCTGGGGATCGCTCAAAGGCAGCGCCGACTTGGCCTCCAGTACCCGGTAGCGGAATCCATCCGGCAGGTCCAAGGATAATCCCGATTTTCCGAACGCAAATTCAATCTTCATGATTTCAAGTTATCACGCCGGCGCTTCCCGGTGCTATCATCACGGAAGTGATCTATGAATGGGATGCAGCAAAGGCAGCGGCGAATTTACGCTGTCACAGGGTTTCATTTGCTGAAGCTACATCGGTCTTTCTCGACCCCTCTGCTCTAACTTTTAATGACCCCGACCACTCGGAAGAGGAGAACCGCGAGATCACAATCGGAATCTCAGTCAAGCAGCGCGTTCTCTTCTTGTCACACTGTGCAAGAGGAGAGCGAATTAGGATTATTAGCGCGCGGAAGGCTACGCGCCGAGAGAGGAATCAATATGCCCAAAGGATTGATGAAAACGGCTAAAGACGACATGCGTCCTGAATACGATCTCTCGCGGCTCGGAGGGGCTGTGCGCGGGAAATACTATAGCCAGGCCAAGGCAGGGACCAACCTTGTATTGATCGAGCCAGATCTTGCCGCGGTGTTTCCTGATCAGGAGGCCGTTAATCGGGCGCTGCGTGCCCTAGCGACTGCGGCGGGCGCGACCACGCGCGGTTCCCGCAAGCCACGCAAAGCCCGCATGAAATAAAATTGCCTCATTGCACTTTGAAGGCAACGGGTAGCCACGGTTGGTGCTTTTCCAACCGTGGGCTTTTACCGATCGAAAGAACCCACTACCCGCTTTTCATCATGAGGAACGGCCAACGGTCAATCGAAGAACGATTGACCGAGACTGCCCGCTATGCGCTATCCTGCTACGAAGCCCGCATAGCAGGCGACATCCGTTGGCCCACGGCGGAAGCCGTGGAAAACTGAATGCTCGAAGCAAGTAGCAAGTAGCGCAGACCTCCGCGTTTGAGGTCTGCGGTTTGTGGTTGAAAAGAAAACTTGCTCTGGCCATCTGAACGCACACATCGCAAAAAAGCGCGATGTATGCGCCACCCACGAAATTCAAGAGAGAATCTACTTGCTTGCTAAGGCTTTTTGGAAAGTGGTGGTACCCATTGCACGCGAAAATCAACATGCAAATCCTCAGCATGGAAAGGCTTTTCACCAGTGGCAACATTCCATGCGTTAGAGCTGGTGTCCAATCCCATTATTGAACCATCCGTAAAATAGACAATGATGGCTTCACTTCCATGCACCTCTTTAATATCTTCGCGCGTACCGATCTCTACCTTTTGAATTGTTTTTCCCTTCATGTGCGATGCTTGGACAATTGAATAGTGCGGTTGAGGCGCACAAACAATTCTAGGCAGCCACTTCTTAGCCTCGTGCCGCTCGGACGTGCCTTTCCCATCTACTCCAAACTCATTTTCAATCATGGCGAGCACTTCCTTTACCCCATCCAGGCAAAGATACAGGTCGTTAGTGAATGTTGAGAACGCTGAAAAACCCTTAGCAGTAGTGCGAGGCTAACCGTCGCTGTGCGCTCAGGAGGCTGACGGACGCCATGAAGTGTGTTCCATTCTTTAAAGCTGGGAATAGGGTTGTTAACGCATCTACAGTTTTCTTGCTGTCAAGTTTTAGGGTTTTACCAAGTTTGTTGCCGAGTGCGGACATGCAATTCTTGTCCAAGCCATCGATAAGGTAACCGTATAATATTTTGTGCGCGTCCTCGTAGCGGTGTGTGTTTTCGGCCGCCGGGTAGCCTACCTGTTTTGGGTCAAGCTCATGTTTGTAGAGAGGAATTCCAACTAGTTCTGAGGCCAATCCATTAACAATTTGTATGGTGTCGCCAAGATAGAAACGAGGTCCGTTGTCCACATCAAAACTACCCTCAATGTAGCGCCGTATCCAGTTTTCAAAACGCTCATCTCGCTCCGTTGTCCAGTTTGGTTTGTTCAAACGGAATGCCATCCACTTCTGAAGGTGAGAGCTTGACCTTTCAAGCAGATCGGGGAGCCAACCGACTAGCGCAAGATTCCCGTCGTGCAAGGTTCTATATCCAAAACGGATCCTTATGTATTCGTCAGTCTTTCCCGCCGTTTCCAATTCTTTGTAATATTCGTGAGTAACGGTCAGCGTTCCCTCAAAATTGTCTGATGTTATTTCGTATTTGTGAGGCTCGTTGCGATACGACGCAAGTACCTGTTGGTCAAAGAAGCCAACAAGCCTCTTAGGGTACGCGATAGGCGTTACATGCTCCATATCGTCATTTTGTCTTGGGGCGGGTGGCATGTGCAAGCCCGGGTTCGGCCTGAGAAAGTAGCGCAGACCTCCGCGTTTGAGGTCTGCGGTTTGTGGTTGAAGAAAACCCGCAGACCGCAAAGACGGCGGTCTGCGCTACCACTACATCCTGCTGCGGGCGGGTAGTGAGCTTTTCACTATGAGGAACGCCCCACGGTCAGAAAAACACTGACCGTGGCTACCCGCTAAAGAATGCCATACGTGCGGAAGACCTCCGTCGCTAGTTTTCCTTCGGCGAGTTCTTGCTTGGCTTTCTTTTCTTCGCGAGAGCGTTCAAGAGCTTCAGTAACA
>DASZAA010000234.1:0-15849 GCA_035945615.1 Terriglobia bacterium
CTCGATCACATCACACGTCTTCGGCTCAACGCGATAACGTTTCGTCAGCGTGCCGCCGAGATCGGGTGCGCCAAACAACCAGCGGAATGTATAGCCAAGAGCGGGCTGAAGCCGCTGGGCCGACGGCGGAATGTAACCGAGCATCGCCGTTTTGTCCCAGACAAACTGGAGGTTGGGTGATTGCCCCTCGTTCGACGTGTCGTACTCCGCGCCCATCACCCAGAAATTGTCCACATCAAACACGCTTTTGAGATGGTCCGCCTGCAGGATGCCCACCTGTGAATATTTGAAGCGGTCAATAATCTTCGGGTGTTGCCGCAGTACCGAATAAACCGGATAGCTTACCGCCAGCGTGTTGGGCGTCTTCGCAATCGATTGCTTGATGACGATTTTCTGCGCTTCGACGGCCGCGATGGGATCAGAGTTCACATAATCCGACCACTGCGATGTTCCAGCGAGAGTGGCATTTGGAAGACCGCCAGAGGGGCCTAAAAGCAGATTCATCACGCGGATTTCCAAATCGAGCAGAATCGCGTCCGTCAGATTCTGAACCGTAGTGATCTCAAGATCAGCGTTATCCGAGCCGGCCCGCTCCTCGTCGGAAATGGAATCTTTCAACGAATGGTCGTTGCAAAAATAAGGGTTGTTCGAGAGGCTCCAGGGAGCGATTTCGCGGCTTTCCGCTTTCGGCTCGCGGATAGTCTCATAGCGGTGAAATTTTTCCCTCCCGAACACCCAGTAACGGCCGCTGCGCTGCTTGACTGGCACAGGAGGGAAAAGCTTTTCCGCAAAGTAGTCGTCGTTCACATAGCCCACGCTCACGTTATTGAGCGGTTGATCGAGATACTGCAAACTAATATCTGCCATGTTTTCTCCAAGGACGGTTCCCGCCGCGCGTGCGGGAATAGAAGCTCTCGCGCGGAAGCTCGCCGTCTCGAGCCGCCGTGCTACGCGGAGATCCGGATTTCATAGTTCAAATTTGAAATCTCATGCGGATCACCTCCGCCGCGTCAAATAATGGAGCGCCGGACGCCAGCACCTTTTGCAAGTCGATCATCATCCGGTGTCCATCGCTGGCGTTAAGCCACGGTCTGTGCGAAATTTAGCAGCACCGTTACAATGTCGTTTTGGTTCTGAGTAGAATTCTGCGCGATCCCAACCGGATAAATTTTTGTTCCGGCCGCAATGCTGAGATTGGCGGTGTTATTCACCCGGCCATAATTATCCGCGACCACCAGGAGATCACCCTGGTTTACAGCACCTGCGGCGATACATCGCGCCACGCCGTTCACCTGCAGCGCAAGCCCGCGCCCAGCTAGGTTGTAAAGTACGGGCGTAGTTCCCGTCACCGTTGTCGGGTTGGCCGCCTGCGGCACAAAGTAATTCGGCTCGACAAAGTGCTCCGTGAGCACACCGAGCACGCCTGCGGCATTTGGGCCCGCCGGTAGGCCGGCATAGAGCTGACTCTGCGTAGTGTCCGTGGTGTCCTTCACAAGCGCAGAAAACTTATAGATGCGCTGATTCTGCTGTGCCCGGAATGCAAGCGCCAAACCATTAATTCCTGCCATAATTCCTCCGTTAAAAGGCAACCCCCGGAATGACGGCGGGCGGCCGATGAAATGTGGTTCCTTAGTTGGACCCAGCTAGGGTCCCGTTGAGCGCGTTAAGAAGGAACCCTGTTATCGCACCTGGTTTCCAAGGAAGAGGGCTGCGTGTGCTTTCGCCGATACTGTTCTCCAAGTACGGGGTTCGCCGAGAGAAACTCTTTCAAAGCCTTCGCATAATCGAGCCCCGTTTCGTTCATCAACTGCTTGACGCCCAAATGAATTTCCTCATCTAGAGGCAGGCTCTCAGACGATCCGAGACCCTTTACGCCAAGTCGCACCACTGGCGCGGCATTGCGAAGATACTCCTGGAACTCCTTGGGCCGGTCGATGGCATCCTGGAAAAAGAAAGCCCGGTCGCGGGGAAGAATTTTGCCCGAGGTAATTGCCGATTCAACAAGTTTTTCCGCCTCCTGGGCGCGAATGTATTCAGCCAGTGTGACCTTTCCGGATCTGGCGAGTTCCGCTGCGCGACGCCCGTCAATTTTTCCTTTGTGCACCGCTTCGCGCAAAAAGATGCTTCGCTGATACGCTTCGCGCGCTGTCATTTTTGCGTGTTCGTCCTGCTTGGCAACGGCGCGGTTTTCTCCGTTGTCTTCTTCCTGATCAGGGTTCACACCCAGATGCTTGGCCGCGTATGCCAAGAGATCTGAATGGGGCACAAATCCCACGGGCGTGTCGCTCCCTTCTTCAAACACGGCGTGATCTCCACTTTGTTCGTCCCCCTCTGGAATGGGCTTTAGTGACAGTTTCTTCATATTTTTCGCTCCCTCATGGCGCGGTAAATCCGACACGCCGGTTTCGTTCGCAAGGTCTGGGCCCGCAGTGATGATTTTTCCGTCGCTCAGCATAATCGGCGGCAATTCTTCCAAAAATGGATGATTAGTCAAAGCGCCACTGGTAAGCGTCGCTCCTTGCATCTCGCCGGTTTCTTTATCGATGGCGCCCCAATCGATGGCGGGCGAAAAGAACCTGTACTGGCCACTCGCGATCATCTGTTCGGCCTGCGGTGTCCACTCGACGAGCGCGGAAAGCAAGATAGCAGAGGTCTGGTATGCGGTATCAGGTTTCTTCTCTGACCCCTGAAACTTGGAACTTGATACTTGCAGTTTGTGAATCCAGCCAGCGGCAGGCACGGGACCGCCCTTCGCGACTTCTGGCATTTCGCTTGCGTGCTCATAGTCAATCACGATCATGTCGTTCTTTCTCTTCTCGAAATTGCGAACCATGAGGTCCAGATCGTTTGCTGTGATGGAGAAGGCATGATCATCCCTCATCCACGATCCTGGCACAGCCACGGCAATCACGCGCAACTGCGCCGAGGAGGCGTGAAGGCGCATGCCCTCCGGGGTTGGCACCGCCGCGCCCGCATCCTGCAGCAGGACAGGGATTCCGTGCAATTTCGACTTTGCATAATTACCCTTTGCATCCACTGATAGTCGATCCCGATATTCCTCAGTCTTTTTGCCCATCAGCGCCATGACTTTTTCCCTATGTTCCTTAGCCTTATTTCATCTCGACTATAAAAACATCCGTGCGCGTTGAGGCTGCTCCCGGAATAAACGTCAATCCGCTCGGCCCGGTGTTTTTCCAGATACAACTGCCATCATCCGTCAGGCCCCCCACCGTCGCGTTCCAGGTTGGCGTGGGTACGCCCGCGTAACAGTTGGGTACGGTTTCAGTCTCAAAGTTGAAATTGCTGTCGATGATCGTCACTCCACCGATATAGCCGCCGCCCGGCCAGCCCTGGTTTGAGTTCCACGCCGTCGTCCAATTAAGGCCCGCGAACGGCTGGCCCAGGCCGCCCAGCAGATGCCAGGTACAGGAGCCGTCGGTTGTCACCGCGTTGAAGCTAGCCGGCCAAGTGATCGGCGTAGAATTCGTCGTACAATTGCCGGGCGCGGATTCGACCTCAAGATTTCCGTTCGGATCGACAATTTCGTCGCCTTGCGCGTGGTTTTGGCTCGTCGCCCAATTTGCTAATTGCGTGAATCCGAGCGTGCCCCACATATCCGTGGACATCATGGCGTATTTTCCGTCCTGGCTTTGCGCGCCTAGCGTGAGGTGCCAGAAGGAATCGCCGCCCGCGGTATACGGGCCGCCAACGTAAGAAGCGCCCATCGAGCGCGTATGGAAAAACCGCCAGATATGGCCGGTCACAGGGGAAAAACAGAACATCTCCGAGTCGAGAGGAGCAAGCGTATTCAAGCTTTGGCCGCCCGCCGGCGACCCGCCTTGGCACGCCGGTTCGTTATCCTCGCCATTGAGATCGTTGCCCCAACTTAGGTGTTGCGTACCATTGTTCAGGACTGTCACCCCTGCGGGCGGACCGGTCAGAAAGGATGTATAGGCATCCGGCGTGTCAATCGGCGCAATCCCGTAATTGAAATTGCCCACAATAGGATCGGCGCCGAAATTGGCGCTGTTCTGAACGCCGAGAAATTTTGTATAGCCGAAGGCTAGATGGCCGGAGCACGACTGGTCGTTATTACAGCCAACGATGGCTCCCGTCGCCGGATTCCAGAACAGCGCGTTCCATACCGCCGTGCCATGAAGCTCAAAGAACACGCGACTCCCGGTCATGTTGATCGAAACCGTGTGGATGCCGCCGCCGCCGCCTGCCGTGGTCGCCACCGTGGGCGCGACGGGTCCATTTGTCACCAGCGTAGCAATGGTGGTCGTAGGAATTGTTTGATTGGAGAGATTGGGATTATTCGGAGAATCCCATCTCACCCATGCGTTGTGACCCGCGGCGGGCGCAGTAGCGAACGTCTCGGAGAAGTTGTTTCCCGACCATGAGCCGGAAATCGCACCGTTCCAGTAACCGAAATCTGGATTAAAGTAATACTCCCAAGGATCGCCCGCAGTGAAATTCCATGTTCCAGCGCCGTTGATAACATCGAATGGAACCACATTGAACAGCGAGGGATACTGAGTAGCCGTCTCTGTTGCAGTAAAGGTTTTTGTCGTGCCGTCCGCCGCCGGAGAAAGCTGAAAATACTCTTGCAGCGTAGGCGTGCAACTCGTCCCTGCGCACGCATAGACGCTATAGGTCGGCTGATATTGCACGCTGCCGCCGGCCGTGCACCAGAACGCATCCGTGCAGTTGGCAGGCGTTACATTAAATCCGCCCGTGCCCGTCAGCGTCACTTGCGTGGTCGCGGAAAGCGGCGACTCGCCCGTGCCGTACTGCCAGGTGTAGGAGTTGTAAGTGACTCCCACCGTGTAAGTCCCAGCAGGAATGTTGCCCGTCGTATACTCAGCTGTCACCGTGGGTGGCGTGGAAAGAAAAGCCGAAAATGGCGTCGTTGTTGGCGAGGCCGTTGGCGTAATGCCCGTTCCGCCGTAAATAAACCGCGCCGGATCGAACCATAAGCAAGCACCTGTCTGCTTGTCCCAGCGAAAGATGTAACCCCAGGAGTTCTGCGCGTCTCCTAGGACATTAGAGAAATAGCGGTCGGTCGCGTCTTGCGTGGGCGGGTCAGAATATCGAGCGTCCACAGGCGCGGGCAGGTTCGGGCAATTCGCAAAATCGTAGAGCGTGGTGTATGTACCAGCTTTATTGGCGCAAACAGGATAAGCCGTGGCGCTTGTGCCCGCGTCAGGATAGCAATAAAGCTGAAGCTGGCTGCCATTCATGCCGTACATTGCCGCCGGGTCAATGTGCGAGAACTGGCCGCCCGTCTCGGCGAAGTTCATCTGCGCGGCCAGGCTCGTCGTCATGGTCTTCGGACAAAATTCCATTGCCAGCGGCCCGGTAGAATGCTGGAGCACCACGAAACGGTATCCGCCCGCGCCCGAGCACATCGAAGCGTCGTAAAGCCCCCACTGCGAGTAATAGTCGCCGCTGTTGGCGGTGTAGCGGTCATTGGGCGTGGCCGGGTTTGTATTTGGTCCTGTGGCCCGCACGGCCCGCTCGCCAAAGTCGGGCAGGACGAAAGGCTGGTTCACTCCCGGTATTACGATAGGAGTGATCTGCTGGATCGAGCGGTCATCGCGGGCGCAATAGTAAGGCTCGCCGCCATTGCAGGCCATCGATGTGCCGACCCCCGCCGCACTTGATTGCGCCATTAAGATAGTGACGAGTGGCAAGTGGCGAGTGCCAAAACCAGCAACACCCGCGAATAGCAGCCCGAGCGCGAGGAGCCACGTCGTGTTTATCCGGCTTCCTATTTCTGGTGCTTTATTTTTGCTTTTCAATGTTCGTTGCCCCTTTTTACTTTTCTCTCGCCACTCGTCACTTGTCACTGCCTTTTAGTTCGGATTTCCCACGCAAATGTAATTGAACGTCAATGTCCCGGTGGCGCTGAGGTTTGCCGTCACCGCCGTGGGCGTCGTCGTCACCCACCACGTCAACGATCCTGGATTGCTGGTGGGCGTCAGCGTGCAGACTGGCGCGGAGCCATATGCAAGCGGAAAGGCAAAGCTGGCCGATGTCGCAGATGTCACGGCAAGCTGGCCACGAATATCTCCATTACCCGTCGCGCCGCCCCCGAAGACGATCATGTCCTTGTTGGTACCGAAAAGGAGTTGGCCGCTGGTTCCATTTGAATCCACTTGCACGTTGCCATAGGACTGAATATCCTTGCCTGCGACCAAATCGCCATAGGCATTGACAAAGAGCGAGTGCCAGCCGTTGTTGTAAACATCAAAGGCATCCCCTCCGGCGCTCCCAAACCCCTGAACCGTCAGCGGCACGCTGGTCGCATTCTGCCCCGTAATGGTGTTGGCCGTCGTCGTCGTTGGGTTCAGAGTGAGACACGTAGGGCAGGCGAACTGAACATTTCCCGCACTCGTGTTCGTTGCCGTGATCGGTCCGCCAGCGATCCAGTTGACTGTGCTCGAACTGCTGAGATTCGAACCATTCACCTGGAATGTACTGGAAGAGGCTGCTCCACTGCCGCTGCTGCTGCCCGCAAACCGCAGGAAGACAGGCACTGCGAGCGCTGCGGTCAAATTGCTCTGCGCAATGATGCCTACTTGCTGGCCGCTGGCGCAGGGTGTGGTTCCGTTATCAACAATGGCGCCTGCCGTCGCGCTCGAGCAGGCGTAATCGTTGTACGTTGTCGCTGTGGGGGAGGCCAGATTAACGGTGGTGATCCCCGTGGTTTGCACCAGAGCGTTTTGCCCAGATCCCGCAAACACGCCGATGATGGTATTAGCGGCATTCGCGCCGCATTGCGAAACCGTATTTGATGCGGAGAGGCAAGCGAGATTTCCGGTTGTGGTCGTCGCGCCCGAAGTCAGATTGACGCCCGTGCCGCCCGGCAGCGCGAGTCCCGCGCCAACCGGCGCATCCGCGTTTGGCGCGCCTCCCGTCAAAAAAAGCCCTAGTCCATCCGCTGACGGCGCCCACGCGCTGATAAACGCTCCCCCAGTAGTATTCGTAGATGGGGGCGTGACTGAACTTCCAGAGGGCGCGGAGGTAAATGTGGCGTTCGCGGTTGGCGCGCACACCGCGCGGCCGTCGAAAATCTGGCTCGAAAGAGTACAAATCGAGGCGGCCGGGACCGACAGTGTTTCCGATCCCGCAGTTGTGCTTGCGTAAATCTGATAGCCAAACGCGCTGTATTGCGCTCCTGGCGCGGTCACCGTGATCGTGCTGGTTGATCCCGTTGTCGTAACGCTGCTTTCAGGAGAGGTGTAAGTTTCGCCAGCGGGGTTAACCCACGTGCACTTGAAATAGTAAGTACCCGCCGCAATCGTTCCGCCCGTCGCGCTTGTAGACACGGCGCAAGCGGGCACGTTGAGTTCTGCCGTGGCCAGCTTCAGATAGGGCTGGCCTGGATTTCCATTGATGCCGTTGAGATAGAGATAGGGCGCAGCGCCTGTCCCCGCAAGCTGAATATTGGAAGCCTGGAAGCCGAGGTTGCCATTCCAAGTCACCCAGAAGAACTTGTTGGCCGGTGAGCACGGACTTGTCTGGCAAACATCGAAAAGGTCCGCCGTACCACCGTTCGAAAATGATGAAGCGACAGTAAGCGGAACAGCATCTTGATTGCTGAGCGGCTGCGCAATAATTGCTCCTGTGCTGCCGTTTTGCGACCAGCCAGCCGGCAGCGCGCTGCCGCCGCAGGATCCCCACACCGCCGTCACGCCTGTTGAGGTCAAGCACTGGCCGCTCGCGCCAATCCCTAAGGCAGAAACAGAGTTTGCTCCGTTGCCCACCAGAAGGGAGCCGTTGTTCCAGCTCGACGGCATACCCAGCGTGAGCGTGCCCGACGCGCTAACCGGAGAGCTTGTAACGGTGAAACCAGACGGCGCCGCGAAGCCAACGCTCGTCACAGTGCCCGAGCCTGACCCCGATCCGCACGGACCGTATTGGAGGGCCGTAGCACCGTTATTGACTTGCAAGCATTGCCCCGCAGTCCCCAGAGCACTGAGCCCCGTTCCGCCTTCTGCAAACGGCAGTATGCCGGTGAAGCCGACGGTCTGATTCGGCCAACTTCCCGTCACCGAAATATTAGGTCCCGCAACTAGACTCGGCGTGGCCGTGCCTGTCCCGCCATTCGCCACCGCAAGCGGACCAGTAAAGTTGAACTGAATGTTACCCGCGCTTGGATTCGTAACCGTAATATAGCCGCCGGTTTGGAAATTGATAGCCGTTTGCGAGCCCGCGTTCGCTCCGTTTACTTGAAATGTGGCAGAGCTTCCACTCATTCCGCACGATCCCCACGCCACCGTCGTTCCGCTCATGGTCAGGCACTGCCCGCTCGTTCCCACCGGAAGCGTCGCCACCGAGTTTGCGCCGTTGCCTACGAGCAGCGATCCCGCGCCCCATCCTGCGGGCATGGAGAGTCCCAGTGCTCCGTTGGTAGTCACAGGCGAGCCACTCGTGCCGAAGCCCGAGGGCAACGTCAGGCCGACACTCGTGACCATCCCTGTGCCGCAGCTGTTCCAAACGAGCGCGGTTCCGTTTGAAGCCAGGCACTGGCCATTCGAGCCGACCGAGACCAAACCTGTGCCTCCGTTTGCGACGTTGAGTGTTCCGGTAATGCCGCCATCCCCAGTCGAAGCCAAGTTAATCGATGGAATATCTAGCCCGGTCAGAGCGCGGAAAGACGGCGTTCCCGCTGCGCCGCTTGCAGGCCCCGCCAAAAATGTGTTGGACGCTTGCGGCGCAAGAGTGACGGCCAGCGTGCCCGAATTTGTAATCGGCGATCCCGTCAAATTAAAAATCGAAGGCATCGCCAGCCCTACACTTGAGACCGTTCCGAACATGGGCAAAGCCGCCGGTGTCCAGGCGTTGGCGGCAGAGTTCCACTCCAGCACCTGGCCGCCAGCCGGCACGCTTGCGGAGATAGGATGGCCTTGCAATCCAATCACGGTTTGGCTTGTGGATGTCCCATTGAGGTCGCCGCCGAGTGTGAGCGTGCTTCCGGAGCCGCACGCTGTCCACACGAGCGTTGATCCGTTGGATCCAAGGCATTGGCCATTCGAACCGGGCGCAAGATTGCCATAAGTGTTTGGACCGGTTCCGTAAATCAACCCGCCGGTTGCGGTCGGCGGCGCTAAAGCATTAAACGCAGAAGCGGCGCTCGTCTGCCCGGTGCCGCCATTTGCTATTCCGACCGGCTGCGCCCAGTTCACCGAAAGGGTCCCCGAAGAAGTCACAGGACCGCCGGTGACGCTGAACGTGCTGGGCATGGAGAGACCTACATTGGTCACCGTTCCGCTGCCACTACCGCCGCCTGAGACACGAATCGTATTTGTGGAGGGATCGTAAACCGAGCTTAGAACCTGGTCGGCGCCGCTGGCGATCTTGTATTTATGATCTTTCGCCGTCGGCTGCGATTTTGTATTCTCAGGCCCCTTAGCTAGGAGTGTGGCCGCCGCCAGAGAAAAAACGAGAAGCAGGGCGGCGTTACGAGCGGATTTTCTTTTCAATAGATTTGTCCGGTATCTCATATTTGCTTCCCTTAGCGTGTAACAACTACGTCTGGTTTGTCAGCCCCTTATAAGGTGTAGCCGCCGATTTTTGACGTGTTCAAATCAGCGACCGAAGGCCGCCGTACAGTCTTTTAACTCCGGTCAGATTGCATGCCGGAATCACGACCTTCGTCATCTTCATGCGCATCGTCGCGCGCGGAGATAATCTGACCGTCTTCCTCAATGGCTTCTCCGCGCACGGCGACAATCCCTTCGTTGCTTTCCTCCGGCAGTGCAAACCGTTCCCGGATCACACGCCGGATATTCTTTTCGCTCACGATGAGTCCCTGTTGCGCGAGAGCGACAAGGTCGGCCGTGCTTTCACCGACGCTGCGTGCCTGCACATTCGCAGGCACAAGCCGTGGACACGGAGCGTCGTCTCCAAAATTGAGCGAGACGAGCCGACGCAAAGTGGAATTCGTAATCTCGGCGGCGATTTGCTCAGCCACGCTTTGCAGGCCAAGCATGAAGAAGTCGGTGGCAGTCGCACCTAGCGCCCGCGAGCCGTGCGCAGCCTGGCCAAGATCGATAAACGTATTCAGGGCCGCACGCGAGATCATTTCGTTGTGGTGCTGGATGGAGGGCATCACATCCCGCAGATTGCCCTCATAGCCCACGATGCGAAGCCCCGTGTGTGGTTCTCCCGGCGGCTCAACGAGCCCCGTCGCTTCGTGCGCCGCGAGCTGAGTCACAAAACTGTAAGCCGCGGCTTTGTCCTCGGCCGCGAAACCCGCCGCCAGACGGAACACCGGAATGCCAAGGGCGTTTCTCTCATTGGCAATGGCGTCGATCCGGTAGAGCTTCGACTTCACGTACCAGTGCGGATACATTGCGCGCTGCAGCGCAATGCCCCAGAAGTTCGCTCCTTCCTGCTGATAGGTGAACCGGCAAATCTTGTCGGCGGGCAGGAGCGCATTGAGAAATTCACTTCTTCGATAACCGTACTGCTCCAGAGCCATTAGCGTTTCGCCATCAGGATCCGTATGCCAACGGTAGAATGTGATGGGTAGCCTCGACGGGAGCGAGCGCAAGCGGATTCGCTCGCCGTCTACGCGCCAGACATCCTCATGGACTGCACATCCGAAATCCAGCATCAGGAGCGCGTTGGAAATCACGCTTTGCCAAGTCTGCGAGACCCACCC
This sequence comes from Terriglobia bacterium, assembly GCA_035945615.1. Taxonomy (GTDB): domain Bacteria; phylum Acidobacteriota; class Terriglobia; order UBA7540; family UBA7540; genus RH2-MAG17b. The sequence goes on from DASZAA010000234.1 coordinate 10,676, forward strand.
TCCCACCGGGGTCTTGAATTCGAGGCCGCCAAAAAGGTTTCCTTTTACGAACGTGACAATTTCTTTCGCTCGCTGCCCTTGATCGATTGGGCACGGCCCGCGGACCACGGACAAAGAGCCGCTGGCGGCTTCGCCGGGCGCGATTTCCCATTTGGCGGAAAGAACAGGAAGCTTGCAGGCCATCAGCGTCGCGCGCACCTGTGCGTCGGACCTTCTCATTTTTTCGTAAACAGAGATCGCATTGCGCCCCATTAGCTCGGGGTTGTATTCGCCGAGGTCAACCAGAAAACCGCTGGTAATCGGCGTTCCGCTCACACCGTAGGTCTTCTCAAAATCCCCTTGAGCCGCGGAAATAGCCAGTCCGCCGTTATGCGGGATGCTTACCGGTTGAAGCGAAGCCCATGACGCCGCAGCCGCTGGCAGCACCGGGAGCGACTGATAGCCCAGTTGTTGATCTGCCAATCCAATGGCGCGGTCGATGCGCTCATCGAGCGTCGTCTGCGCCCGGTTACCATTTCCCGAATTGTGGCTTTTGTTTGCCATTTGAAATCTTGAATCAGAAATTACAACTCAATCCCGCCAAGGCCTGCCCAAATGCGCCATCCACATATCCGGCTCAGAGATTTCGGACCTCTCGATGTACTCGTAAGGCATCCAGAAGCAGCCGTGATCTCCCCACGCGTGACCCCACGAATTTTGAATGAAAAAGCATGCCCGCGAATCGTCGTACCCACGAATTACCACGGCGTGGCCGCCTAATGGAGCCTCGCCTTGCTCAGGCATAGGAAGTAGTCCATCGCTCTTGATCTCTTCAAAGGATGGATAGACCTGAAAGCCCAGGAGGACGGCGTAGCCCGATGCCAGCACCTGCCGCACGGTCACCGCATCCGGCACGCGATGATAAGCGCCGATGCGAAACGCAGCAGCAGCAGAAAGATCCTGCTTGTTGTTATTCAGCGAATCAGAGGAAAAGTCTGTGGGCCGGTAAGGGTCATTGCTTTCTGGACAGACGCCGATGTGTGCCAAAACGTAGACGGCGTCACGCATTGCCGCGCCGCTGTCGCTATTCACATCGCTATTCCAGGGTAGCTTCCTCTCCTGATAATACAAAAAGAGTCGGCTGAGATCGGTATCCGCGGCGGAGTATTTTGCGAATCTCCGCGCCAGGAAGCGACGGTATAGGACGGCGCTGTTGGCCGTGCATGATCCAAGCGCCCCCTGGTCATAAACCGGCAGATCAAGCCCGTGAAAAACGTCCACCACCGTCGGCAGCGGCGCTCCCACATCGCGCAGCGGCGCTGCCTGTCGCTCTTTCAACACCAAGTCGCGGTGATCGTGCACATCCGCTTTCCGTCCGAGCCCTTTTCCTAGTTTCGGCGTTGCCATTTTTCCTCTTACCATTCCAGAATTGAAGTTGTAACGGCGGCCCCATGTAGCCTTCGACCACCGGTCGTTGCTATTTAGAATCCGGCGGCCACAGGACCCCGCGACAGCCGCAGTTGTCACATAGCCCACGAAATAAAGTTCCCGGCACAGCATTACCGCAATCCGCCGTGAAATCGATCATTTCAAGACCGCCTTGGCAAATACAGCATCAACATCAGTGTTCGTTGAAGGTTGCGTGACGATCGCGTCGTACCGGCTCTTAAGCTGCGCGGCGCTTAAGGGGGCGGCTACGCGTGACATTGCTTGGGCCTGACTGCCTGAGACGATGGGCAGAATCTGCTCCATGGACGTCACCTCGCTGGTAATGAGCGTGGAGATGGCGCTAATTTTTTGCATCGTTGCCGGATCCGAAATGTGAAGAGCCGGCATGAGGGCATTCAGGTGCGTGTTCACGTCCACCAAGGCGTAGTTGATCTTGCTCAAGGTTGTTGAGCTGGGCGAAGATTGATATTGGTTCACCAATTGCCCCACCAGATTTAAGTCCGCTGAGACCTGATTGGCCGTCTGGCTGATCGTATTGAGGTCCGTTGGCGAGACCGTCTTACCCTCAAGCAGCGAAACGGCGGCGACCATATTTGTGACCATCGGGAGCACAACTGGCAAAATCTCTTGCGCAGCTTTCACCCATTCAGCAACTCCGCAGGCCGCAAGCGTCATGGCCAGAACCGGGATTATGACTAGCTTTTTAACTCTCATTGAATTTCCTTTCTTGCGATGTCAGGCGTCGCATGTCTGCCGTAAAGCGTCATGCGGCGCAGGATTTCACTTCGGGACCGGGCTTTGTTTCAGGTAAAGAGCCGCGCCGACAATTGCGCTGACAAGCGCAACGATGCCTAAATTCCGCATTCCGCCCGCAGCGCCGGGGTTGAAGTGCTGCGGGTCCGCCACCAAAACCGAAATGGAGTTCGCCGCGCTAGAAACAACTGCTGCGAGTAATCCCTTGAACCAGAGCTTCCAATCCATGGTTGAATCCTCTAGTCGGCTACGACCGGCTCTCCTGATCGATTTCGTGTCCAGTTGCCTCGGCTGCGCTCTTAACGGCATGGCCAGCGTCGGCTGCGCCTGTCTTGATCTCGTCTCCAGCTTCTACCGCCTTCTTGCTGGCGATATGCGCTGCTTCGCTCACCACCGAGACTGCCTTGTGGCCGAAATCTTCGGCTTCCTTTTTCACATGCTGCCCAGCCTCCTCGGCGCCTTTCCCGATTTTCTTGAACATCCTGTCCACGATGTTTTCTTTCTCGTCACTCATTTGCATTCCTCCGTGTTTCAAGTTGTGCGAGCGCCGTCTTATTCACAAAACGGCGTCCCGAAACCCTGCCATCGCGGGCTTTCCAATCAGTCCGCCGATGTCGGCCAAGTGATACGTCGTCTGTTGAGCTGCAGTCTCCGCGAGGCAAAAAGCCCACCAATGATCCGCGTGGCCGAGCTTCGCGTCGTGCTCTGTATCAAACCGGGTTTGTCCAATGGCATTCTGCGTTTTTTTCACCGCTCGGAACGACGCGCGGATGGCTTCGCCGTCCGGCACGCGGACCTTCATCTCTTCCATCCGCCTCCGCGCAAAAACGGCCATCGCTTCCTTCCTGGGCTGCGTGAACTGAACTCCTTCCACTTTTCCGGGATAATCACGCTCCAACTGCTCCGCGATGGCAAGGCCCATGCCAGACTGGTCAATATTGATCCGACGAATCAGCGGCAATAGCGCCTTGACTTCTTTTACCTGGTCCGGAGTAGGCATGTTGCGCATCTCAATCACGCCGCGCGTCCACGTTACATCGCCTACAAGTTCACTGAGCCAGATCACGCTCAGATCGCGGTTGCGGGCGATATCCCAACCGGCGTATAAGCGTTCGGCGAGCGGCGAGTGTCGAATTGCGGCTGATGAGTCAAGCTGCGCGCTCGCTTCGCTGCTGACACAGCTTTGAAAAAGCGCAGGACTGATCCACTCGCTGGCCGCGCTCAGAAACTCACAGCAAAATTCCTGACGCCAGGTCTCCTCATCAACTCCGCCGTGCAACTGATCGAGATCGACTTTCAGCCCCTGCTCGACGGCTTCATAGATGGATGTTTTGTGCGCGGACCACCGGTTGTCCTTCGATCGGGCACCATCCACCAGGCCCGCGCCCTTTGCAATTTCAAAATATTTGCCTTGTTGTCCGTTGGGCGTGGAAATCACCTCAAGGCCATAGCCGCGCGTGGTAATTGGATATAACGCGGTGTAAATTTTCTCCGCGTCCGCATGGAAAGCGAACTCATCCAGCGTTACGTTGCCGGTATAGCCGCGCGCGGTGTCGGGGTTAGCCGGCAAACCATAAATCACCGATCCATTTGGAAAGCGCACTTCGAGCTGCTTGATGAGGGTTCCTTCAAAAAATTGCGATTCGTTCATCTGGCTGACGAGACCGCACGATTGAATGTGTTCCTGGACCTTTTCCATCAGCATCCTGGATTGGCGTTCTCCCTTGGAGAGAAAAATCCACGTTGTGCGCCGCTGAAGGCAACGCAGCACGGCCCGGATAGTAGACGAAAACGAGTAGCCCGTCTGCCGCGCCTTCACCACCACCTTTAGAGGCGAATCGTCCTCAACCCAGCGGAGCTGATAAGGAAGCAACTGCACAGGCGTTTTTGAAAGCGCCACCGGCTTTACAGTGACCCGGTTTCCAGCCTTGCCAGGTTCTATAGCGCGCTGGCCCGGAATGGCGCTCGCTGGATGCTTCGAGACCGTATTGCTTGTTGTTTCACGCTTGGGCGTCACAGGCGTCACCACTCATTTCTTCAGAACTAGGTGTCGTTACGATTCCGTATATCTCGTTAATCTGCTGGAGGATCTCAGGTCCCAACGCTTTGCCCTTTCCCTTTTTTTCAATCGAATCCCTTAGCCTGTCTAATTGAAAAGTCGCCAACTGCAATTTGGCCTGAAGCGATTGAACGCGAATCTGAAATTCCTGTTCCTCGAACTCGAGCTTGGCTTCTTTGCGCTGAGAATCTGCTTCTTTGAACCGCTCATCCCTCTGCTCCTTGATCATTTGCAGTGCGTGTTTCACGCGATTCGTCTCACCGCCGCGGTTGAGTCCCGAAAGCCCCATGACGAGTACAGACCGTGCGAGCTTTGCTTCAGTCGATTTGGGATCGCGTAACGCCTTCACTAATTTGTCAGCGACGCGAGTTTGATAGGTGATACGGTCAGCCTGCACTTCCGGCGTCGAGCGGAAATAATGCTCGATGGCTCTCTGCGTAATAATGGCTTCACCTGTGTCAGCCACAGTTCCCACCACGTCTTCAAACGGCGCCCCTTCCACGAGCAGATCATGAACCAGCTTCTTTAAGTTTTCGGGAAGCTGAGAGTAGTGGTAGAGCACCTCGGGCTTTTTGTTCCCTCTTTTTTTGCCACCCTTTTTGCCTTGCTCGACGCTCTCGTTAACGGGGTTCGGATTGGATTCTGCTTTTTTCATTATTTTGCCGGCTCGAGATAAATGCCCTCGTCCACAGGCAGCCTTCCGTCGCAATAGTCAATGCCCTTCGCGGTGATCTTGATCAGAGACACGTTCCGATGAACTTGAGGGCCGCGAACTCCCTCCACAGACACCAAACCTTTTTCCGTCAGGTAGGCCACATGAAAATGCAGGTCTTCGATGGAGACGGGAAACCCGAAAAAGTCCAACTCCCCCTGGAGCAGCGGCATGGTCGCCACCTGGGGGTAAATCAAGCCCAGGTAGTACAAAATCTTTCCG
>DASZAA010000235.1:0-1804 GCA_035945615.1 Terriglobia bacterium
TCCACATTCTTGCGGCGAAAGCGCAGCATCAGTTTGAATTCTTTAGAGGGCGGAACAAACTGGAATGCGTGGCCCGGCGCCTTGCCGGCAGGGTTCCGCTCCGCCCGCGCCTGTTCGCGGTTGAGCGTGCCTTGGGCGAAGCGGCGCGCCAGCTCGCGCATTTTACCCTCCGTGGGCTGCCGTGCGATTTGGAGCAACTGGGATTTGGAAAGCACGCCGTGCTCAACGCACGTCGCCTTGATCTCGTCGGGAATCGAGCGCAAGCTCAGCGACTCGGTAATCGAAGACCGGCCTTTGCTCACCCGGCGGGCAATCTCTTCGTGCGTCAGCGCGAAGCGGTCCGCCAGGGCGTGCAATCCATCAGCTTCTTCAAAGGGCGTCAAATCTTTCCGCTGCAAGTTCTCAATAAGCGCAATTTCCAGCGTCTCGCCGTCGCTGATTTCTTTCTCAATGCAAGGCAACTCGCGCAGCCCGGCCTCACGCGCCGCCTGGTAGCGCCGCTCACCCGAGATGATCATATAGCGGTCAGCTTGAGACAGATAGCGCACGAGGAGCGGCTCCAGCACGCCCTTCTCACGCACGGAGTCGATGAGTCCTTTGAGGTCTCCCATATCTTTTCTGGGCTGACCCGCGTTCGGCTGGATCTGCTCGATGGGGATCATGCGCCCGATCGCCGCGCCTGTGCGGGAGATGATGTCCTCAACATAGTGCGAGTCGTGCCGCATCTTCACTGTAACAGGCAGGCCAATTCGTCTAGTGGACACGTTGTAAGACCTCCCGCGCGAGCCGCTCGTAATCTCCGGCGCCCGAAGAATCCGGGGCGAAGGTGAAAATGGTTTCTTTATACGCCGGGCTTTCTTCCAGGCGGACGCTCTTGTTCACCACCGTTTTGAATACCTTTTCGCCAAAGACCTGCGCGACTTGCTTCTGGATATCGCGCGCGAGGTTTGTGCGCTTGTCGAATAACGTGACCACCACACCCAGCAACTGCAACTCGGGGTTGGGACGTGAACGGATGCGCGCCAGCGTATCCAGCAGGTCGTCGCTGCCTTCCATCGCGTAGTATGCGGCTTGTATCGGAACCAGCAGATGGGTGGATGCGACGAGCGCATTCACCGTGATGAGGCCGAGCGTGGGGGGCGTATCGATCAGGATCATGTCAAAATTCTCGCGGCAAGGAGCGAGCGCGTCCTTCAGCCGGTAGGGCGCGTCAAATTGGCCTACCAGCATGGCTTCGAGCTTAGCAAGCGATATTTTGGCGGGCGCGAGACAGAGGTTCGGCGTCTTGGTCGGCTTCACGATTTCGGTGAGCGCCGTTTGATGGTCTGCCAGCACCTCGTAAACAGAGCTTTGGATTTCGTCCAGGGAAAAGAAGGTGAGCGTGCTGTTGGCCTGGGGGTCAAGGTCGATGAGGAGCGTGCGTTTTTTCTTCAGCGCAAACGCGGCGGCCAGATTGGTGGCCGTAGTTGTTTTCCCCACGCCGCCCTTCTGATTTGCAATGGCAATGACTGTGGCCATAAAGGCAGTGACAAGTGACAACTGGTTCGTGACGGGCAAAAGCCGCTCGTCATGCGTTAGCCCCTGCTGGCTCGCCGCTCGTCACTGAGCTTGAGATTCCTGACTTCATTCAGAGAGGGCAGCCCAAACGGCCTTTTCCGCAGCCCGCTACATCTTATACCGGCCGATGTCGTCGTCGTTGAGGCTTTCCAGCCATTTGCTCAGTTCTTCGTTGTTTACTTTATCCGAAGTCGCGCCCACAACTTTTGAGTTCTTCAATACTTCGTCTTCGACATAAATGGGGCAA
>DASZAA010000236.1:0-4264 GCA_035945615.1 Terriglobia bacterium
CCTACGACATTACGGTTCGAGCCAAAATGGGCATGCCAGAAGGCATTTCCAAGGATCACCTCATTAGCGTGCCCTAGCTGTTCTTCGTCGGGTGTGAAAACGCGGCCCACTCGCGGCTGAACACCTAACGCTGAAAAGAAACCAGCCGACACTCTTGCCGCCCTCACGGCTTCCGGCTTCTCTCTCCCGTTCAGGGTCATGCCGTGAAAGCCATAAATTGATATCGAGTCAAAAATGTGATTCTGCTGGCGCCAATCGATGTAATTTGCCGGCGAAACGGCAAATTTGGTCATGCCCGGAAAGCTTTTGGCAGGTGGAACGTGGTAGACCATCACCAATCGGGAAGGATGGGGATAAGGCAGCGGCCGCAGAAGTACCGTGTTTACAACGCTGAAGATAGCAGTATTCGCACCGATACCAAGCGCCAGCGTGAGCACAGCGATCGCCGTGAAGCCAGGATTGCGACGAAGTTGCCGCAGGCCGTAGCGCAAATCCTGAACCAAGTCCTCGATGAATCTCAGCCGGTCGGCGTCGCGGCAAGCTTCCTTCTTTTGCTCCACTCCCCCAAACGCTCGCAGCGCCGCGTAGCGCGCCTCTTCCGGCAACATCCCTGCCTCGATGTTCTCCTGCGTCTTTAGTTCGATGTGATGCGCAACCTCTTCGTTCAAGTCGCGCTCGCCGTCCTGCCGCCCGAATAATGATCGAAACCGCTTAACCAGTGACATAAGGCATCTCTCGTATCGCAGATAATTGCCTTTGCGGCCTACGGTTTTTGCTGATTGGCAATTTCCGGTCACAAGATTGAAAGCCGCAGGTCTGAAAAATACAGATCTGCGCTACCAACTCCAGGCACCTGACGACTACACGTACCGCAGCACTTTGGCCACGCCTTCGGCCACGCGCGCCCACTGTTCCTGTTCCTGGGCCAAGTGCTTTTTGCCCTTCGGGGTCAGGCGGTAGTATTTGGCCCGGCGATTGTTTTCCGATGCCCTCCACTCCGGATTGATCCACCCGGCCTGCTCCATGCGGTGAAGGGCCGGGTAGAGAGAGCCTTCTTCCACCCGCAGAGCGTCCTCTGAGATTTGCTTTACCCGCAGCGTGATGCCATAGCCGTGCTCCGGCCCGCGCGCCAGCACCTTGAGCACCAGCAGGTCCAGCGTGCCTTGCAACTTGTCGTATCCCATAATCTCTCCTAGTTGTCTATGACAGAGTGCGCCTAACGGAGTCTAATGTCAAGCAGGAAGTTCGTGCGCAATGTGGCTTCTTGAGGCCCCAGGTTTCCGGTGGAAATGCAACGCCCACGATACAACGTAGCGTTTGAGACTGGACACATCACAACATCGATGTCGAGCAAGGGAAAATGTTGACCACTTGCCTCCGCGATGCGTATAAAGAAATCGCTCCTTTGATCGGATGCGCCGGAACGCCTCGAAGCTTCCGCGCGTGTGCAGCCCCTGATCGGAGAAGCTCGCGCAGATCAAAGCCGGCGTCGCGATCCGCTCGAGATCCGGCGCCGCAGACCTTAGAAGGTCTGCGCCAGCCCGCGTAGGAACAGGGTCCGATGAAAAAGGGTAGCTGGTCCGGCGCCGTAGCCGTCGAGGTCGTACAGATTCCCGGTTGCCCGTCTATCGTGCATGAGTCCAGTCCGCTGGGGTCGGTGAGGGTGGCAGGATTATTGAGGGCGTAGGCGTAGCGGTTGAGGGACTGCGGGTTGGTGATGTCCCCGCCCAGCAGGTCCGGCGTCAGCCACCAGCCTTCAGTTGAATCATTCAGATTCATTTCCTTTATTCGCAGACCTCAGAAGGTCTGCGCCAGCCCGCGAATCAGGCGAGACAGGGCAACCCTGGTTCCCAACTGGTCCTGGTGGGGACAAATTGGCTGGGCCGTCGTAGATGCCGCCGATCCTCCAGCCACCTCCTCCGAAGCCACTGTAGCCCCAGGAGGTTGCGAACGCAAATCCTCCAAAACTGAGGGCGCTCCCTTCCCAGCCCTCAGGCCCTAGAACATCGGGGTAGGCATACCCAAATTCGTCAATACCAGGCGAGGGCAAGGGCATCGGCAACTTGAACCTGCACGGCGGGCACAGGCCGCTGGGGTCGGTGAGGGTGGTGGGGTTATTGAGTGCGTAGGCGTAGCGGTTGAGGGACTGCGGGTTCGTGATGTCCCCGCCCAGCAGGTCCGGCGTCAGCCACCGGCCTTCCGTTGGTTCATTCAGATTCATTTCATTTATTCGCAGACCTCAGAAGGTCTGCGCCAGCCCGCCCGCGCGCGCTATCCACTTGACTCTTTTCTCTTCTTCATAAATTTGGCAAGTAGTTTAATACAGCCATACATCACGCCGAAATCTAAAATAGCAACCGGCAGCAGCTCCCACGCCGTGAAGCTCTTACTCATCGGAACAGGGAAAAAAATGACGAATGGAGCTTGGGCAACCGCCAAAATGGTTACTGTTACCCAAAACCATGCGTGTTTTCTCAAAAACCAGTGAGCCTTGACGGCCCCGATGAGGAGTCCAGCACATATCCATGCAGTCACCCCTCTGCGAAAGTCTCCTAGAAATGCGAATACAATTAGGACAGGCAGTGCCATTAACATCGCCAATATGCCCCATTTGGCGGTGGGAAACTGATTATCATTCATGGCCGTCATTTAGTCTCCCGTGGGTGGCGCATACATCGCGCTTTTTGCGATGTGTGCGACTGATTGAGGGCTGTAGAATAAATTCATGCCGCGCCAGCGTCACTACTATGGCCTCAACCATCTTCACTTTTTGACCGCCAGCACCTATCACCGCGCTCGCCTGTTCGATTCCAACCGATTCTGCCAGCACTTTGTCCTCACCCTTCAGCAACTGCGGATGCAGCAAAACTTTCGCGTTATCGGCTGGGTTTTAATGCCGGAGCATTTTCATCTGCTTCTCTGGCCTTCAGAAAATGCCGATCCATCTGCCATCATGCAGAGTCTCAAAGAGCGAACCGCGAAATTCATTCTCGCTCAATTGCGCCGGCAGTCGGCGCTTTCGTGGTGCGCGAAAATGCTGGAGAAACTTGCTCTCCCCTCAACCGTTCATCGTCCTTCCACGCACCGCGTCTGGCAGCGCCGCTTTTACGACCTCAATGTATGGAGTCCGAAGAAGTGCGCCGAAAAGCTGGATTACATGCACGCGAATCCACTCAAGCGAGGCCTTGTAGATTCGCCAGAGAAATGGCCCTGGTCGAGTTTCAGATTTTACTTCCTAGACGATTCCTCAATTCTCCCAATCGACCGAATACTGTGACCGCACACATCGCAAAATGCGCGATGTATGCGCCACCCGCGTAGTCATTGTACACCAGGCAGTAGTCGGCGGCTGACGGCCTCTGGCCGCCGGCCTTTAAATAGTAAAAACCGGCGGCCAGAGGCTGCCGCTACAACCGTAGTTTTCCCACCTTCTCCCTGGACATCGAAGCTGTCAACCTATCTTCATAGAATTGCGCGTACCTCAGAGCCTTCCGCCTTTCCCGTCTGAAGAGCCCCACGATCAAGGTTAGCGGCTCGGATGAGCCGCTCCGGCTTCCGACGACGGTTCCTCAGTCGGGGCCGACGACATCCGCGCAACCAGGGGGGAAATGTCGCGCCCGGCCAGTGAGCGATTAAACGCAGGCACTTCCTTTTCCATCAAATTGCGATAATCGGACTCGGCTTTTGCAAGCTCACTCTCGAGCTCGTGGAAAACCTGCACCGAAGCATCGGTTGGGGAATAGCCAGGATTGCCGGCCACGTCGCCACCGCCGGTGCCCACCTCTCCGTTCAGCCAGATCAAATGAAGGTACAGTTTGTAGGGCGCCAGATAGGATTTTTCGTCGCTGTTAGCGAGGGCCGGCGAGAGCAATTGATCTTCAACTGCTTGCATCTTCTTATCCATATCTTCGACCGAGCGCAGCGTGGAAGCTTGTGGTGTTCCTTCCTTCCCCAGCATGTTTTCGATCGTTTGAAGCTCTTTGCGCAGCCATTCGATCTGGTTCACCATTTTCGAAACGCTTGAGATGTCGTCGCAAATTTTCAGCAGCATCTTGACCGTCGCCTCGGTCTCGTTTGGAGTTGCGCGAGAGCGAGGATCGGCAAGCACCTCGAGTGGCTGTGAGTAAGACTTGCCTCCGGTGGTGAGCTTCACGGTGTAAGTTCCTGGCGCGGCCATCGGCCCAACCTCGGCTTCGCGAATGCCCCAGTGGGTGATCGGGCGCCATTGCTTGCCGAGGAACCGCAGGTCGTCCCAGACATGGGG
>DASZAA010000237.1:0-5768 GCA_035945615.1 Terriglobia bacterium
CAACCACGTTTTGGGTGCCGCTCCGTCAGGTAGGGACAAGCCTCGTTCTTGAGAAAGTCCCACGCCTCCTTGTCCAGCTTTTCAAGCTCCGCCTCTCGCGCGAGCCACACCTGGACGCAAAAATCCCTTTCGAAATTCTGAGAATAGGCATTTGGCGAGGTTCGGTCTTCGACTAGGTCCATAAGCTCAAATACCCTGGGCAATTCTCTTCGGCACATAATATCCCCCTCGTGGGTCACACATAAACATCGCATACTTCGCGCTGTGCGATAAATGATTGAGGCATGGTTGAATCCGCCGGATATTCATTCGGCGTTTCGAGCAAGCTCGCAAGAGCAAAGCGGCAGCAAGCCGCCGCACCTCTAAAGCGTGCCGCGCGGACCTCGATTGTCGGGGTCCGCAGCTTGCAAACAAGAATTCCGACCGAAAAGCCGCAGACCGCAAAAACGGCGGTCTGCGCTACCCAGAAAGCTAAAAACCTTGCCTGGGCGGGTGTAGGTTGCGGCCTGCAACATACTGAATCTTCAGGATTTCGTCTTTATGAATTTCGACCCTGAGCAGGGCCTGAAAATAGCGTGGGAAGGTTTTGGTGGAGGGATGGGGCGTCGCGGTTTCCACTGGGCCCGGCTTATCTATTTGGCCTGTTTGATCTAAGTGCGCCATCAAGTCAGTTGCACCGGAAGGCGATGTGATAAATTGCGCCGCGGCTTGCGTCCCTATTGTAGTCAGGCCCGCGAGGATTGCAATTTCGCGGCCAGGCGTGACCCCGGGCAAAAAGCTTACGAGCGCATAATCCGCCAGCAGAACCTGAGTTTTCGGATCGCGTTCGACCCCATAGGAGGCGGCCTCGCCGGATCGCGGATGCAGGTTCACGATGCGCGCCCGCCAGAGCGTGGGCGCTTTCTGGGGCTGCGTAAACACGAAGTTTTGGTTGAGAGGGAGGCCCGAAAGCACCGGATTTTCAATGATCGACCCCAGGAAAATCACATTCTGAGTCCTCAGATCGTCGGTGGTCACAAGCTGGCTCCGTTTGACGCTTAGGTCCAAATTGGAGCGGGCAAACAAACGGTCCAGGTAGTAGACAGCCATGACTTCGCCGGTTCCGGTGTATCCATCATTGAAGAAGACCGGGCCCGCGTCCTCGACCAATTTGGGGTTTTCCGCAAGGCTGAGAGCCTCGCCGCCCTTGGCGGGCGCGCCCAAGCCGTCCACATCTCCGGCTTTAAGCCGCAATAGGTCCGAGGTTTCAGTGACCAGAAATATCGAATTGGAATAGGCCACGATGGCCGATCCCGAATTCTTCCAGAAATGAGCCCAGACGGCCTGGAGAGGGCCGTCAATGTCGCCTGGCTTGATGGATGTTTCGCGCGTGCTGCCGGAAACTCCGGGAAGAGGAATATGGTGAATCCACGGAGAAAGGAGCGCGCCAGCAATCAGCAGCAGAATAGCCAGGACAACTCTCCCAAGCCATGCGGAAAGAGGTGTTCGGTGATCCCGCTGCCCTCGGACATCAGCCGCAAGGCGGGTTCGCCCGGCTTGCGGCGGAGGCGCTGCCAAGGCCGGGTCGGTCTCCAGGTTTGGTGGCGTCAGAGCGAGGGTTGCGCTTCCCCCGTTCGCACCCGCAGACTTCAGCCGGCGCGAGAACTGGGGAATGTAGTGGCCCTTAGGCAACTCGATAACGATCTCATCGCTTGAGCCTTCGACGTTGTAATACTCTTCAAGCTTCTCCCGCAAACGATGCGCCTGCACGCGAACCGTCGTATCCAGGCGAGGATCGTAGTCGTTTGGCTTTCCCAACACCTCGACCGCAATGGAGTATTCCTTGATCTCGCTTGAAAGACCTTCGGTCGATTTACCCACAACGTATTCAAGGAACTTCTTCAGACCAGGCGCATTGCGAAACGCGGTTGAACGGAGGATTTTCTTAAGCTGGCGGCGTATCTCGCCCGCCTCAACACCAGGTTGATTGTCGGCGTTTAGAGAGGTTTCCATGGACGCCTATGAATAATTGAAGCGGTGGCGCTGGTTTGGGAATAGCAAGAACCGGCGACTATGTTTGTAGAGGGTCGTTGCTACGATGACTGTAACCGTTAGCTCGCTGTTACATCACCGTATGTCACTCCCCGAACGCCCCAAATAACTATCTAATTATAACACTGTGAGCATGGGGGATTCGGGCTGAGCCTTGCTTTATAAGTGATTGACATGCGCGGAGTTTGACCGTAACGACCCGTTGTGCTCTACCTCCCACTCACACCTCAGCGCGGACTATCCTTTCCCCGATTCGGGGAGAGGGTTAGGGTGAGACGTGTTTTTTTATGATTTGTGATTTTCGAATACCGCACAGTGGGAGTGGAGGATTTATGACAAGTTATCGAAAACAGATTCAAACATTTGTTTTTCCCTTAATAATGACGGCTTTAGCGGCGCTGACACCTTGTGCTTTCGGGCAAGCCACCTACGGTAACATCATTGGCACTGTTATGGATTCCACGGGCGCGGCGGTTCCCGGAGTCCAGGTTTCGATTAAGAACGTTGCCACAGGCGTGGTCGTTACCGCTGAGACCAACGATTCCGGGAATTACACCGCGCCCAATCTTCTGCCTGGAACGTATACCCTGAATTTCTCGAAGCAGGGCTTTCAATCTTTTTCGCAGCAGAATGTGACGGTAGTTGTGGGGACCTCCTCGCGCGTCGACGCCAAACTGCAAGTGGGTTCAATGTCCCAAACTGTCACCGTCACCGGTGCTCCGCCCTTGCTTCAGACCACAAACGCAGAAGTGACCACGGATTTAACGTCCCACACCCTTCAGAGCTTGCCAGTCATTAACCGCAACTTCACCAGCTTTGAGCTGCTCGTCCCAGGGACGGTCAAGAACAATTTCCAGCATCCGTTGAACGAAAACCCCGGCAACGACATTTTGGTGAACACCAATGGTCAGGAATATGCCAACGACAACTTCATGATTGATGGCACTACCAATAACGATGCTGTGCTAGGCATTATTAATGTCAATCCGCCGCTTGACTCCATTCAGGAGGCCAAAGTAACGACCAGCAACTATCAGGCGGAATTCAGCCAGGCGGGCGGATCGGTCATTCAGGTGCAAACGAAGAGCGGTAGTAATCAAATTCACGGTTCAATTTTTGAATATCTTCAGAACGATATCTTCCAGGCCCGCGATCCTTTTACACAAGGCATTCACGCGCCCGGCACCCCGGCGCCAGCCCATCGCGGTATTCCCGAGCTTCGCTGGAACCAGTTTGGGGGATCGGTGGGTGGACCGATCAAAAAGGATAAGGCTTGGTGGTTCTTTGACTACCAGGGAAACCGCGAGGACCTGGGCGGCTCAACGCAAACCCGCGTGCCAACTGCGGCTGAGCGCCAGGGATCGCTCGCCGATTTGGGCGTGAATATCTACAATCCTGCGACCGGAAATCCAGATGGCACGGGACGCCAGCTTTTTGCCGGCGCTCAGATTCCTACCACGTCCATCGTCTCGCAGGCCACCAACCTTCTTAATTTTCTACCGCTCCCCAATCTGCCCGGCGCGTCCGGGCCGGGCGAAAATTACCTTGCCAATGGAGTGAACAATTACGACACGGATCAATTTGATATCCGCGTGGATCATAATTTGACCGACAAGTTCACATACTTTGGACGGTACAGCTATGAGAACATTTACGTTCTTTCGCCCGGAGCATTTGGATTGTACGGGGGGCCCGAAGTCAATCCGCAGGGCGTCAATATGTACGAAGGCCGTTCAAATGGGTTGACCGATAACGGCGTTTTGGGAGCTGACTACACGATCAGCCCCACGATGCTCACCGATTTCCGCTTTGGCGCCACACGTTACCGCGTTTTGGAAAACCCACTGGATGCGAATACCAACCTGGCGGCGCAAGCGGGCATTCCCGGCATCAATCTGCCCTCACTCGCAGGCAGCGGCGGTCTTCCTGATATGAACATCAATGGCACGGGTGCCTTTCAAATGGGTTTCCAGTGCAATTGTCCTCTACACGAAACCGAAAACGTATTTCAATGGGTAAACAATTGGACGAAGATCGTCGGCAACCATACCATCAAATGGGGCGGCCAAGTGGAAGCCGCGCAGAATTTGCGGCTGCCAAGCGATAATCACCGGGCAGGTGTCTATGCGTTCCAGCCTAACGTGACCTCCTCGCTGACCGACACCAATTCAGGATCGGGGCTTGCAAGTTTCTTGCTGGGCGATCCGAGTCAATTCCAGCGGTTTGCCCAGATTTCCACCAACCAGCAGGACCGCCAGAAGCGTATGTTCTACTTCGCGCAAGATACCTGGAGGATCACTCCAAAACTCACGCTCAATTATGGCCTACGGTGGGACACCTGGTTTGCGGATACGTCACTTCATCCGGGACAAGGTGGCCGTTATGACATCTCCAACAATACCGTCTACATTCCTGGAGTGGGCGGAGTTTCGCAAAGTGGTGGGGTTAACACCGATTATCACAATTTCTCCCTGCGGCTTGCCATTGCATACGCTCTCACTCCGAAGACCGTTATTCGCACAGGCTATGGACGCAGCTACTTTGCCGGAACGTTTGGCTGGAACTTTAACGATCTGGCAGCGGACATCTATCCCTCCATCGTGAACCAGAACCTTTCCACCACCAATTCGTTTTTCCCGGTGCAATTCGTTGCTGGAGCGCCTCCTGCGCAGCCGTCGCTCGGCGCTGCGCCGCCGTTGCCCGTCTTTCCTGCGATTCCTTCAAATGGCCAGTTGCTGCTTCCGGACGGGATCGGCACGCCGCACATTCCCACCAACAACACTGTTCCCTGGGTTGATTCCTACAACTTTACCGTTGAGCACCAGTTCGGCGCCAGCTTCACCGCCTCGGCAGGCTATGTGGGGAACGTTGGCCGTGATTTGAATATGGGATGGAATATGAACTCCGCCATTCCAGGGCCTGGAACCAACTTCGATCTGCGGCGGCCCTATTTTGCGCAGTTTGGGATCGAGCAGACCATCTTTAATAAGTGCGACTGCGAAAGCAGCAATTACAATGCGCTTCAGGTGCAAGTGGTCAAGAAATACTCAAACAATCTCTCCATTATTGCCAACTACACGTATCAGAGGGCGCTCGACTTTGGAGAATTTGGCACCGCCACCGACCAATACGATACGAAGCTCGATTACGGACCGGCGTCGTTCAATAGGACACAAGTCTTTACGCTCGGACACACCTATTTCCTGCCTTTCGGCAAGGGACAGCGTTGGCTCTCGAACACGAGTGGAGTTGCGAGTCAGGTGATTTCCGGTTGGGAGTGGACAGGCATCACTAGCGTCGAAAGCGGGATGCCCTTTTCACCCAGCCTCGCCAACAATAGTTCGCTGAATTCCGACATGAGTCTCCGCCCCAACCAGATTGGGAATCCTTTTTCTGGGACGCTGCACAACCGCAACCAGTGGTTTAATCCCGCGGCGTATGCCGTCCCCGGTCCGTTCCTCTTTGGCGGCGCTGGACGCGATTCGCTGGTGGGCCCACCGCTTTTCGCAGCCGATTGGTCTTTGCTTAAGAACTTCAAGCTTTCGGAGCGGTTCAACCTGCAATTCCGCTGGGATGTGTATAACGCGTTCAACTATACCAACCTGGCGAATCCGAGCAATACCAATACGGATACGCCAACTGCCGGCCTGATTACCGACGTGCAGTCTCCCATGAGAAATATGCAGTTTGGCTTGCATCTTGCGTGGTAGGCTTTAGAGCGATACCTGCGGCTGTAG
>DASZAA010000238.1:0-7446 GCA_035945615.1 Terriglobia bacterium
GGGGGAGCGCACCTGTGGCTCCTTCGTTTGTAGGCTGACAGGGTCCTGCTGCGGACGGATTTAGAATCCGGGCGAGGGGAGCAAGGCCAAGGGCCAGACTCAATCGAGTCATGCTGGCGTGCCGCAAGCCGCCGGCCAAACAGTAAACCTTATGAGGAGGAGCTACATGGTACGTAACCTTAAGCTTTTGAGTCTTGTTGCCGCGGTTGCCGTCGTCATGATGGCGGCTTCGGTAAAGTCCAAAGCCGATGATCTTCAGATCAACGGGCTTATCAATTTCACGCCAGTAGGGACCAGCAACTGCACAAGTTCGCCATCGGGTTGCCAGGATGTAACCTTCGGCAGCCTGAGCGTTGCGGCGACAAATCCCGCTGAAGCGATCACCAGTTCGTCAGTCAGCTTTCCGTCTTTCGACCTCGGTTGGTCGGGAACGGCTGCGACGTTCAACCCCACTTCCGGCCCTCTGGCCATTTCCATTAACGGAAGCAGCGCACTCACAGGCGATATTGTCTGGGAGAACCTGATCACCTCCGGTGCGGGCGGTTATCAGCTTGATGTTTCCCTGAATAACCTCACCGGCGGGGGAAGCGACCCCATTCTCAATGCCTTTGCGCTTAACGGCCAGGGCAGCGGGATTCTGACGTTCCAGTTCACCATCCCGAGCATGACTTCTGTTCAATCGCTCGTCGATTCCAGCGTGGCGCTGCCGAACAACAGCGTGTCGGCAACGCTGAGCACTCCTGAGCCGGCTTCCCTGTGCCTCTTTGGAACCGGATTACTCGGCCTTGGTTTGCTGCTTCGCCGGCGTTTGCAGGTGGTTGCATAAAGCTGATTAAAACCTGATTTGTTTTTTGTGATGGCGGCAGAGATCATTTGATCTCTGCCGCCTTTTTTTGCACCCAAGCCTAAGCCCCATCGGGTCTTTCGACGTGGGAACGGATGAAATCAACGATGGCGACGGTCGAGGCGCCCGGCTGGAAAACCTCCGTGACACCCATTTGTTTAAGCCGGGGAATATCTTCGTTAGGGATGATACCGCCGGCGAGAAGCAATACGTCTTTCATATCCTGTTCACGGAGCAACTCGCAGATGCGGGGCAGAATAGTGTTGTGCGCGCCGGAAAGGATCGAAATGCCGATAGCATCCACGTCCTCGTCGCGCGCGGCGCCGACGATTTGCTCGGGCGTCTGACGAAGGCCGGTGTAAATCACTTCCATGCCGGCATCGCGCAGCGCGCGGGCGATGATTTTGGCCCCGCGATCGTGGCCGTCAAGTCCCGGTTTCGCGACAAGCACACGGATGGGACGGATCATCATATTAGAGCTAAAAGCACCCTAGGAAACTTTGTCCCGATCTGGTATGGGCAGCTTTGGCGTCCATAACACTTTGACCGCTGTATCCGGCTCCGAAATGAGCGGAGGAGGTACAAACGGCACCTTGGGCCTTGGTTTTTGAGGAACGCTTGGCGGGGTCTCCGGTTTCGGAGCTGGGTTGTTGATTTTCTTTTCATCGGGCATATATTTCACCGCCTCGAATTTTCCTGATCTGACCTTTGAAGTTATGAATATAGCTTCAATCTTATCACGATTGCGACTGCGGTAAGGAGGAGCGCGAGCAATGCCCCAAGGGTAAACCACGCCGCCTTCTGGGCGCTTCTTTGTTTAGGTCTTAACAAGGCTTCATTGAGTTTGATGCCCTCCGCAAGGGTAGGGAGAAAAGCGTATTTTGTGTCTTTGGGCGCCTCATTGGTCCATTCGTACAGCGTGCCAAATGGAATGCCCGACTTGAACTTCCTTGGCCGATAGGCGCCGAATGAGGTAATGAGCGCCACCAAAATCAAAACGCCGTCAAGCGCCAAGAGACCAACGATGATCCAACCAAACCAGCCTGGCGGATTAAGCAGCGCGTGAACCTTGCCCGGTTCGGCGGCAAGCAGCGCAACCAGCATTCCGGCCAAAAGCGCGCCAAGAAACCCTACTAACACGCCCATTTTGACATCCAGAGAATCGGCTGTCCCCATCTGTTCCTGGAGTTTGCGCTGGGCTTCCGTAAAAACAAAATGAAGCCCAAGCAGTGGTTGCTCGTCTGCCATTTTTCCTCCTCAAAAAGTGGCCGCGAACGGTTGTTGCGCAATGCTGTAGCGGCGGGCAAAGCCTATCAGGGGCCGCCGGTCTTTACCATGTTAAAAAAACGGCGGCCGGAAGCTGCCGCTGCAATTGCCAATTTTATCTGAATGCCGGCTCCTCATACGTTCCGAAAACGCGCCGCAGGACTCCGCATATCTCACCCAGCGTCGCATCGGTGCGGACGCAATTGAGGAAATACGGCATGAGATTTTCCAGCGTTGAGGCCGCACTCGCCAGCGATTCAAGGGTTGATTGCACGCGCAGCGGATCCCGCCGGTGCTTGAGTTCCCGCAGTGCCTCATTTTGTCTTACTGCCGCACTCTCATCAATCGCCAGCCGTTCAACCGGCTGCTCTTCGCGGGTAAGATAGTTGTTAACCCCGACAATTATTTTTTCTTTGCTCTCGACAGCCTGCTGATAAGCGTAAGCCGCCTCGTGGATTTCGCGCTGCGGAAAACCCTTTTCAATCGCCGCGACCATTCCGCCCAGGGCGTCGATCCGATCAAAATAGGCATAGCAGGCGCGCTCCGTGTCGAGCGTCAGCCGTTCGACCAGATAGGATCCGGCCAGCGGGTCCGTGACATTGGCCACGCCGCTTTCATGCGCCAGCACCTGCTGCGTGCGCAGAGCCAGCGTGGCCGCGTGCTCGGTGGGCAGTGACCACGCTTCGTCAAGCGCGTTGGTGTGCAGCGATTGCGCGCCCCCGAGCGCGGCGGCGAGAGCCTGCACAGTTGTGCGGACGACGTTGTTGTATGGCTGCTGCGCCGTCAGCGAGCATCCGGCCGTCTGCGCGTGGAAGCGGCAAAGCCACGAGCGCGGGTTCTTCGCGGCGAATCGCTCGCGCATCACATGCGCCCATATCTTGCGGGCGGCGCGGAATTTGGCCACTTCTTCAAAGAGATCGTTATGCGCGTTGAAGAAAAAGCTGAGGCGCGGCGCGAAGTCATCCACATTCAACCCCGCGCGGATCACCCCCTCGACGTACTCGATGCCGTCGCGCAGCGTGAAAGCCAGCTCCTGGACTGCCGTGGCGCCGGCTTCGCGGATGTGATATCCACTGATTGAAATGGGATTCCACGCGGGCGTTTCGCGCGCGGCAAAAACAATCGAGTCCACCACCAGGCGCATCGACGGGCCGGGCGGAAAGATGTACTCCTTCTGCGCGATGTATTCCTTCAGGATGTCGTTTTGAAGCGTACCCGAAAGTTTCTTCCAATCCGCGCCCTGTTTTTCCGCCGCCACTAAATACATGGCCCAGAGAATGGCCGCGGGGGAGTTGATGGTCATCGAGGTGGAGACCGCTTCGAGCGGCAAGCCTCGCAGCAGAACTTCCATGTCGGCAAGCGATGAGACAGCCACCCCGCATTTGCCCACTTCGCCCTGAGCAAGAAGATGATCACTGTCATAGCCCATCAGCGTGGGTAGGTCGAAAGCAATGGAAAGCCCGGTCTGGCCTTGAGCAAGCAGGTAACGAAGGCGGCGGTTGGTCTCCTCGGGCGTCCCGAAACCGCTGAACTGACGCATCGTCCAGAGCTTGCCCCGGTACATTGTTTCGTGGATGCCACGAGTGAAGGGATACTGGCCAGGCTCACCTAGGTCACGCGAATAGTCAAAGTCCATTAGATCAGCTGGGGTGTAAAGCCGTTTGATGGGCACGCCAGAAGTGGTGGTGAAAGCGGCCTGCCGCTCGGGCGAGCTTGCGAGGGCAGGCGCGAGCACTCCGCGTTCCCATTCTGCCTCTGCTTCAATGCTCCAGCCGGGGGTTGCTGGGACTTCCGGCTTCTTCTCTTCCGTCATGGCCCTCATTCCAACCCAAGCCCCGTGAAATGTCAATGATGTGGGTGCCGTTCTAGGGGCCGGATATTCGACTCCACTGTTTCTAACCTTTGGGCATCGTTTTGTAGCGGCGGCGTCCCCGCCGCCGGTCTTTACTATTTAAAACCCGGCGGCCAGAGGCCGCCGCTACAGACTTCGAAGAGTTCTAACCGCAGAACTTTGCGCTACAGAACCTAGCCCGACATCGTGAGACTTTTGAGACAAATGAGACGATTTGCAAGCCGCGCGGCCGCCTCCGAAAATTAGAAACGTTGATTCTAAAGGGGCCCTAGGGTTCGTTCCATGATTTTTTGTGTGTGTTTCTGTCATTCCCCCAGGCCATTTTTCTAATCTTTGTGGCCACTCTGTAGCGCAGACCGCCGCTCTTGCGGTCTGCGGCTTTTGAATGCACAGAAAACCCGCAGACCTCAAATACGGAGGTCTGCGCTACAAAGCCTAGCACGCCACACTGAGATTTTTGAGACAAATGGGATAGACGAGACGGTTTTTAAGCGAACATCGCAACGCGACCGTTATTACTGCGAGACGCCAACCCCTCATCACCCAGACACGGCCCTTCATCGGGAATTTCGATGTTTTCTTCGGAACATCGTAGACAGCGTCTTTTCGATTGTCTAAAGTGCTTGCGTGAGGAGCACCAGACCGTGATAGCTAAAATTTGCATCTCCGGTTGCTATTTATTAACCGTGCTATTCGCGCCAATTTATGGATTGCCGATGGATACCAATGGCAGCCGGGTCATCGCCCAGGCTCGAGAGGCGCGGGATCGTGGAGACGTGCAAGCTTTACAATCAATAATTGCGAGTGTTCAAGGGAAGGCAAGCCGCGGTGGCCAGTCATACATTCGTCTGGCGCTATTCGAGGACTGGCTTTGCGAGGCGGCGAGGGTTCACCAGGACAACAAGCTTTTGAAGGAAGCGGCCGAAGCCGGAGTTGCCGCGGCTCGCAAGGCCGCGCAGATTGGTCCTGATTCTTCGCAAACGCACTGGCTTGCCGGAGATATGCTGGGGCAACTCATCCCCCTGGTTTTCGCTGGTGGGATGCGCTATGGGCCTCAATCAAACCGTGAGGTTGAGAAGGCCCTCCAGTTGGACCCGAAGAACGCCAATGCTTACGTTACCCGCGCCGTAGCCTATTACTTTTCCCCTGCGATATTTGGAGGCGACAAGCAGAAGGCGGTTGAATTTCTCCATAAAGCGATTGAACTTGACCCGTCTTCGGACGCCGCCGCAACGGCGCACGTCTGGCTTGCGCGAGCCGATCTTGCGCAAGGCAGAAAACGCGAAGCCCTGCAGGAAATCCAAGCGGCGCTGAAGATCGACCCGCAACGGTTGCTTGCTCAAACGGTGGAGCGCCAAATTGAGGGAACTCTGAAAAATGATGCTTTGGATCGATCTCAGCGGTAATCTGGTTGCAAAAACCGCGGCGGCGCTTTCAAGAACGGCGCAACCGCTTTTGATTTGAAACGGCATGAATCCAATTCTCCCCCTCTTCCACCGCAAGCGGCCTTTGGCACAGATGATTCCGTTCCTGATCCTGGTCTATGTCGTCTTTCCGGTAACGTTGGGCCTCTATATCTGGTGGTTCGATTCGCACGGGGACGTTCATCGAATTGGTGGATATATTCTTACCGCATTAATCTATTTTGAAACCTTCGGCATTGTTCTGGGGGGGACGATGCGCCGGTATGCTCCTCGCACTTTGCGTCTTCCGTCGCCCTGGAATTTAGTCGTCTTCATTCTGCTGATCATAGCTCTGACGCCGGTTTGCGCCGCCATTGTGGGCCTTATTCTGAGCGCCGCAAAGCTTGTTGCGCCTCCCGGCTCCTACTGGTCCCACTTTGGCAATGTGGTCCTTTTTGATAGCGGCATCGCCCTCATTGTGGGGCTTGTCATCCGCCAATATGCGCGGCTACATCAGGTAATCGACGAAAAGGAGCGGGCGTTGCGCGATCAACTGATTGAAAAAGAGCGCGCCCGGAAGCTGGTTTCTGAGGCGCGGCTGGCCTCGCTCGAATCGCGCATCCATCCTCATTTCCTCTTCAATACGCTCAACTCGATTTCCGCGCTCACCCAGGAAGATCCAACCAAGGCCGAACAGATGATCCAGCGCCTCGCGGCTCTGCTGCGGTTTTCACTGGACGCCGGCGGGCGCGGCCTCGCGCCGCTGCGCGAAGAAGCCAAGATCGTCCGCGACTATCTTGAGATCGAAAAGGCGCGATTCGGAGACCGGCTCGTCTATTCAGTCAGCGTTCCCCGGCAGCTTGAATCGCTCGATGTTCCGCCGCTCGCCCTGCAAACGCTGGTTGAAAATAGCATCAAGCACTCGATTGCGCCCAGGCGCGAGGGTGGAGAAATCCGCGTTGAGGCAAGGGCTGCGGAGCAACAACTGGTTCTCGAAGTATGGGACGACGGGCCGGGCTTCAATCTCTCGGCCACGCCCAACGGGCACGGACTCGATAATCTCGCCGGTCGCTTGGCCAGCCTGTTCGACGAGAATGCCAACTTAACCGTTGAGCGCAAGGGCGCCGGAATCGCAGTCACCATCGTTTTGCCGCAAGTGCCGAATGGGGATGCGTCCAGATCATGAACACCGAAACTCATCTATTCCGCGTTTACCTAGTGGATGACGAGCCGCTTGCGCTCAGGCGGCTTGCGCGGCTTCTACAGGCTACCAAGCGCGTGGAAATCGTCGGGACTGCGACCGACCCCGAAGCCGCGCTGCAATTCCTGAACGGGCAGGAGATAGACGTTCTCTTTCTTGATATCCAGATGCCGGGCATGAACGGCTTCGAGCTGATCGAGCGGCTTCCGGCACAGCCCATGGTGATCTTCACCACAGCCTACGATCAATTTGCCCTGAAAGCGTTTGAGGTGAATTCCATTGATTATCTGCTGAAGCCGGTTGAGCCGGAGCAGCTTGACCGGGCGCTGACCAAGCTGGAACGCTGGCGCACGGCAAACGATCCGGCGGTGTTTCGTGCCCGGATCGAAGCCCTCTTCGCCCGCCTTGCCGAGTCGCTGCCTTCTCCGGACACAGGCTTTGCCGATCATGTGCCTTCGCGCGTGGGGGGGCACATCCAGTTCATCGACCTGAAGAAGATCACGCACTTTACCGCCGAAGATAAGCTCACCTACGCGGTTGCCGAAGGCAAGAAGCACGTAGTGGATTACACAATTACCGAGCTTGAGCAGAAGCTTGCGGCGCGGCGTTTCGTGCGCATCCATCGCTCGACACTACTCAACCTTGCCTGGGTGGGAGAACTGCAGTCTTGGGTTGGAGGTCAACTGGTGGTGAGGCTTAAGGGCCAGAACACGGCGGAGCTTACCGTGGCGAGAGACCGCGTGCGGATGCTTAAAGAAAAGCTCGGATTGGTTGGCTAATGTAGCGCCGCCGTCCCGGCGGCATGGAGTCTGTAGGAGAATGCTGGATGACGCGCTGTAGCGGCGGCCTCTGGCCGCCGGTCTTTAATATCTAAAAGCCG
>DASZAA010000239.1:0-2620 GCA_035945615.1 Terriglobia bacterium
GACGTTGTTCAAGCGCAGCGCAGCGCGGCGTGGCGCGAAGTGGCGCAGCGCATCGCCCATGAAATCAAGAATCCGCTCACGCCTATTCGCCTCTCTTCTGACCGCATCCGGCGGCTCATCGTGAAGCCGGGAAAGCTGCTCCCGGATGCCGTGGATTCGCGCTTGATCTTGGCTGTAACGGAAAGCGCATCCTTGATCGAGCGCGAAGTGACAACGCTTGAAACGCTGGTGGATGAATTCTCTAAGTTCGCAAGATTCCCCGCCTCGCAGCCTATTCCTTCGGATATCAACCGGATCGTCAGCGATGCTCTGGGCGTTTTTAACGGGCGTCTCTCAAAAATCAACATTCACCAGGACCTGGCCGCGGACCTTCCTACGGTCCGTGCTGATCCAGAACAGATGAAACGCGCCGTTGTCAACTTGATCGATAATGCCGCCGAAGCGCTCGAAGGCTCCGCGCTGAAAGAAATCTGGATACGCTCCCGGCTCGATCTCGAGCGCGAACTTGTTTCGATCGTGGTTGCGGACAGCGGGCCAGGCATCCCGCCCGAAGCCAAGGAACGCCTTTTCCTGCCTTATTTCTCGACTAAACAACGAGGCACGGGATTAGGTTTGGCGATTGTCAGCCGGATTGTTTCCGAGCACAATGGGAGCATCCGGGTGGAAGAAAATTGGCCGGTGGGCACGCAGTTCATTATTGAATTACCGCTTGAAACCTCGCCCGCTTTGAACGCTGGATAATACAATTGTAGCGGCGACCTCTGGCCGCCGGTTTTTAATAGTAAAGGCCGACGGCCGCCGCTACAACCGCCCTATCATTTTTTTCGGGCCTTATCCGCAAAGGAATCATGGCATCAAAATATTCTGTTCTTATTGTTGACGACGAATCAGGCATCCGCCAGTCTCTCTCGGCCGTGCTCCGCGATGAAGGCTACAACGTCGAAGCCCTTGCTACGGGGGAAGAAGCCCTTAAGGCGCTTGCGCAGCGGAAATTTGACTTGGTCATGCTCGATATCTGGCTGCCGGGAATGGATGGGCTTGCGACGCTCGAAAAGATTCAATCCCAGCCCAACCCGCCTGCCGTCATCATGATCTCCGGCCACGGCACCATTGAAACGGCAGTGCGGGCGACGCGGCTGGGGGCGTTTGATTTCATCGAAAAACCGCTTTCCATCGACAAAACCCTTCTCACCCTTCAACACGCCTTCGAGCAATTCGATCTTTCCGCCGAAAACCGGCAACTGCAAGAGCAGATCTATGGCCGGCGCTGCATTCTAGGCGAAAGCGTGCCCATGAAAGCCCTTCGCCAGCAGATCGCTCTGGCTGCGCCCACCAACGGCCGCGTGCTGATCTATGGCGAGAGCGGCGCAGGCAAGGAGCTTGTGGCGCGCGCGCTGCACGACACAGGGTTGCGCCGCCATCATCCCTTTATCGAGGTCAACTGCGCCGCCATTCCCGAGGACTTGATCGAAAGCGAACTCTTCGGGCACGTAAAAGGATCGTTTACGGGCGCGGTCGAGGACAAGACGGGCAAGTTCGCTCAGGCCGATGGGGGCACTCTGTTTCTGGATGAAATTGGCGATATGAGCCTGCGAATGCAATCGAAGGTGCTCCGCGTGATCGAGGAGCAGCGATTCGCGCCGGTAGGATCCGGATCGAGCGTCACCGTTGACGTGCGCGTCATCGCCGCGACGAATAAAAATCTGCAAGAGGAGATTCAAAAGGGCGACTTCCGGGAAGACCTCTTTTACCGGCTGAACGTAATTCCCTTCTATTTGCCCGCGCTGCGCGAACATCCAGAGGATATCCCCGTCCTCGCCACATACTTTCTTTCCGAGTTCACGCGGCTTTACGGGCGGCGCGCCAAACAATTCGTTCAGGCGTCGATGGATGTTCTGATGGCCTATCGCTGGCCGGGCAACGTGCGCGAACTGCGCAATCTCACCGAGCGCCTGGTCATCATGGTGCCGGGGGTTCGCATTGAGCGCCGCCACCTGCCTCAAGATCTACAAGGCGGCACGGCGCACGGCAGGCAACTGGCGATAGGCGGGAAAGCGGGCGCGGGGTATCCTACTCTGCACGAAGCGCGCGCCGCCTACGAGCGCGATTACATCCTGCGCAAGCTGGAAGAAAACCAGGGCAATATGAGCCGCACGGCGGAAGTGCTGGGTGTCGAGCGCAGCCACCTCTACCGCAAAATGAAATCCCTCGGCATCGCCGCCGGAGAGTAGTGTATTGAATCATTGAGTCCTCGATTCCTTGAATCGTTGAGTCATTGAGCGACGCCGCTCCTAATCAAACTGAGCAAAAACTCGCGACCGGAAAAGGCGCTGACCGCAGCTACCATTCCATGAATCAATTTTACTGGGTGCGGTAGTCGAGGGAAGATACCAGCGCGCGGCTATCGCGCCATTGCGGCTCGACGCGCACGTAAAGCTCGAGGAACACTTGCGGCGGGAATGATTTCTCTAGCTCTTTGCGGGCTTCGATGCCGATCTGTTTCACGCGCTTCCCTTCCGCGCCAATGACAATGGGCTTCTGCGACTCTTTTTCCACCACAATGGTGGCGCGGATGCGAGTGAGGCGGTCCGACTCCTGAAACTCGTCAATCAGCACGGCC
>DASZAA010000240.1:0-18922 GCA_035945615.1 Terriglobia bacterium
CGTGAGCGCGGCTTCCACTTCCCCGCGAATTTCGCCCGGCAGCTTGTTGCCGTTTTCAAAATAGAGACGGCAGGCCGAGGTGGCAATGGTAAAGCCAGGAGGCACGGGCAGCCCGGCGTTGGTCATTTCTGCCAAGCCCGCACCCTTGCCGCCGAGCACGTCCTTCATTGTGCCGTGGCCTTCGGCTTTTCCGCCGCCAAACGAATAAACGTATTTTTCCATGATAAAAGGCTCCTTGTACTGAAAATAAAATCGTGCCGACTATAGCGATGTCTCCCCACCTACGTGGTCGAACCGCTTAACACGGGCGGGGGGACCTTGCCGCTACAACTCATTCTGTTTCGCGGATATGGCGCAGGCGCGTCTGAAGCTCACCCGGCAAAGACCGCTCAATCTGGGCATTAATCAAGCCCGCGGCATCCATCGCGCGAACGTGCACTCTGTCTTTATCCCGATTCGCGCTCAGCTTCATTCGGATAAGATCTTCGAGGGCAATCACCGCGACCTCCCGGCCTTGAAGGGTTCGCTTATCTGGCCGGATGAACGGGTTTGGAATCGCCTGGGCATCCCGGACTTTTTCTCCGCTGTAAACCAAATGAACGGCGTTTCGAGCGGTCTCTGGCGTTCCCGCAACCAGCATGTCGAGACCCGCCGCATGGCGAAAGCTGAAACCGTGTTTTGCGGCTATTTTTTTTACCTTATCGAGATCGGGCCGGTGAATCATCACGTCCACGTCTCGCGTGAGCGTGCTTTGCGAAGGGTCGGCCGCTTCAAGATAGATCAGCACCGCAAGCCCGCCCACTAGCTCGTAAGGTACGCTCTCCTCCGCGAGCGCGTCCGCAATGCGATGCACGATACTGACAAGACTGTACAGACGTTCTTCAAACAAGGTGTTGACCACCTCTCCCCGCGAAGCGATATGTTCGAGCTGATCCCGAAAGGCGCCCATAAGATTTTCAAAAGTCCCAGGCGGCGCTGCCCAAGCTCTTCGTGTCGGCGCGCCGACGGAAGTTAAAGCAAAACATTAAGGCGTTCACTCCCGGCCGCGGCACGGTTTGGCTACGCCGTGTTATTCGGCAGCAAGGCATGCGTCCCGCGCGCGTCAGCCATAGCATGGGTTCAATTTTTATGTCGACGCGCCGACGAAAGTTAAAGCTATATCTTAGGGTGTGCGGTGCAACTCCGGATTCAAGACCGCAGCTTATCTGCAATTCCATGCCGTAGTTTCATTCCTGCCCGCTGGACTTCAATAAAAATATCGGTGCTCCGATATTGCGTGCCCCCCTTTACAATCCCTGTATCATAGATCAACTTGTTCCCTGGCAAAGCGGCATGTTGTTATGATGGCGTGGTGGAACCGCTTATTGAGGAACCGGGTGTCTGGATTTCCGACAAATCTACAAACCGTTCAAAAACGTCATAGTTCAAAGCTTGAAGGAACAAAAGGCGATTCGTTCTAATGTCCGAATCATTGTCCATAACCAACACATCTTTGAAGTAACAGTCTATTGCTGGCCGGAGACTTGCCAAAAACAAGAGGAATTGCTCGCAATCCTCCACCGATTGCAGGCCGCCGAGCGAATTTCCCTGCTGCCTTGCTTCGTGATAACGTGCAGCAAGATCAGTCTCCGCCTGTAGTTGAAAATGCCCGTTATTGAAGCCTTGGCTGGCCATGCCACTGGCTGAGAGAATCCCTGATTTGGCCAAAATGTTCTTGACCCTCTTAGCCGCCTGAGCTACAACCATAAAATCTTCCGTGTCACGAACCCTTTCCACAGCTTTAATCCAATTCATGATCGCTGCTGGGTGATTGAAACTTGATTGTGGTGGAAGCACAGCACTCACAGAGTCGTAGCGTGCATGGCCGACACTCTCCGCGTAGAACTTGAACCGCACCTCAAGGAACTTGGTGATTTCTCCAAGGTTGCCTGGCTCAACAGAATTCAAGACCGCCAGATTCAGGGTCGGCATTGCCTCCACAAAGAGTTTGACTATTCCATTCCCCGCCCGCCGCAGCCCGAACGGGTCGCTCGAACCCGTAGGTTCAAGACCAACCGAGAACCCGGCGACCACACTATCCAGTTTATCCGCAAGCGAAACTACTGCACCCACGATCGAGCGCGGGCACGTGTCCTCAATGCCGACGGGCTTGTAATGGTCGTAGATCGCGTCGGCCACTTCGTCCGGCTTGCCCTGAGCCTTGGCATAAAGTCCGCCCATAATGCCTTGCAACTCGGTAAATTCCTGAACCATCTGTGTGGTCAAGTCGCACTTGCAGAGTTCGACCGCCCGCAGCGCGTGCTGGCGTTCTGCTGCGTTCATGCTGCCCGCTTGCTCAAGCTCATCACAAACTTTTTCCGCCAACGCCTTCATGCGTTGAACCTTATCCGCATAAGTTCCAAGCTTCGCCTGATAAGTCACGCGTTCTAGCATCGGAATACGGTCCCGCAGTTTGACTTTTTGATCGGCATTCCAGAAGAATTCGGCGTCAGCAAAGCGGGCGGCGAGCACGCGTTCGTGGCCTTGCCGGATGAGGCCCCTTGGATCGCCGGGTACATTGAGCACGGTGATAAACTGCGGCTGCAAATTCCCCGCCTCATCTTCTACCGCAAAATACTTTTGATGGTCGCGCATGACCGTCACGAGCACTTCGCGCGGCAGAGCCAGATAACGCGGATCGAAGCCGCCCATCAGCGGAACAGGCCATTCGGTGGAATTCATCACCCAGGTTTCAAGCCACTCATCGGCGGCCGCCTTGAATCCACTTTCTTCAACAAAAGCTTTAATGCCTTGCCGCACTCGCTCGCACCGTTTTTGCGCATGGACCACGACCAAGTGCTTTTCCAGAAGAAGATCAAGGTTCAAATCGGTGACGGCAACCGGCTGGCTTCCCTGCAAGCGGTGTCCATAGGTCAAGTTCCCGGACTTCACCCCCGCAAACTCAAAGGGAACCACTACCGGACCGCGGCCATCATCAAGCAGAGCTAGAATCCAACGGATCGGACGAACGAAGAGCGGCCCCGCCTTCGCCGTCCAATACATATTCTTGGGAAACGTCATGCCGCCAAGCACCGAGGGCAATACTTCAACCAATACTTGAAGTGCAGGCTTGCCGGCTTCCGCAACTTCAAGCGCCAAATACTCACCTTTGGCGGTAGTCACGCGCTTCAGGTCGCTAACGTGCGCTTTGTTCTTGGCGGCAAAGCTTTCGGCGGCGCGAGTCGGCTTCCCTTCCTTGTCAAAAGCCGCTTTGACTGGAGGGCCGGTAAGCTGCTCTACTCGGTCAGGCTGCGCGCGAAGCAACGCCGGGGCGTAAGCCAGCAAGCGGCGTGGAGTGGAAGCGGTCTTCACCGCCGGGGCGTCTTGCGCGAGCAGTCGAGCTTCGCGCAGCGCCGAACCAAGCCGCTCGCCCAAATCGCGCTCCGCGCCTTCAAGAAAGCGGGCGGGAATCTCCTCGCAGCCGATTTCAAGCACAAAAGCAGTGGTCTCGCTCATGCGCTGACGGCCTCCCGGGTTTTGCGATCCACATCAATTGCGGCTACGCGGCAGGCGAGCTTGCGCACGCGGCCAATCAGGGCTACGCGTTCGGTGACGCTCACGGCCCCCCGCGCGTCGAGGATGTTGAACAGGTGGGAACACTTCAAGCAAAGCTCGAAGGCCTTCTGCAGCGGGAAGCGATGCCGCGCCGCATCACTCTCGATGCCGTCGTAGCCCGCCAGCACGCGGGCGGATTCCCTCTCATTCAAATCAAACATCTGGCGGCAAGCCTCTGCATCGGCGGTTTCAAAGTCATAAACCGAAAGTTCAAGCTCTTCCTGAAGTCTTAG
Source organism: Terriglobia bacterium (assembly GCA_035945615.1). Classification (GTDB taxonomy): domain Bacteria; phylum Acidobacteriota; class Terriglobia; order UBA7540; family UBA7540; genus RH2-MAG17b. The sequence goes on from DASZAA010000240.1 coordinate 3,828, forward strand.
AGCGCCATACTTTTGCTTATTGTTCCACATCATGTCGTAAACATTGTTCACGTTTTGCAGGAAGGCAGCGATGCGTTCGAGACCGTAGGTGATCTCAACACTGATCGGCTCGAGGTCTATGCCCCCGCACTGCTGGAAATAAGTAAACTGCGTAATCTCAAGTCCATCCAGCAGCACCTGCCACCCAACGCCCCAGGCGCCGAGCGTAGGCGACTCCCAGTTATCCTCCTCAAAGCGCACGTCGTGGTCGCGCAACTCGATACCGAGGCTGGTGAGGCTTTCAAGGTACAACTCTTGGATGTCCGCGGGAGGCGGTTTCAGGATCACCTGCATCTGGGTGTGCTTGATGAGCCGATTCGGATTTTCCCCATAGCGGCCATCGGCTGGCCTGCGCGAAGGCTGGACGTAGGCTACGCGCCAAGGCTCCGGCCCTAGCACGCGAAAAAACGTCTCTGGGCACATAGTTCCCGCCCCCACTTCCATGTCGTAGGGCAGGGCCAGAACGCAATCACGGCTTGCCCAATACTGGCTAAGCCGGATGATCATTTCTTGAAAGTTCATAGTTGTAGGCGAATGCTCCAAGAAAGCAGTGATGGCCAGGGTTAATTCGCAATTTGAGTTAATCCTGGATTGCCTGCAAGCAAAAAGCTCACGGTTGGAAGAGCGCCAACCGTAGCGCCCTTGTAGCGGCAGCGTCTCGCCGCCGATACAGATTTCAATGGGCGAGCGCGGGTTTCCCGCGCCGGGCAAGTCCCGCCACCCAATAGATAATCGCACCCAAAATCAAGCCAATCACCGCCATGGGAACGAACGCAATGGCGTGCATCATCGCGTGGTGCGAAGGGGCAGGCGGCGGCTTGCTCATCGTGTCCTGGTAATAGGTCGTGGCGCCGGTCGTCGCCGTCGTCAGGATGCCGGCGATCACGAGCACCGTGCACCATGCGGTAAGCAATACAAACCAAGCGGCAGCGCGCGTGTAGCGGCGCTCAGCGGCGATGCCTTCGCGAACAAAAATAATCACCAAGCCCACGAGCAAAACGATGTCAATACTAGCGAAAAACGATCCGGTTCGCGCAGAGATTCCAGCCGACTCCACCCATCCCTGCATAAAAAAACGCAGGACAGCCACCACCAAAGCCACGACCGCCAAAATGATAAACTCTCGAGAATGAGATTTCATGCCATCGCCTCCCGATCAAAGTAGCCGTCGTCCAGCTTCAGAGCTTCTTCACATCGGCTCAAAAACGGCGGCGCTTCCACTTCCTGATACGCCGCCGGGAGCCGAGTGGTGACAGGGATAGAATTGATTACACTTCGTTAGCCATCAACTCACGTGTGATCAGCTTTTTATCCGCGCTAATCTCAACCCAACTTTCAAGTATCAACCGCGCCTCCCGGATCGTTTCCGGGGTGTCCGGATCGGCGGCTCGGCCCGGCTCGCCGGATTCATTTGGCGCCAGACAATTACCGGCCCATCGGTCAAACGGCAGGCGGCGAATTTTCTCCGTCAAAGCGATGACCGCTGGGGAAAGTCGCCGGCTGCTTGAACTGTTACGGCAATTCGAGCATACGACCCTTAACGATTCCCCGCCATAATAGGCGGTCTCTCCACCCAAGCTCCGTCCACAGTGTGCGCAATGTTGAAAATCGGGCAAAAAGCCGCCGAGACGTAAAATCCAGTAATTAAAGTAAAGCAAAGGCTTGTCGATAGACCCGGACGTCTTAAGCCCTCGCAGAACCGTTAAAAGCAGCCGGAAGGCCCGTTCGTTGACTTCCCGCTCGGGCAACAGGCGCTCAGAAACCTCAGCCATATATTGCGCGGCGAGTTGCACGGCATAGGCTTGCTGCATGGCAAAAAACGACTCTAGCAGCTCTGCTGAGTTAATGCGCAGCAGGTCGCGGTTTTCCCGCTCAAATAGCCACAGCCGGATGTACGTGAGCGGCTCCAGGATGCCGCCGTAGCGGCTCTTGGGGCGCTGCGCCCCCGCGGCAACCGCCCGCAACCGCCCGAACTGTCTGGAAAAAAGCGATACGATCTTATCCGCCTCGCCCAACCGGTAAGTCCTGAGGACAATCGCTTCCGTTTCGCGGAGTGGCATCGCAGGCCGTGAAATGTCGGCGCGCCGACAATCCATCAAGTTAACACATCCAGCAAAGCGCCGGAAAGAGAAAACCTGCCGCGGCCGGGCGCACGCTGAACATAAAAGAGCGGCCCTCCGACGGAGTGCTGCTCAATCCCTTTGTAGTTGCCAGGGTAAATGCGAACACGCCTCCGCGGGGCTTTCGCCCACGGCCATTCATCTTTCACCGTTTCGCGGTGAGACTCGCCCAAACACTCTCCTGCGGAGCGCAGTAGCCGCGGTCAATCGCATTGCGCTCTCGGGCGCCTTAAAGTGATGGCTGCGAGCCTTTGCCCCATTCAAAAACAACCTCCAGCTAGAAAGGCCATACGCGCCGGTTACAGCCGCGGCCCAACACTCCCCCATTTATCTGTGGAAATCAGACCGCCTAGAGTGGAAATAAATTATGTTAACCGTCCGTCTTCCACTACAAAAATTATCAGACGCGCCTGTGGACGGATTGCGCGGGAAGCGGCGAACTTCCCCCGGCCTTTGTGCATCGCAATGCCCTCTCCATCGAGCGGCACAACATCTCTCTGAATTTGTTTGCCACAACCGAAGGCAGCGGGTTAGATTAAAACACTTGTTCTGGAGGTTATCGCTTGCAGAAAACTGATATGGTGGGTCTTGGGCTTAATGCTGTGGATACGGTCTTGGAAGTGAACTGCTTCCCTGCCCTGGGGGGCAAGGAAAGGGTCACTTCCATCTCACGACAGGCGGGCGGGCAAGTGGCATCGGCGGTAGTTGCGTGCCGGCGCTTGGGGCTGACTGCGCGCTACATCGGAAAGGTAGGAGATGATGAGGCGGGTCGCATTCAGCTTGAAAGCCTCCGGCGCGAGGGCATCGATGTGGACCATACGGAGATGATTCCAGGCGCGGCGACCCAATTCGGCCACATCATCGTGGATAAGACCACGGGCGAGCGAACCGTCTTCTGGGATCGTGATCCGCGACTGTCGGTGCGGCCAGAAGAAGTTATGCCGGAGATGATTTCAACCACGCGCGCCCTTCATATCGACGGCTGCGACGTTGAGGCCGCGCTCGCTGCCGCTTGCATCGCCCGCGAGCATGGGATTCCCGTATTCGCCGACCTCGACACCACCTACCCGCAGGTCGAATCGCTGTTTCCGTACATCGACTACTTGGTAGCGTCTGCAGGCTTTCTTCCTGCGGTGACGGGTGAAATGGACCCTTTCTGCGTGCTGCCGCTTGTGGTCGAAAAGTATGGGACGCGCGCCTGCGGCATGACCGTGGGTAGAGACGGGGCGCTCGTCTATAGCGAAGGCCGGTTTATATACTCTCCGGGCTTCGTGGTGGAGACGATTGATACCACGGGCGCTGGCGACACCTTTCATGGGGCGCTCATTTATGGCGTACTTTCGGGTTGGCCTCTGGCTCAGACGCTGGACTTCTCGAACGCCTTGGCCGCCCTCAACTGCACGGCTTTGGGCGCGCGCGGCGGCATCCGCACAGCTATCGAGGCCGAAATCCTTGTCCGCACCGGCGCGCGGCACGTAAATCCGATCTACCAGTGTCCGTGTTAATATTCCGCAATGGAGGCAGCCCTATGTCACACGCTCTAGTTACAGGAGCCTCGAGCGGCATCGGCGAATGCTTTGCGCGGCAGTTGGCCGAGCGCCACCGCAACCTAGTGCTGGTGGCGCGGTCAGAGGGAAAACTTAAAGCGTTAGCTGAAGAGCTGAGCGCAAAATATGCTATTAAAGCTGAGGCCATTGCCCTCGACCTCTCTGAATCCGGCGGCGCGCAAAAACTGGTGGATATGCTGAAGGACCGGGACATCGAAATCGATCTCCTGGTCAATAATGCCGGTTTTGGCGCTCAGGGCGAATTCTGGAAAGTTTCGCTGGAAAAACAGGAGCAAATCCTGCGGCTCAACGTTCAGGCTTTACTTGAACTCACGCATCTCCTGCTGCCGCCGATGGTGGCCAGGCATGCTGGAGGGGTTATCAACGTTTCCTCGACAGCAAGCTTTCAACCGCTGCCTTACACTTCGGTTTATGCCGCAAGCAAGGCGTTTGTCACCAGCTTTTCCACAGGCCTGGCGGAAGAATTGCGTCCTTACGGCATTAAGGTGGTCACGCTCTGCCCCGGAACAACAGAAACCAACTTTTTTAAAGCAGGCGAGTACCAGACGCATCGCCTGCGCGGTGGCTTTCAGTCTCCCGAAGAGGTGGCGGAGGCAGGGCTGAGACAGCTTAACCGTGGTAGCGGCCTAGTCCTCTCAAGGAATATGGATAAAGCAATGATATTTGCGGAACGCTTTCTGCCGCGAAGCTGGGTGGCGCGCGTAACAGCAGCGATGTTTAAGGTATAGCCCCCGCGCGGTGGGTGCAACTAGCAAGACGGTCCATAGATGGCCCTGGTGGGTCATTGGCAGATTGTGCCCCAACAAGATCACACACATAGCACAAAACGCCATGGGGGCGACACCTGCGGCATTTCCAAGCCGCCCACTGTGGGATGTCGGTATAGTATGCCACTGAGGTATCAGTCGCAGTGCGGGAGGGCTTGGTGTAGAATGCTCGCCCGGAGGCATGGACGATGAAGAATATGACGCTCGCCGACGCATCCCAAATCCTCGTCAAATGGGTCACGGAAAGACCTGCCGAGGTCACTGCGCAAAAAACCGCGCTTGAATACTATGGCAAGCTGTTTCGGCCCGAAAGCGTGCCCAGCATCACAAAAGACCAGTTCAAGGCATTCCTCCTTCCGAATAACAACAAGCACTGGGCGAACATCCATCGCCAGCCCAACATCTATGCTGACATGGACCGCCTCAAGGCCACTCTTTTGATGCTCCTAGACGAGTCGCAGCCGATTCAAAGTCGGCTCGACAGAATTGTGGACAAGGGCGGCCCGTTGTACATCAAGGGGCTCGGCAGGGCGGTGCTGACCCCCATCCTGATGTGCGTATACCCCGACAAGTACGCCGTGTACAACCGGATAAGCGAAGAAGGGCTGAATTGGCTCGGCCGGAACACAGCTAAGCCGACAGACAGCTTTGGCAAGCGGTACGTGGCAATCAATGAGGCATGCCACCAGATTTCCGAGGAAATCAAGCAACCGCTCACCCTCGTCGACTCGATGTTTTCCCTCATGGTCCACGGCGTCGAGCCCGTCGCCGATCTCCCCGAGCCTCCTTCCGTCTCCACATCCCCTGTGGACGGCGGCGAGGCTATGCCTCTCCAATCTGAGGCAGTCAGCGAGCCGCTCGTTTTCCCGCTTGAGAAATACCTTGAAGACTTCCTGGTTTCCAATTGGGACAAGACGCTTCTCGGCAAGTCGCTGGCGCTCCATGTCGAGGACGAGGAGAGCGCAACCCAGTATCCAACAGACATCGGCCCCATAGATATCCTCGCTCGTGACAGGGCCAGCCACGATTGGGTAGTCATTGAGCTGAAGAAGGGGAAAAGCTCTGATGTTGTTGTGGGCCAGCTGCTGAGGTATATGGGCTGGGTGAAGAAGCACAAGGCTACCGAGGGGCACGGGGTCAGGGGCGTCATAATCACCAGCGCCACTGACGACCGGATCAAATATGCGATGCTGATGACCCAGGGAATCTCGTTCTACACGTACCGGCTCAGCTTCGACCTCGTGGAAGAGCGGTAGTGCGATATAAAGTGTGTAAAAACCAGGAAGGAGAGGGGGCTAAAGCAAGCAGTGCGGACCACCGGTTCTGTGGTCCGCGGCTTTTCGGTGGTGTGGGCTCTACGGTTGGGTATTCTACTGCCGTGTCAAAGCTGCGGCATCCTTATTCTTTCGAATCGATATTTCTTCATTACCGTGCGGCTGCTCAAACGCCGCAGACCGCAACACCGGCGGTCCGCGCTTGTATCTACATGCTCTTGTTTCTGAAACCTGCCGTTAGGATACAGGCGCTACTTCAAGTAATGCTTCACAATAGCCTTAAGCTTTCCCTGCGCACTAAGGATTAATTCAATTACTTCGCGCACCGCTCCAAAGCCACCATGAGCCTTTGTGCAATAGTGGACGTGGCGGCGAAGCAGCGGATGGCCATCTCCTACCCCCACGGCCAGTCCTGCACGCAATAAAATAGGCAAATCCACCAAGTCATCCCCCATGTAACAAACCTCCGCCTCCTTAACCTGCGCGGACCGAAGCATCTCCTGGTAAGTCTCAAGTTTTTCCAGATGATTAAGCTGGATATAATTGATTCCCAACTCCTTCATACGGTGCTCCACCACCGGACCGCCGCGCCCGGAAATTACGCCCGTCTTCAATCCCGCCTCGCGCGCAAAGCGGATTCCAAAGCCGTCGCGGGAGTGGAATCCCTTAGTCTCGACAAATCCGCCGCGCGGCGCCGGAATGTAGTAAATGCGGCCGTCGGTGAGGACGCCGTCGATATCCATCAGCAGGAGTTTGATTTTTCGAGCGCGACTGCGAAGCTGAGCGGGTGAAATAGGCATGTTTTTTTATTCGTTCATTAAGTCATGGGATGATTGAATCATTGAAAGCCATAAATATCGAAAATAGTTGCGGTCAATAGCGTCGCGATTAACCACGGGCTTTTGCCACAAATAAAAGAGACCCACAGTCAGGAAAGCACTGACCGTAGCCACCAGTATTGAATCTATGAATCAATGATTCAACCCCTAAACAAGTCGTGAATATGCACCACGCCTTCAAGCTTTCTTCGAGCGTCCACCACGGGCAGCGCGGTGATTTTGCGTGACTCCATCACGTTCAGCGCGTGAGTTGCAAGCTCTTTGCGACCAATGGTGACAGGTGAGCGCGTCATGCAATCGGCCGCCGCAAGGCTCAGCGCGCGGTTCCCTTCCCGCTCAAAGAATCGCCTCAAGTCCCCGTCGGAGATCAGGCCAGTAAGTATTCCAACGTCATCCACCACGGCAGCATGTCCCATCCCTTTACGGCTGATTTCATAGATCACCTCGGGCAGCGGCGTCTCAGCCCGGACGCGCGGCACGCCATCTCCCGTGTGCATAATGCTTTCCACCCGGCGCAGCTTCAAGCCCAGGCCGCCAGCCGGATGCAGATTGGCGTATTCCTCCTCGCTGAAGCCGCGCTTTTCAAGCAGCGCCATGGCGAGAGCATCGCCCAAGGCAAGCATTGCAGTGGTGGAGGCGGTGGGAGCAAGACCAAGCGGGCACGCTTCTTCGGAAACACCCGCATCGATCACTGCGTCGCTTGCCTTCGCGAGCGCCGAAGCAGGGTTGCCGGTGAGCGTAATAAGCGGGATGGAGAGCCGCTCGACCGAATCAAGCAGCCGCAGCAACTCAACCGTTTCGCCACTGTAAGAGAGGGCTAAAAGCACGTCATTTGGGACCAGCCGCCCAAGGTCGCCGTGTAAGGCTTCGGCGGGATGGAGAAAATACGATGGCGTGCCGGTGCTTGACAAGGTGGCCGAGATTTTCTGGCCGATGATGCCGGACTTGCCCATTCCCGCTACAATCACGCGTCCCTGACAGGAGAAAATCAGATCCACTGCGAGATCGAACTGGCGGTCGAGCCGCCCGGCAAGCTGCGCGAGCGCGCGGGCCTCCGTCTCCAAAACCTTGCGTGCGGTTTCAAGCGTCATAAGAGCGGGTCTTGCGATAATCGGATGTCCACGCCCGATGATAGCAAAGCAAATGGAAAGTGACGAGCAGCCAGATGGTGGAAATTACGTTTTGCTTTTCGCGCCGGATAAAGTTCATACTGTTCCGGCGCGGGCTGTGACTAAGGGCGGCCCCTTACAGGCTTTGGTGGCAGCCGGCAAAATACCACCATCACGAATTTTGTGATATCTCGAAAGGGTGAATACGGAGTTTGCGCGATTTCGCAATTATTAAAGAACTTCCTCAGGCGGCGCTTGCCCGGTGGGCTTCGATTTTCTTCAGTCTCTCCGTTCTCACTTTTTTAGTCTCTATCGCAGCTTCGCAATTGTGCCTGACGCTCGCCAGCCTACTCTATTTCGCTTACCTGCTTTATACCAAGCCAACTCCGGTTATTCGCTTCCCACCCGTAAAGCTCCCGCTCGCGCTTTTCTGTGTCTGGACGGTGATCTCACTTTGCTTTGCCGAATTTCCCGCCGCGGGCGGTTTTACCATCCGCAAGCTTACGCTGTTTCTGATTTTGCTGCTTACCGTGAACCTGATCTCCAGTGCGCGTCATCTGCTTTTCCTTTTCAAAGCGTTATTTATCGAGGCGGCAGTGGCCGGGGCCGTAGGAGCAGTCCAGTTCGTCCGCCAGTATCAGGCCGTCCGCGTCCAACACCCACACAAGATTTATCTCTACATGACGGTGACGCGCATTGTGGGCTTCCAGGGACACTGGATGAATTTTGGGGGCCAGCAAATGATGATGTTCGCTGCTTTGACGGCATTCCTGCTGCTCGCGGCAAAATGGAGACCGGTAGCACCGGCGGCTAGCGAGAGCGGGGAACAAAGTAAATCACGAACTAGGCTTTGGTGGATCGCCCTCGTCGTCGTTACCCTTTCCATCCTGCTCAACCTCACACGCGGGGTATGGTTAGGATGCTTTTTCGCCGCTGTCTACCTCATCGCCCGATGGCGTGCAAGATGGCTTTGGGCGTTCCCTGTGCTCATTGCATTAACGCTGGTTGTTGGGCCGCGAATGCTCCAGCGCCGGGAGGAATCCGTCCTGCACCCCAGCCGCGACACCTCTCTCACCGAGCGTTTTGAAATGTGGGGCGTAGGGTGGAGAATGATCAAAAAACATCCGCTGGTGGGCGTCGGGCCGGAAAATATTCCCGGACTTTATGATTTCTATTTGCCGCCGGGAAAGGTGGCAATTCTCGGCTATCACGATCACCTGCACGATAATTTCATTCAGCTCGCCGCCGAGCGCGGCCTACCCTGCCTTGCCGCGTGGCTTTGGCTAATGGGCGCGTTTCTTGTGTACTGCGTGCGAGTTCGCCGCAAGCTCAGCAGGCTCAAGTGGGTGGCTGACGCCGGAATAGCAATGTGGCTGGCGCTAATGATCGAGGGAGTTTTTGAATTCAACTTCGGCTCATCACCGGTGCTGATGGTATTCTTATTTTTGATCTCCGCGCCCTTGGTGGCGGAAATTGTGGAGCGCCCTGTGTCTACGACCCAACTTGAGTGATAGCCACAACCAATTGTGTTGTGCCCGTGGGTGATTGACCGTGGGCCCTTGAATCAAATCACGGTCAGGAAAGCACTGACCATAGCTACCCCCCACAAAGACGCCCCAGGCGGGCTTGTCTGCTTCAGAGGGGGTCTGGCGATCCCAAATTTCGTAGGAGTTTTGCTGTGAAAGTCCGGATTTTAGGCGTTCCTCTTGATCTCGGCCAGGAGCGCCGAGGTGTGGACATGGGACCCTCCGCCGTGCGCGCTGCCGGGCTGAACGCCGCCGTGGCAAGTCTCGGTCACGATGTGCAGGATAGCGGTGATTTGCGCGTGAAAATCCCGGAAGAGCAGCATTTCGGCGACAAACACGCCAAGTATTTAAACGAAATCGCGGAGGCCTGCATCGATGTGGCCGGGCGAATCTGCCAGACGATGGCAGACGGCTATTTTCCCCTTTCGTTGGGTGGGGATCACTCGATGGCCATTGGTACAATCGCGGGGGTCTCCAAGTTTTATCACGACCGGAATCAGAGCGTTGGGCTGCTCTGGATCGACGCTCATGGCGATATGAATACGCCCGAAACTAGTCCCAGCGGGAACATTCATGGAATGCCTTTTGCCGCTTCGCTTGGCTTTGGGCCGCAGGCGCTGACCGGAATCTTTGGATTTTCGCCCAAAGTGCAGCCGGAGCACTGCATTTTAATTGGGGCGCGCGACCTGGACGTTCCGGAGCAGAAAATTGTGAAAAAGTCCGGTGTCCACGTTTTTACCATGCGGGATATTGACGAGCAGGGCATGAGGGCGGTGATGGAAAAGGCCCTTTCATGGGCCGGCGCGGCGACCGGGGGCTACGTGGTCTCGTTTGATATGGACGTGATGGACCCGGCCGAAGCTCCAGGCGTGGGCACGCCCGTGCGCGGCGGACTTACTTTCCGCGAGGCGCATCTTGCGCTCGAAATGATTGCCGATAGCGGCAAGATGGCGGCTTTTGAATTGGTCGAAGTGAATCCTATCATCGACATCATGAACAAAACTGCAACCCTCGGCGTGGGGCTGATTACATCAGCTCTAGGGAAGAAGATTTTGTAGCTTTGCATTTCCATTAAAAAAGTTAGCTATGCCGAAGAAAATTCGCCTGGGAATTTTATTTGGAGGAAGATCGGGTGAGCACGAGGTCTCGCTCGAGTCCGCCGCTTCCATCCTCAAGGCCATTGACCGGGAAAAATACGACGTCGTCCCGATCGGCATCACGCGTGAAGGCCGCTGGGTGCTGGGGAGTGGGCCTGCCGAACTCAGCCCCAAAGCCCTCGCTGGCGTGCTGCAAAATGGCCGGGCCATCGCTCCGCCCGCTGACCCGACACGCCGCGGGTTGACACCGCTAGCCGCCCCTTCGCGCGGCATCAAAGATCATGCCGCGTTGGACGTGGTTTTTCCTGTCCTGCACGGAACGTTCGGAGAAGACGGAACCGTTCAGGGTCTGCTCGACCTGGCCGGCATTCCTTACGTCGGCGCCGGAGTGCTCGGCTCAGCGACCGGCATGGATAAGGATGTCATGAAGCGGCTTTTCCGCGACGCCGGCCTTCCCGTTGTGCCCTGGATCTTGCTGCTGCGCAGTGAACTCATCGCCCACCCGGCGCGGACGCGGCAACAAGTGGCAAGAGAAATAGGCTATCCGGCGTTTGTAAAACCGGCAAACCTTGGCTCATCCGTGGGCATTAGCAAGGTCCGCGATCCGCAGGAACTCAGGGCTGCGATTGAGCTTGCGGCAAAGTTCGACCGCAAGATCATCGTGGAAAAAGCAATCGATGCCCGGGAAATTGAATGCGCCGTGTTGGGTAATGACGCACCTCAAGCTTCGGTTCCCGGCGAAATTGTGCCGGTGAATGAGTTCTATGACTATCAGGCAAAATACGTTAAGGAAGGCTCCCGGCTGATCATCCCGGCGAAACTTAGCGCCGCAAGAACGCGCAAGGTGCAGCAGCTCGCGCTCCGCGCGTTCAAGGCCATTGACTGCGCGGGCATGGGAAGGGTTGATTTCCTGATGGACCGTCAATCTGGCAAGCTTTATGTGAATGAGATCAATACCATTCCTGGATTTACGTCCATCAGCATGTACCCCAAGTTATGGGAAGCGAGCGGCATGCCTTATGCGAAACTGATCGACCGCCTGGTTGAACTGGCCATCGAGCGCCACCGTGACAAAAGCCGCACCCAATACGACTACAAAAAGCTTGGGCCATGAGCCGCTACTGCAGGCCAGCCAACCCCTGGCGCGCCTGCTTGGCAAGAGTAGTTCCCGGCACCGCCTCAATCACCGTCTGATACTCCTTTTTGGCCTCCGCCACGTGATGAAGGCGCTGGTCTAGCTGCGCGGCGGAAAGATCAGACTGATAAACTGCCACAGCATGGCCAGGCTGGCTTCCCGCCTCGTGATACGAATCCAGAGCCTTCTCCGTCTCCCCCAGATGCTCATGAGCCTTGCCCGCTTGGAGCAGAATGTCTGCCCGTGGAGCATTGGAAGGGTCCTGGTGGCCATGCACAAACTTTTCAACCGCGGCGTCATAGTCCACCGCCGCTTGCTGCCAATTACCTTGCAATTCTTCAATGCGCCCGATCTCAATCGCGGCGAGATAATTCCACGGAAACTCCTGATGAAGCAGCCTCAACAACGCCAGAGCCTGCGGAAATTGCTTCTCCCGCTCGTAGATCGCAACCAGGACTACCTTTGCATCCACTCGTGTATAGCGGCCTTCAGAGCTCGCGCGCTTCAAATCCTCAATCCCTTGTGATTGACTGCCATGAACACCCGCGATCGACGCGATCACCTTGAAATACCACGGCAAAGAACCCGCCGCATAATCCGCGAGACCAATCACAAAATGAGCATCAGCACAATGCGGATTGATTTTGAGCAGCCGCTCGTTTAACTTCCATGCCCGCTTTCCTTCGCGCAGAGCCGCTAGGTAAGAGCGGTTGATGGCAAATTCGAATTCTGTGCGCGTGCTATACGTAACGCCGAGCCAATACAGAGCTTCCTCATCTTTGGGATCACGCTTCAAACGCTCTGTTTCAAGTTTCTGCGCCCGATCCAAAATTTGCTCTAACATCGCCTGGAAACCGGCAGATACTGGTTCTACCCTCTGGCGGAAAGCTATGCCCGAATTACCATAGGCGGCGCCCGTGTACAAGCCTTCGCGGACCATTTCCTGGTCTAAAACAGATTCGGCAAGATAGTTCCACGCCCGGATATCGTCCGGGTGTTTCTTGACCCATTCCTGAAGCTCGGACTGCGCCTGCGAGTACTCGGCGTTGTACATTGTGTTGACAATTGCGTCGAGCGGGTCAGCTTCGGGGGGAGCTCCACTTGCGCAGAATTCGCACGAAGCCAGGCACAGCCCCACGACCAACAGAGCGCCAATCCATGGCGGAACCCCTTCCCGGCTGATTTCCACTAAATAGGGATAACGACGCTTCCATTTCAAAGCAGCGCCTCCAATCCGCATTCGTATGCAGGGCATCCACTTCTATCATGGCGCAATCCTGGCCGATCCGAAAGCGAAGCCTGACGCCCTTGCATGCTTGGCGCTTGACACGAAATGCTTAAGGTATTAAATTAACTATCTGGTTAGTTAAATATAGACGAATCATAATGCCGATGCCAAAGCAAAAGCCGCCCAAGAACGCGCGAGGCGCCATCTTGCGGTCGGCTGAGCGCATTTTCGCGGAAAAAGGTCTCGAGGGCGCGCGCACGGATGCTATTGCAAGGGCGGCGCGCGTTAACAAGGCGTTGCTCTATTATTACTTCAGGAGTAAAAATGAGCTTTTTCTCGCCGCTTTTGAAGAAGTCATGCGGGAGTCCCATCTCAAGCTTATGGCAATTCTTTCCGGCAGCGGATCAGAAAAGGATGTTTTGTTGCGCTATGCCGAAGCCCTTTTTGACGGGCTTAGCCAGCGGCCCGATTCCTATATGCTTTTTCAGCGATTTATTATGGAAAACCCAAGGCTGGTCGAGCGGCTGGCCAAAAAGTATTTTGTGCCGCGCTTCCGCAAGGTAACGGCGGTGATCCGGCGCGGCGTGCGGCGAGGCGAACTGCGGCCCGTGGACGCGAACCAAGCCTCGCTCTCCATGGGAGCTTTGGTCGTTTTTTATTTTAGCTGCAGCCCGATTATGAAAATGGTGGCCCACTTTGACCCTTTTGACGCAAAAGTTCTGCGAAAGCGGAAGAGAGAAATGCTCGAATTTATCCGCTTTGGCCTTTTCAAAGATCCGGAGGCGCGCACGAGATGACACGCAAGGTTTTGATCGTAATCATCATCCTGGTGGCCATTGGGAGTGCGGCAGCGTACTTTGCCACCGCGAGCCGCGCTCACGGCTTGGAACTCACCGGGATCGTTTCGACTAACGAAGTGATCGTCAGCTCTCAGATTGCCGGTCAAATCACCGAGCTTAATGTCAAAGAGGGCGATCTCGTGACTCAGAACGAGCTGCTAGCGGTGATAGATCCGCGGCAATATCAAGCCGACACTCGCTATTACAAGCAGAGCGCGCAGAGTTACAACGCGCAGGTAAACGCAGGCGAGGCGGCGCTCCGATATCAGGAATTGCAAACGCGGGACCAAATCCGGCAGGCGGAAGCGTCGCTTGCCGCGGCGAAGGCTCAGCAAGCGCAAGCGGCAGCCAACCTCCTAAACGCAAAGCAAAATTATGACCGCACGCATAAGCTTTTTGAGCAAGGCGTGGCGTCAGCTCAGTCGGACGATCAGGCAAGTACCACGCTCCAGGCGAACCAGGCCGCGCTGGATTCTGCGCAAAAGCAGGCCGCAGCGTCGCAGGCCGCCTTGTCTCTGGCCGAATCCAACGAGCAGCAAAACACCATGCGCCGCAGCCAACTCGAATCCGACCAACGGCAATGGGAGGCGGCAACAGCGCAGGCGCAAAAAGCGGGGGTTCTGTTAAGCAACACGCAGATTTACGCGCCCATCACCGGCGTGGTAGATGTGCGCGCTTCACTTCAGGGCGAGGTGGTGAACCCTGGCCAAGCCATCGTGAGTCTGATTAACCCTGGCGACCTGTGGGTAAGCATCAGCGTTCCCGAAACCTATATTGACCGCATCCGGCTGGGCGACAAGCTGATGGTCCGCTTCCCATCCGGTATGGAAAAGCAAGGTGCAGTTTTTTTTCGCGGTGTAGACGCTGATTACGCCACCGAGCGGGACGTTAGCCGCACCAAGCGCGACATCAAGACATTTGAAGTTCGTTTGCGCGTGGATAACTCAGACCGCCGCATCTGGCCTGGTCTTACGGCTTACGTAACTATCCCATGGAACCAGTTGCGATAATTCCGGGCTTCATCCCGTAAACTGGCGCTCAACGAGCCAAGGACTTTCAACGTGATAAACGATATTGAAGTAGACCATATCACCAAGAAGTTTGGCGACTTTACCGCCGTCAATGATGTCGTGTTCAACGTCGCCCACGGCGAAATTTTCGGGCTGCTCGGCCCGAACGGCGCAGGAAAATCCACTTTAATCCGCATGATGACTACGCTCCTGCTTCCGACTTCGGGCAGGGTCATCGTGAATGGATTCGACGTGGCCCGCTTTCCCAATGACGTTCGCAAATCCATTGGTGTGATTCCGCAGGCGATGACGTCCGACCTCACGCTGAGCGCCGAAGAAAACCTGCTCGTCTTCGCTCGCCTTTATGGTGTCCCGGGCGACAAGCGCAAGCGTGTGATCGGGGACCTCCTCGAGGCCGTGCAGCTCACCGAATGGGCGAAAAAGCCGGTCCGGACTTTTTCCGGCGGCATGAGAAGGCGGCTCGAAATCGCCCGCGGCCTTGTGCACGAGCCCAAGATTTTTTTCCTGGATGAGCCGACTACCG
>DASZAA010000241.1:0-3618 GCA_035945615.1 Terriglobia bacterium
TGGCGCGGTCTATTCCGCCAAGCCGAAGCGGTTTAAGGACATCATCGCGTCCTTCCCGGAACGCGAGCGGAAGCGATTCAACCCTGATCCCGAGCAGTTTGCCATCAACATCGCGGTGAAAATTCATAGCCTCGAATAGCCACTTTCTCCTGCAATTCCTACCACCCTAAATTTGTAGCAGTCTGCGCCAATCGTGTAGAATGGCTGCCGGGCCATGTCATCATTTCTCAACCATCTGAATAGCGCGCAACGCGAAGCCGTGGAGGCCACGGAAGGGCCTTTATTGATTTTGGCCGGCGCGGGCAGCGGCAAAACCCGGGTTGTTACCTATCGCATCGCCTATTTGATCCTCGACCTGAACATCCAGCCTGAACGCATTCTGGCCGTCACTTTCACCAACAAAGCCGCCGCGCAGATGAAAGAGCGTGTGGCGAAACTACTGGATGGTTCCACCACCAGCGGCAGCCCGGTGATTTCCACCTTCCATTCGTTTTGCGTGCGCGTACTGCGGCGCGACATTGACCAACTGGGATACCAGCGCGATTTCTCTATCTACGACACGGACGACCAGGAACGCCTGATCAAGCAGGCCACGCGCGAGCTTGGCTTAAGCGAGGAGATCCTGCCCACGCGCGCGACGCAATCGCGCATCAGCCACGCCAAAAATCGCGGCATTTCGCCCGCCGACCTTTACCGCGACGCCACCGACGCGCTGACCGAAAAGCTGGCCTCCGTCTTCGAGCGATATGACAAGAAATTGCGCGAGTCCAACGCGCTCGATTTTGACGACTTGCTGCTCAAAGCCGCCGATCTTTTCGACCAATCTGCGGAAGTTCGATCGAGCTACAACGAGTGGTTCCGCTATTTGCTGGTGGATGAATACCAGGACACCAATCGCATTCAATACCGGCTGATCCGTCAACTGACCCAGAGTCACCAGAACCTCTGTGTGGTGGGCGACGAGGACCAGTCTATTTACCGCTGGCGCGGGGCGGACATCGAGAACATTCTGAGCTTTGAAAAAGACTATCCTCGCGCCCGGATCATTCGCCTAGAACAAAATTACCGCTCCACGCAACTCATCCTCGACGCGGCCTCGGCAGTGGTCAGCCACAACCAAGCGCGCATCGGAAAAAAGCTGTGGTCTGAGCGCAAAAGCGGCGACCGCGTAGGCCTCTACGCCGCCTACGACGCGGACGAAGAGGCGAGTTTCATCGTGGAAGACGTACGCCGCGCGTTAGCCGCCGGCGCTGAAACCACGGTGGGCGTGCTTTATCGCACCAACTCGCAATCAAGACCCCTCGAAGAGGCCATGCGCCGTAGTGGAATCGCCTATCAGATGGTTGGCGGGTTCCGCTTCTACGAGCGAGCTGAAATTAAGGATGCGCTGGCTTACGCGCGTCTCGCCGTCAATCCGCAGGACTCGGCGGCGCTTCTCCGCATTATCAACGTTCCGGCGCGCGGGCTGGGGGCATCAACTCTTTCAGCCCTGCAAGAGGCCGCTCAGGAGCACGGCGGCAGTTTGTGGGAAACGCTCGAGCTCGGCCTGCGGGAAGGCACGCTTCCGGCGCGGGCGCAAAAGGGACTTGCAGCTTTCCATGCCCTCATGAGCGGCTTGATGAAGGATCACCAGACGCTTAAGCTCAGCGAGTTTTTCAAGGCTGTGATCGACCGCACTGGCTATCTGAAGATGCTGGAGGCTGAAAATCTTCCTGAATCCCAGGGGCGCATCGAAAACCTTCAGGAACTGGTTAACGCGGCAGCAGAAGCGGAGGAGCGCGGAGAGACGATTTCGGAGTTTCTCGACCACGCGGCGCTTGTTGCCGGCGCCGATGAGTACGATGAGAATTCGCGCGTCACGCTGATGACTCTGCATACGGCGAAGGGTTTGGAGTTCTCAGTGGTGTACCTCGCAGGCATGGAAGAGGGACTGTTTCCGCATAAACTCTCGGTGATGGAAGACGGTGAGGTGGAAGAAGAACGTCGTCTGTGCTATGTGGGTATGACGCGCGCCCGCCATCAACTAACGCTCACGTGGGCTTCGCACCGCCGGGCCTACGGAGAGGAGTATTTGCGCGGCACGCGGCCCTCGCGCTTTTTGAATGAGGTCCCTTCTGAGCTGATTGAGCCGATATCCTCATCGCGGCAAACGGTGAAGCCAAGAACTTCCTGGAGCAACGCGTTCAATTCAGTGGAGAGCGTTCACGAATTCCTGGGCAAAAAACACAGTCTGCCTTGGGATAAGCAAGACAGCGGAAGCAGATCATCTCAGAGCCTCCATTGGCGGTTGGGCGCGCGCGTGCGCCATCCGAAATTCGGCCTGGGCACCATTGTGGCTTCCGAAACGAGCGGGGATGACACCAAGCTGACCATCAGCTTCCCCGGCTATGGCAGGAAGAAGATGATCGATAAGTACGCGTCGCTGACACTTGCGTGAGATAGATTGATTTATTGAATCATTGAGTCAGTGATATCCGCGACCGTCACCCTATTCGCTGCGGGCGTCGCATAAGTTGGCAATCAGTAATTGAAAATCTGAATGGAAGGAATCATTGGACAGCGTAGTAAACCAACCTCATGAATACTAAAACTACCAAAGACAGAGCAGAACGTAAGAAACTGAAGCGCGCGGCGCGAGCGAAGCGTCCGGCCAAAGCGAAGCAGACCGAGCCGCGCGGCTCGCACAAGCCCAAGGTGAAGAAGCGCAGCGCCACCAGTTCAGGACGCAAGTAAGCAAAGCAGGTGTCAGGTGTCAGGTTTCAGGCGCCAGGTGTCGGAAGAGCTGGCGCCGGACGTTGACGCTTTTTTTGTAGCGGCAGCTCTGACACCTGACACCTGGAACGTAGCTTGCCCAACCCATATTTCCGCACCAAGAGCATCGATAAGCTGGTGGCGGATTCCGAAGACCCGCGCTTTCGTCTGCGCAAGTCTTTGGGTCCGTGGTCGCTCACCGCTCTGGGCATTGGCGCCATCGTCGGCGCGGGCATTTTCGTGCTCACCGGCACGGCGGCGGCGGGCGAATCCCTCTCATTTCACTCCATTCTGAAAGCTCCGCTTCTGGCAGCGCTGCTGCACGGCGAGCACGCCATAGGCACAGCGGGCCGCCCCGGCGCAGGCCCCGCGATTGCCGTTTCATTCCTGCTGGTAGCGCTGGTATGCGCGCTGGCAGGGCTTTGCTACGCCGAACTTGCCTCGATGATCCCCATCGCGGGCAGCGCCTACACCTACACTTACGCCACGCTCGGCGAGCTCATTGCCTGGATCATCGGCTGGGACTTGATCCTTGAGTACGCGGTCAGCAATATGGCCGTGGCAGTAGGATATTCCGCCTATATCGACAGCCTCCTGCAAAGCTTCGGCATCAACCTGCCGCGCAAATTGATGGGGCCGATCCTCGCCGGCGGCCACTGGACCGGCTCGTATTTCGACTTGCCCGGTTTTCTGATTGTCATGATCCTTACCGTAGTTCTGGTGATCGGCATCCGCGAGAGCGCGGGCGCCAACAACCTGATGGTGGCGGTGAAGATCATCGCCATTCTGGTTTTCGTGGCCGCCGCCGCGCCGCATGTGAAGGTGGTAAATTGGAAGCCGTTCATGCCCAACGGCTGGCAGAGCGTA
>DASZAA010000242.1:0-51564 GCA_035945615.1 Terriglobia bacterium
ACGCCATGCAACCGAAAATGGTGAGAGCCGCGATGAGCATTATAAGTCTCTTGGTCATCGGAATTTCCTCCTTAAGGTTCAATCAACTCTATTTGGATGTGAAAGGCTAGAACACCCGGCGATGGTGCGTCCGAATGCCAATAAGCTCTCCCGGAGAGCACCCCCAGAATACTAGGCTGCGGTGAAAGACTCTCCTGTAGAGTGTCCAACTGCGTTTATAGTACATCAGTCAAGAGCAAACCTCAAGCAATACAAGGCGTTGGCAGGAAGAGCAGTTTCTAATGTCGCGCGGGTTGAGAGCCACGCTGTTCACCTGGGAACGCAGAATAACTGCGCGAGTCAAACCGAGCGCAACAAAACAGCTGCTTTTTCCACCAATTGACCAGCCAACGTTTTGATGCGTTAGGTATTACTGACGTATTCTACTAATTTGCGGAGATTCGGCGGTATTCCGCGTCGGATTCTCCTGGCGCGATAACCCAAAGCGTGTAGATGCCAAGCGCAGTGCCTAAAACAGGATGAATAAGGCTTAGAATGGCAACAATAATGGCGACGATGCGCGCCCATGGGCGGCGCTGCATCAAGCCCCATCCCGTAATGAAACAGGCTACGGCGTATGCCAGAAAGTACGTGCCTGCGACGGCAGCGAACGGCAGAATTAGGGAACGAAAGTCAAATGGAAAGGCCGGCAGGAAAAACTTGCCGAAAAAAAGAAGGCCGATGCCGGGTAGAACGCGAATCACGGCCCACACAATCCACAACACCGCAAGAATTTGCAGATGGCGCTCAACCCGTCCTCCCGCCGCGCCCGGTCGTGGTTCGGCGGGAGGGACGCTGTGCGCGAAGGCGCTTCTCCCGCAAATGTTGCAGAAGTTTTGACCTTCGGCGATTTTTGCTCCGCAGTTCGCGCAGAACACGTCACACCTCCCCGATTGGTTTCTCACCCAGGATATACGTTTATCTTAGCGTATGAAGTTCCCAAATGATGTCAACACAAAGAGTGGACCGCGCGCTGCGGGGCAAGGAGATATGGAGATGTACATCTGCAAAAGGCAGTGCGGCGAACTTTCCCATTTTTGGGAAAAGCTACAAAGCCAAGCGCAGGCGGTAGCTACGGTCAATAGCATTTTGATTGACCGTGGGCCCGCGCAAGGAACCCACGGTCAGGAAAAGACTGCCTTAGCCACCACCGCAATCCGTTCGGCGGCGGGTGACGCCGCCGCCGCTACATAATGACGATCCGGCTTTTTCAGTTGCCGCCGCCCTGTGGCGCGGGGTTAGCATTGGTGCCTGCCGGAGCGCCGGGCGGATTTGGGTTCTCAGGTGTGCCGGGAATATTCAGATGATGGCTCACTCTCCCCGTAAGCGCCTGAACGAGCTCAACGTTGTTATCTTGCAGGATTGCGCCCGTCGCTTGTTGAAGCGTCGTCAAGGCCTGGGCATATCCGGCCTGCGCGGTCACCAAGGTGCCTTCTGCTGTGGTGAGGGCGCTTTGCATTTGCAGAACCAGCGTCACGGTGGATTCGCCCACCTGGTATTTCTTCTGCTCGTCGGTCAACTGCTCGCGCGCGTATTCCACCGCCTTTTGGGCCGCGTCAACGCGCGCCTTGCCTTGAAGCACACCAATTTCCGCGGTCCGTACATCCTGATCGATTGTGTTCAGTTCCTGCTGTACTGTCGTTCGCAGATAGTGTTCTTCGAGCAGCGCGCGCGCCGCGTCCGCCTGCGCGGACCGGTTGCGAATTGGCATGGAGAGCGTGAGAGCCACCGAATAGCCCGGGTAGCGGTTGCGGAACATCTGCGAGAAAGCTTGGCTAAGGCCTCCGGGGACCTTTTGCCCGCTCGGCGCAAGACCGGTGAGGCCCTGAGCAAAGATGACTTGGTCGCCATTCTGTCCGAGCGGCTGATAGGTGGCAGAAAGATCTAGAGTTGGGAGCAAGCCATTACGGTTATTTTTGAGAATAATGTTTTCATTCTTAAGATTCAATCGGTTCAGGTCAATTTCCGGCCGGTTGGCGTGCGCCTCGGCGATAGCGGCTTCGAGCGATGGCGCGTCGTCCGGTTTGGGCTGGGGTAGAGGAGTGGTTGGGTCAATCGTCGCCGTTAGCAGCGGGCCGGTTACTTGTTTGGAAAGGTCTGTCTTCATCACTTCCTGCTGCTGGCGGTAGGTGGTCTGCGCCACAATCAGGTTCTGGTCAGCGGTGGCCAAAGCGGACTCTGCCTGGATCACGTCGAGCGGCGCCATGGTTCCAATCTGCACCTGGCGCTTATTATCGGCGAGCAGTTTGGCGTCGTACTTATCGGCTTCCTCCGCCACCGCAACGTTCTGCTTGTCCTCAGCCAGCGTCCAGTAGTCGTTCAGTATGGTTTGGATGGCGCTAGACACTTGCTCCTCGAAATAATCCTTTGAGATGCCAATATCATTTTCGGCCATGTAAATGTACCGCTTGTTGGAGCGGTACCCGAATCCATTCAAAAGGTTTTGCTCGACACTGATGGTGAGCGAAGTATCCACCAGGGGGTTAAAAAGCTGGGTGAGAGCGTTCGTCGACTGGCGCGCGCCGCCCATGCTGATGGAGTAGCTGGTCCCGGTTGGGAATGCCTGGCTGACGGAGCCGGCATATTCGGTCTCATTGGTACTCAAGATGTTTGAACCGAACACGGTGGCTTCGCCCAAGGGCGACACGCGATAGCCGATGCCGGTGAAGAAACTTACGACGGGATCAAACGAACTGGAAGGTCCTGTGAAGTTGATAGCGCTGCCACCGGTCGCCGAGCCTGCACCGCCAGAGTTAAATCCTGTAGTGCCCGCACCGACGCCTCCGCCGATGGCGCCCGCAAATTCCGCTGACGAGGTAAACATGCCTGATATGCCGCGAGTGGCCGCGCCGCTATCGGCGCGCACCTTATCAATTTGGGCGTATTGCGGGTTGTAGCGCGCAACGGCAATATTCAGATTGTTTTCCACAGCCAGCGCGATGGCGTCGTCGACCGAGAGGTGCATCGTTCCATTCTGAATAAGTTGAAAGAGGTCTTGAGAATTGACCAAATGGAAGGGCGGCACCCTCGGATTGATGTAGGGGCCGGCAATATTCGGGAACCAGTTCGTGTGCGTGTACGTCCTTGCAATCGCCTGGTTGAACGCGTTTTCAGAACTGTCCTGGCCCTGAGCATACAGTTGCGGCAGCCCACAAAATAAGCAGATTAGGGCTACGGCGACCAGCGTATGACGGTTTATGCGGCTCATTGCTTATCCTTTCTCTTCTCTTTCTGAACCTGGGGATGCACAAAGACCTAAGAATCTATCTACGAATGTCTTAGACCTGAGGTTTCAATTTTCGTTAGATGCGGAGGGGTTACGCCAGATATCCTGCCTTCCCGGCGTGTGATTCAAACGTTTGGAAAGCCAAGCGATCCAGAAGAAGACCGAAACTTCACGGCACGCCCTCATCGTTCTTGACCTAAAACGACGCGCTTCCTCTTCCCCGGCCGGCTCGCAGAGCTTCTCTTCTTGCTACGCCTCCGGTCCCTTGTCAATGGCCGCGAGACAGCCGGAATTTAAAATCTTATCATTGACCCGCTTTCCCCGCTAGTTGCGCGGCAAAAAGCCTTAAAAATTACAAACGATTGTGACACCCAAATTGTGGCGGGAAGTTGTAGCGATGGCGGATTATTCAGAGAGAGCAGGCAAGTGCAGAGTTCTAACAACAGAACTCTGCGCTACCAAGTTAACTTCGATCCCCTATTCCTGCCGAAGCGCCACCATGGGATCTACTTTCGTGGCCCGCCTCGCGGGAACGTAGCTGGCGAGGAGCGCAACGGCAGTAAACATAACCGGCGCCGCAACAAATGTGAACGGATCATTCGGCCGAACGCCGTAGAGCTCTGCCGCAAGCAGCCTGCTTGCGCCCAGCGCGATGGCTACGCCTATGGCGACACCAATCAGGGCCAATTTCAGTCCCTCTCCCAGGATCATTCCGAGAACCTGCGGCCGTCTTGCGCCCAGCGCCATCCGGATGCCGATCTCGTGCGTACGCCGTGAAACTTGCTCGGACATCACGCCGTAAATCCCGATGACTCCCAAAAACATGGCCAGCGCAGCAAAGAAAACCAGCATGTTCGCCACCGTGCGGTAGCCTGTGTCTACGATATCAATCAAGGTCTTCAGCCGCTCCACAGAGGAGATGGGCTGATCGCGGTCCACCGCCCAAATCGCATTTCGCACGAGCCTCGCTACCGACAGCGGTTCAGCGGCCGTCCGAACGACGAAGCCGAACGTCGCCGACGGGAACTGCGCCAAGGGGACATACATCTGCCACTCTGGACGCTGGCGCAGGTTCCACCATTTGACGTCGTTCACTACACCCACCACTCTACAAACAGTGTGTTGCTCGCCAAACCTGATTTCGCGACCAATCGGGTCTTCGTGCGGCCAAAGGTCCCGAGCCATCGTCCGATCGATAATTACTGCTGGAAAGTTGCCCTGTGAATCGGCTGAAGTGAACGGGCGGCCTTTGAGGAACCCGATCTGCATCACCGAGAAGTAGTTGGTTGACACAGCCGTGAAATGTGCGCCGCGCCTTTCCCCAGGTTGTGGAGAAGGCCTGTCAGCCGCCTCGGCCTCGACTGATTGACCAAAGCCGCCAAACGGGACCGAGCTCGCCGCGCCCGCCGACTCGACTTGCGGGAGCGCACGGATGCGTCGCAACGCCTCTTCGCCGAATTGCCGACGCTGCCAGTCCTCGGAGTATTTAGTCCGGGGTAATGCAAGCTGAGCCACCATCACGTTCGCAGCATTGAAACCGGGGCCTAAGCGCACGGAAACGATAAAGCTCTTCACCAGCAATGCGGTTGTGATGAGGACGACAACAGCCAGCGTGATTTCCGCAACCACGAAGACCCGCCGCAGCCGCACGCTGGCCTTCGTGCCGGAGGATTGGCTGCCCGCTTCCTTGAGCGATTGGTTCACTTCGTGCTTTGAGTGCTCACGGGCAGGCGCAACCCCAAAGGCAAGGCCGCATAGCAACGCGATGCCCATCGTAACCGCGAGCGTTGTCAGGTCCAAATTCACATGGCCGTAATTCACCAAAAACCCGCGAATGTGAGCCGGAATCTGAGCATCGATCCAATGCACTCCAAGAACGCCAACGAATACGCCTGCCGCTCCACCGAAGAAAAACAGCAGCACGGATTCCGCAAGAAGTTGCCGCGCCAGCCGGCCTCGCGAAGCTCCCAGGGCGCTGCGCAAAGCAAACTCTTTCGCGCGGTTCGTCGCTCGCGCGAGCATCAGGTTGGCGACGTTGGCGCACGCCATGAGAAGAATGAAGGCAACGATCACGAAGCAGATCATTAACTCGGGCGCGCCCTCCTCCCGGGCAATTTCCCATCTCATCGAGTTCACCTGCAGCGTCAGATCTCTGTTTGTGGCGGGAAATTGTTTATCGAGCCGCGCGTAAATCGTTGCGCACTCTGCTAAAGCTTGCTTTTCGGTCACGCCGGCCTTCAGAAGACCAAACGCGTTGAAAAAAGAACTGCCCCGGTCCGCGCGCTGCTTGTCCGTCAGGGCCAGCGGCGTCCAGAGATTGGCAATGCCCATCAGTGGAAACTGAAACGCCGCCGGCATGACCCCGACCACCGTGTACGCCTCGTCCCCGATGATTATGCTCCGCCCAATGATCTTGGGGTCGCCGCCGTACCGGCTGCGCCAAAGCCCTTCACTTAGTATGGCGACATCATCTGCTCCGGTGCGGTCTTCGCCCGGCGTGAACGTCCGCCCAAGAAGGGGTTTAGCGCCCAGCGCGTCAAAAAAATTCCAACTCACTCGCCCGCCGTCCATCAGAATCGGAGGCCCGTTACCGGTGAGATTGAACTCCCATCCCGCCCACAAGGTGAGCTTCTCAAACGAAGTCTGCTGCCTCTTGAAATCCATGAAAGACGCCGTGGAGTTGAGGCCGTAGGTTGTCCATCCGATCTTCGTGTTGTGCGATTCGAACACCATTAGCCTCTCCGAGTGTGGATAAGGCAGAGGCTTGATGATCCAGGCATTGATATAGGTGAAAATTGCCGAAGTCCCGCCAATGCCTAGAGCCAGGGTAATAACGGCAATGGCCGTAAAACCCGGATTACGGCGCAGTTGGCGCAGGCCATAGCGAACATCCTGAAGGATGGTCTCAATGAACCGGATACCGCGCGCGTCCCGGCACTCCTCTTTCGTCTGCTCGATCCCGCCGAACGACAATGCAGCCTGCCGCTGAGCTTCCTGGCGCGAGAGACCCGCGTTCACATGCTTCTCCACTTCTTGCTCGTAGTGGAATCGCAATTCATCGCTTAGGTCAGCTTCAACCGCGCCGCGCCGGAAAAGCGCGCGAAGGCGATAAACAAGGTCACTCAACATGGCGCATTCTCCTAAATCCCGATTATTCACAAAACTTAGTTTCGCAATCAGGGAGGCGCTGTTTTAACCGCGCCATTACGCACGCTCAACTGGATTACCACCGTCTCGCGCCACAAGCGGCCTGTTCCAACAAGCCGCTTGTGACGCGAAACGTGAAAATGGTAAAAGTCTGGTGTTCGGCAGGATTGAAACTCTGCCTCCTTCTGGGCGGCAATCGCTCATAAACAATCTGGGTTAGGCCATATCCATGACCTGGCCGACGGCAACCTTCAGCTTTTGCCAAGCGTCGGCATCGGCTTCGAGCTGCCTTTGCCCGGTTCGCGTCAGTGTGTAATACTTGGCCCTGCGATTTTTCTCCGACGCGCCCCACTTGGCCTTAATCCAGCCCCGCCGCTCCAGACGGTGCAGAGCCGGGTAGAGCGACCCTTGCCGCACCTGCAGGACGTTGCTCGAAACCTGTTGGATGCGCTCCGAAATGCCCCAGCCGTGCTGCGGGCCCAGCGCAAGGGTTCTGAGAATAAGCAGGTCGAGCGTGCCCTGCGGAAGATCAATACTGGTGTTAGTCATTTTTTCCCTTTCACTTCGACAAAGGAAGCATACTGCATTCCCTGTCGAAGTGCAAGGGATCTAGATGAGAAAAACTCTCCATTCCCTCAAAATTTTCAGAGTGGTCTGATGGGCTGGGATGAGGGAATCGTAGCGGCGGCCGAACTTCGTAAGGTGCCGCCGCCACAGAAAGCAACTACTGGCTCACCGGAATCACCCTCGGGATGCGGTCTTCAACCGGCGGCAGAGGCGGAAACGGAGCGTGCGGCTCAGTCTGGTACCAATAGGCGACGGAGTAGAAATTATCCGAGCGGTTATCTGCCGTGCCGTGTTCGATGCCGGCCTTAATGGATTGGGTAAAAGTAATCGGCGATGCCAGCATGAAGCGATACATAGACCAGCGCGAGCCTTGCAATTCCTTGCCAACCACTGGAGCGCCGAAGAGCGGGTACGAAAATGATTTGCCGCCGAAATCCCACGCGCCGAGGAAGAAATCCTCTGAGCCTGTTCCTTGCACCGAAGGAAGCTTGGCGCCGTCCACGAAAAACATATCGTCGCCTTCGCCCCACCAGCCATCCTGATTTTCAATCACCGACATCGTAACGCCCACAAATTGCCCGCGCCCTTGCGCATCCATCCAAACGTAATTGTTTTTGCCATCCAGATTGATTGTGGCCGTTGGATCGCCATGATTTGGCGTCGCCTGGCGATACTGCGCGTGGAAATAGAGCGTATTCTCCGGCAGCGGAGAGGGATATTCCCGGTAGTCAATGTTGTAGTAATAGCTGTTCACGGGATCTTTGCCTTCGTTCGTGACCGTGATAAGAGCGTGCTTCCTAAACGGCATGGGGAAGAAACAGTTCAGAGCGTTATCCGGCGCCACCATGAGCGGCGTGGATTGGTAGTTGACATACTCCCCGAGTCCGAGTCCGAAGAAGTCCCCCACGGGCGCTTCCACGCTGGGCGACTTCTCGCCGTCCCAATACATGCGCAGAACCAGCTTCTTCAGATGGAATCGCTCGCGATCGGCGATGGTCATCCAGACGTGCATCACCTCGCCCGGTCCGCCGGCATCAAGAAGCACAAGCGTTTTGCCGGGTTCGAGATGGCGGAAATCAGCGTTGCCGCCCGTGCGGTCATAGCTCGAAGACCGCTTCTCTACATAGTTGTGCGGCTGCGTGAGGCTGGCCAGCGCGCCTTGCCACGCTTGGCCCGAAAGTGGCAAGGTGAATCCCAGCACTGCAATTGCAAGAAGGAGTCTTTTGTGCATCATGTCCTCGTTTCTGAAGTTGGCAGCCGTTTATATGCTTTGCGCCGACATAAGGCATATAACGAGATAGAGAAAATGAAAATGATTGAGGATGACATCCTCGAATGCCGGATTTCTTGGGCGCTCCGGCCTCAGACTGCCGACCGTAATAATAGCGGCATCCATCGAGCGATGCTACAGCAAAATGCCCGTGGCCGATGCTGATTCTTAACCTTTCCTGGCGGCGCTCAGGCCATGCTATCCGTAAGAGCAGGTGCGGCCGTCGAATCGCGGACGCATAACTCCGCTTTGAGCACTACAATCTTTTCTTCTTCGCCTTGACTTTCGACGTCTTGAATGCGGCGGGATTTCGGTGTAGGGTCATTCATTCACGGATTAAGAGGCTAAGCTATGAACTCGCAGGCGCATCACAAACAACCCGCATTGCACAACGCCATGTGGCCGGGCGTGGTCGGCAAGGGCGCAGGGGCTGAGCCCTTCGTGGACCTCGATGCCATGCTGCGCCTCACTGCGGCGGCAGAAGTGGACGGCGTGAAGTTTGACGGCGTCGATCTGTTTTTGTCCAGTCCGCATGTGGACATTGATTCGAGCGACGATGACCTGAAACGCCTTGCACAAAAGATCGCCTCGCTGGGCTTGGTTGTTGGTTCTCTCGTGGCGCCGGTGTGGACGCCTATGGGCGGCGGTCCGGCAATGGGGAGCGAGGATGACCGAAAGCGGTTCCTCGCACAGGTGAGGAAGGCTTGCCGCATCGGTCAGAAGCTGCGCGATGCCGGCATCCGGCGCTACGGAATCATTCGTATTGATTCAGCGGCTGGAGTCGTGGAATGGCTGCAAGACCCGGAGACAAACACCCAGCGCATCGCAGAGACTTTTCGTCAGGCGTGCGATATTGCGGAAGGGCATGGCGAGCGGCTTGCGGCCGAGGGTGAAATTTGCTGGGGTGGAATGCACAGTTGGCGGCGCATGGCACAGCTCCTCGAACTTGTGGGCCGCCCCAAGACGCTCGGCTTCCAGGCGGATATGGCGCACACCCTGCTCTTCACGCTAGGTTACAACGCCTCGGAGGATAGGCTGCTCCCGGAAGATTTCGATTGGGGCCAAAGGGATGAGCTTGATGCGGCGTTGCGGGCGTTGGCGGATGTTCTCCGCCCGTTAACTATTGACCTGCACATCGCGCAGAACGATGGCACTGTGAAGGGGTCGGGTTCGCATGATAAGACAGGCCGCCATTGCCTTCCTCATGATCCAAACGGAAGGCTTGACATCGTCCGCCACGCGGGTTACTGGATGCGAGACGGCCACGGCGAGCCCACCCGTGCCTTTCGCCACATTTGCTGGGATGGGTGTATGTTTCCGAATAGCGTCATGACCGACCCGAAAACCTGGTGCGATATTCTTGCGGTCATGATCGCTGTCCGCGACGCCCACGGCTGGGACTAACCACACATGAGCAAACCACGGCTAAATATCGGCCTTGTCGGATATGGCTTCATGGGGCGGGCGCATTCTAACGCATATCGCAAAGCGCCGCAGTTCTTCGATGTGCCTTACGCGCTTGTGCTCAAGGCCGTGTGCGGGCGCAACCGCGCGCGGGCGGACGCTTTTCAGCAAAACTGGGGCTATGAGTCGGTCGAGACGGAATGGCGCAGGCTGGTCGAGCGGAAAGACATCGATGTGGTGGATATCGCAAGCCCCAACGATACACATGCTGAAATCGCCATTGCCGCCGCGCAAGCGGGCAAAACCATCTTGTGCGAGAAACCACTGGGCCGCAGCGCAGTAGAATCAAAATCCATCGTGGAGGCCGCGGAGAAGGCAGGCGTGGCCAATATGGTGTGGTATAACTACCGGCGCGCGCCCGCTGTGACGCTTGCAAAGAACCTCATTGACGAGGGGCGCCTCGGCCGCGTCTTTCACTACCGCGCGAAATTCCTGCAGGATTGGACCATCTCAAAAGATTTGCCCCAGGGCGGCGAGGCGCTGTGGCGGCTTGATGCGGCGGTGGCGGGGAGCGGCGTCACCGGCGACCTGCTCGCGCACTGCATTGATACGGCGCTTTGGCTCAACGGCCCGGTCGGCTCGGTCTGCGCGATGACCGAGACCTTTATCAAAGAGCGCAAGCATAACCTTACGGGAAAAGTCGAGAAAGTACGGATTGACGATGCCAGCGCGTTTCTGGCGCGGTTCAAGAATGGCTCGCTGGGTAATTTTGAGGCCACTCGCTATGCGCGCGGCCATAAGGCTCTCTCCACTTTTGAGATAAACGGCGAAGGTGCTTCGATCCTCTGGGACCTTCATGATCTGCACCGGCTGCAATACTTCGATCATCGGGACGAAGGCAGACTGCGCGGATGGCGCTCAATCCATGTCACCGATAGCGAGCATCCCTACATGAAGCACTGGTGGGTGCCCGGCTTGCAAATTGGATACGAGCACACCTTTGTTCATCAGGCGGCGGACTTTCTGCGTGGACTGGCCGGCGGCAACGTGCCCGGCCCGAGCTTCCGGGATGCCTTGGCGACGGATTACGTGACCGACTCTGTGTTGAGTTCAGCGATGAATGGCCAGTGGGAAAATGTGCCGGGCGGATGATGCCTGGTAGCGCCGGCATCTTGCCGGCATTGAAATATGCAGCCAGAATGGCGGCGCGATGGTCTGCATCATGTTGCAGACTTATGAGCGGGCGCTTCATAATGCTTTCATGACTTCAACGATGCCTGCAACTCAAGAACAGCCAGTCTCTAAACTATCATTTGAAGATAAACTCGACCGCCTCGCGCAGGTGGCGGTGCACTCCGGATTGGGTCTCGCGCCCGGGCAGCAGCTTGTCATGACCGCGACGCTCGACGCCGTGCCGCTTGTGCGGCGGATCACGGAGCACGCCTACCGCGCAGGCGCAACGCTGGTGAGCACCTTGCTTACTGATGAGGAATCCAGCTTGCTTCGCTACCGCTATGGCGCGGACGAAAGCTTCGATTACGCGCCCGTCTGGCTCTATGACGGAATGGCAGCAGCGTTTCGCAGCGGAGCGGCGCGGCTGGCGGTGGCGGGCAGCAACCCGTCCTTGCTCTCGCAGGAGGATCCGCAAAAAGTCAGCCGGGCGAATCGGGCGGCGTCAAAAGCTTACCGGCCCGCGCTCGAGTTGATTACGCGGCATGAGATCAATTGGACGATTGTCTCTTGCGCAACGCCCGCCTGGGCCGCATCGGTGTTTCCCGGCGTTCCGCAGGATGAAGCGGTCAGCCGCCTGTGGGACGCGATTTTCGCCGCCTCCCGCGCTGACCGGCCTGATCCCGTTGAGGCATGGAAGCAGCACGATGCAAAGCTCCATGAACGCGCGGCGCTGCTGAACGCCAAGCGGTACTCGGCGCTTCATTTTCGTGGCCCGGGAACGGACTTGCGCGTGGGCCTTTCGGATGGTCACCTCTGGCTGGGCGGCGGCACTACGGCAGGAAACGGACGCTACTGCATTCCCAACATGCCCACCGAAGAGGTCTTCACCACGCCGCATAAGGACCGGGTGGATGGCCGCGTGACCAGCACCAAGCCCCTTTCGCATATGGGGACGATGATTGAAAAAATTTCAGTCGAGTTCAAGGGCGGCAAGATTATCGAGGCGCGCGCGGCTCGGGGAGAAGAGGTGCTCCAGCGCATGATGGACACCGATGAAGGCGCCCGGCGCCTGGGTGAAGTCTCGCTGGTGCCGCATTCGTCGCCCATCGCCGCGAGCGGCCTCCTCTTCAACAACACGCTTTTCGATGAAAATGCCGCCTGCCACATAGCACTGGGGCAGGCGTACAGTAATTGCCTCGAAGGCGGCGACAAGGCCTCACCCGAAGAGCTAGCGGCCCGAGGCGCTAACGAAAGCCTCATTCATGTGGACTGGATGATCGGCTCCGGCCAAATCGACGTTGACGGTATCACCGCTGCCCGCGTTGCCGAACCGGTGATGCGGCAAGGTGAATGGGTGTAGCGCCCGGCGGGGCGCGGCGGTCAATCGTTTTCTGATTGACCGTAAAGAGACAAGCCCGCGTTAATTCAAACCGCGAATTGACTGCGGCTACATACTGTGATCCGCACACATCGCAAAATGCGCGATGTATGCGCTACCCGCTCAAAATGGCCGACATTGACGAGGCGGAAATTGGGTAGACGGCGGGGATCTCTGTCACTCCTTCTCCTCGGGTTCCATCAGAAAACGCAAGAAATTGATACCAACATTTGTTACGACGGACCCGCCCGGAAAGCCCGCTTCGGGTCCGCTAAGGGTTGAGAATCCTCGGCTTCGGAGATCAGTGATAATGCACTGGACAAGACCGTCGTGTCCCTCTAGCTCGGGAACCAAACGGCGAATTAGGTTGCCGTAATTTAGTAGGTTACCGAGTTCAGTTGGCTTCACGTGATGCTTATTGATAAGCTCCTGCGTTCCGCTCCATAAAGCCCTTAGCACCTTTATGTGCGAGGGCAAAAACGTTTCGACGGCGTTCAAATATACTTGTTGCATCTCGTCGCCGGGACCGTCCCCAACGGCAATCTTGAGCAACGCGTTTTGGAGCATCTTGCGCTTCTCCTGCTGGTGCGTCGCCAAGGCGATTCTCGTTGCCTGAACTGTGGCCGAGACGAATTGCTCGTTGTCAGCGAGCTTCTCAATTTTGAATCCGTCAACCTTTCCTTCTAACTTTTCAAGCCTGCCTGCCAGCTCTTTGAACCATTCGTCCCTTCGCCGCACTAAAGGAGGTGTAAGCACAGCAGAGAGTAACTCGTTGACCGATCCCCCGAAAGGCGCTGCGGCTATCACCGCCCGCATACCTCGATGCATGGAATCTGTGTCATCTCGTTCCGGGTAGCGTTCTGAAAGGCTGTCAAATAGTGTGATCGG
Source organism: Terriglobia bacterium (assembly GCA_035945615.1). Classification (GTDB taxonomy): domain Bacteria; phylum Acidobacteriota; class Terriglobia; order UBA7540; family UBA7540; genus RH2-MAG17b. The sequence goes on from DASZAA010000242.1 coordinate 13,093, forward strand.
TTTTTCAGCCATCGTGCTATGTGCCTTTATTCTGTATGTATGGTAAGCGGGTAGCCTCTCTGACACGGTGATGCCGTGTCAAGTGGTTTTTGGAACACTCGCTCGCCGACCTGGGTGCAGTGGGGTTTGATTGTAAAGGAACAAGCCCGCGGTCAATTCAAAACGCAATTCAACCGTGACTACTCCTTCGTGGTTGGCATTGCCGCCGTCACAGACGCGCCGCCTCTTCAAGTGTTAAAGAGGCAACCCCACTGTCCTTTATCCTTTTTGGGGAAGATCGTTCCCGTACAGACCAGCACGGGTCGTGACGTGACAACATTTGTAATCGTGGTCAGCGGAGGCGCGAGGCTTCCGTCATCCATCTTGTCTGGCGCCCCGAAGAGATTCGCTTCGACGCAGATGGTGGCGTCGAAACCCATCACGACCACGTGATCGTGTTTCTGTGCAAATTCGAGGAACGCTTTTTGCCGCACGCCCATGTGCTGGCGCTTCTCGAGCACCATCACCTTATTCTTGATGCCACCCAGCTCCTCCTCAAGAGCCGGCAATACCGGCGGCTCTTCCATGTACAGGCAACAGACGTCGCGGCCCATCTTCCGCGCTACGTGCAGCACCGACTTGATGTGGTTGAGACACGTCTCGCCGCCGAAGACTAAATCCATTCCCTTGTCGTGCCCCGACAGGTGGATCAGGATCACTCCGGCGTCCGCGTTGGCGAGCAGGAACTGCTCGACCGTCATCCCCAGGAACTTGGACTTGGTAACGATGCGGTCGAACTTGGGCGGCCCGGGATCGAAATCGCCCGGCAAATCGGTGCGGGTGAACTCGGCCGCGTCAAGTTTGCCGAGCGGTGCGAAATTGACGCTCGCCGCATACTGCGCAAGATCCGGATAGGTTATCAGCAGATAATTGAGGGCTTTCTTGTATTTATTCGCCTTTACCGAGGAAATGGCCATAAGGGCGGTTCGCACCTTCTGCGCATTTCCAGTGGCGTCATTCAGGATGTTGATGAGCGGCCGCAGTGAGCTTTTGATTCGCTTCTCAAAGGTCGGATTGGCGGCTCTGACGAGGTCCATGAATTTTTGGATTTTCTGGTAGGCAGGCATAATGTCCTTTCTCAGTATCGAAGCGGGCAGTCAGGGCCAGAGCTTTTCTGACCGCGGGCTTTAAATATGATGAAAAACAAGCCCAAGGTCAATTCAAACTGTGAATTAAGCGCGGCCATCCGCTATTTGGGCAAAACATACCGCTTGGCGGGCGACGCCTTCAGCGACTCCTCATGGTGGCAGAGGCATGCCGCGTAGATCGACGGAACATCCGTGCAAATGAAGTTCTCCGCATTTTGGTTGGCGATGACATCAATGGTGAAGCCGGCGCTTCCCAGCAAAGTCCTCTGAACGCCGTTGTGGAGAGTCGCCAAAATCAGCTTGTCGTGCATGAGGCCTTCTGCATTGGCGTTGATCACGACCACCGGTTTCTGAACGAAAACCTTGCACCCTGACTTTAAAAGCGTCTTCACCGCCGTTTGGACAAATCCCTGCGACTCGTATTGGCTCTCGTCCAAATAGATTTCGATATCGATGCCTTTCTCCGCCATGCCGCAAAGAAGGGTTAGGATGTCTTTCCCGGACGCCGCCCGGTTTTTGGGGCTGATCAAGAACTGGCGGATCGTGATCTTGACCGCGTCCTGAAGGTTTTCCAGAACAAAATCGGTGATGTTGATCACCGGCGCCATGGCCAGCTTCAGTTGATGTTCCTCGGAGTTGTATTGTAGCAGCGCATTTTTCAAAGTGTTGTGCTGAGCGCCTTCGAACGGATTGCCCGATTGCAAAAGCGCCAGGTAATCCGTGAACAGGCGCGCCACGCGCGCGCTCCGGATGATGATGCAGGTCTCAAAATTGCCGCCCTCCAGCCCGGAAAAACTCACGTTGGGAGAGCCCGTAATCACCGCCTTGCGGTCAAGCACCCAAAACTTGTTGTGCATTTTGTGGAGCCTGTCCGAGGCCGACAAGGCATGGAAGTTATCGAGTCCCTTGCGGAGCAGTTTTAGTGTCTGATCATTCCGCGTGCCCAGCATCAAGTTCACATTCATTTCAGATTCGATCAGGCTGCTGATGATGCTGTCTTTGCTTTTGTCGGCGCTGAACTTGTCGACCGCCAAGCTTAAGGTCTTCACGCCGCGTAGTTCGTTCTGAACAAACCGTTTGAGCGGCTCAACCGCCGAGCCGTGCGCCACCATGGGCGGCACGAATTTCAACAGAAGTGGCGTCGCCAGCGTCCGGTACCGCTGGCAAACCTTGGCCACCAGCGCGAGCGACTGATCGTCCAGGAACCCCATAATGTACTTGGTTAGTGCTGTGCCTAGCTCCGTGCTCCAGTAGACGGTCCTCGCCGGCGCCTTCAATGGCTTTGCAACCGTCATTGCGGTTGATTTGGGTGAGCTGTTCGATGAAGGATTAGACTGCGGCAGAGGCTTGGCCATCGACTGAGAAGAATGCATATCATAAACAGATTGGCCTTGAACCACATTCATGGGAGCTAAGGTATACTCGCCAAGACAGTGCACATTTCCATATCCCATTCCGTAGGACATGCAATTGGGACAGGGAGGACAGAAAAGTTGCCATTGCGGCCCTTGCTGAGTGTAGACGAGTTGCCGGTTTGGACTGCTAATAAACTGAAAGCCACACGCTAAACATCGATAGAGGAACATCGACCCTCCTTGATCTTCATAATCTAGCGGCCGTCCAGAAAGTGGGCGGTCACGGCCAATAATATTATTAATTGATTATAAATTGAAAGTTATATGCCCAGGAAAGTATTAAGCTCTACCCTTGAAGGTCATCGGCGGGCAGAGTGCGAGCCGTCCAATAGCAGCACCCAGTCGCTGTCACCCTGGCTGTTCTTTCCGGGCGGCGTAAACCGCCGCGTTCCCGCGTCGACAAATGGTCCTCCCGGAATGGCTGTGTAAGTTCCATTCGTAGGGTCAAACCACTTGGCGAGTGCGGGCGCTCTCAAACTCTTCATGTTGACGGTGATTGTTCGCGCGGTCGGCATATAGGCGACTATCAAAGAGCCGTCAGGAGTTCCGGCGGCTGTGCAAAAATCGCTTTGGCTCACGCGGGTTTGGGAATTCCCGTAAGTCCCAAGGCCGGCTGTGACTACAGCATGGGTTTGATCCGGAACCAAATTCCACCACGGCAAGGCGTCAAAGAAGCTCTTCCAGATTGTGAATTGCGCCACTCCGGGCGTGTCGAGGTGGCTCTGCCATCCGTTCGCAAAACTCCACGTGTAACGGTTTCCATAAAATTGCCCTTTTCCCCCGCTGAGCATGGTCCAATATTCTTCGCGCCTCAATACTGAGGGAGTCCCGAAATCCGGCACGCCTCCCACATTTTCCAGCTCGTAATGCGCCTCCATCAGGAAGGCGGGTATGCCAGGTTTCTGATTGTAGTTATGCAGCATTTGAATGTAGGTCGGCCCGTAGACGTATGCGCCGTTAATGGAAACCATCCGCGCCCAGGCCGGGTCATCCAGCGAGGCGCCTGTCGGCGGATTAAACTCGATGGTTTGAATGTGGCCTGGATCGGCGGATTTTATGCCTCTCGCTACGGCTTGGACAACCGCATCGTTGCTCGAATCTTTCCAGCCGCTGAAATCGTTGCCATTGATCCATGCGATGGTGGGAAATCTCTTGTAGCGGTTTCCAAGAAATCGCCCATAGGCGTAATCGGCAGCCAGGCCGTTGTTGCGCAGCGTCAAAAGCCATCCGGCCGTTTCCGCGGGATCAAGAAAGACCAAGATGTGGTGCTTTGCCGCGAGTTCGACGATGTGATCGAGCCGGATGAAATAAGCTTCGTTAGGCTTGCGAAGATTGTAATACCTCCAATCGCTGCCTCCGCGAACGAATCCGGTGAACGGACGGATGCCATCATACGTGGCGCCATAAATATTGCTGGGATAGTCGCGGCCTGCGCAAACCACATCGACCCATCCCGCCGTATTGAATCCGTGAGCCTCGCGATCGGCAAAATAGCTTTCAACTTGCGCTTCGCTTAGCCGGTAGATCATCGCCTGCGGAGAATCGCCGGCGATCAGGAAAGGGATATTGTTCTGATCGACCAGATAACGCCCGTTGGCGCTGACTTTTACCGGATAGACGGGAAAGCGTGCGCTGAAATGTTTGCGCGGCCCGGCGCTCGCTTGGGCTTTTGCCCGCACAGAGCCGAGCAATGTGAACATGATGAGCAAAGGCGAGAGACTGAAGACCGCAAGCTTTTGGACGAGTGCACCTTTCATTTTATGGCTTATCCTTTCACCTCGGTGCCGCAGGCGAGATGCCGAGCTTGTCTAATCATTCGCGGTTGGCTCACATTTCGCGCCATTTGCGAAGTGTGCGATTATAACAAAGTAGCGGAGCAGGCAGCACAGCCTACCATGCCGGGGCCTGTAACCCCATATCTGACGGTGTGATCTGCCAATTCTGACTCTGATAGCTCGAAAGAAGCTTATGCGCAAAAAAATAGAGGCATCAACTAGCATCGCGGAGATTGTCCGCCTATGTCCTTCGGCAAGAAAGATCTTTGACCGGCACGGACTCAAAGGCTGTGGCGGTGAGAACGGTCCGGCTGAACCTCTGGAATTCTTCGCCCGCGTTCATCAGGCTAACCTCGACGCGTTACTTGAAGACCTTAACGCCGAGATCGAAAAGCCCGTTAAGGATGCCTACGTCTATCATGAGACCCTAGCTGACTATATTTACCGGCGCTTCTTCAAGGCTGCAATTGCCACCATGCTCGGCTTGGGATGCCTTTGGGGTGTCATTGCCCTGATGCAGATTTCGCTGGGCAAATCACTGCTGCAACCTCAGCTACTTCCCATGATTCATGCGCACGCGCACGCCATGATTTTTGGTTGGGTAGGATTGTTTGTGATGGGCTTCGCCTACCAATCTTTCCCGCGCTTCAAAATGACGACTCTGTGGCGGCCCGGTTTGGCGAACTTCACACTTTACTTAATGATCTTGGGCATCATCCTCCGCTTCGGCGGCGATCTGCTGGCGCATGGTGCTATCGCCTTAGGTTTCGGAGCGATTTCCGCGGCAGCCGAAATCACGGCAATCGCCCTCTTCATGGTCATTATCCTCAAGACCGCCCGCCAGTCGATGGGCCCGCGTAACCCATACGAACTCTTCATTGTCGCGGCATTCGCATGGTTTCTGATCCAGGCGATCTTTAGCGGGTTTTTCTTCTTTGCAGAAGCGACGGCAGGAAACTTACAGGAAACGATTCTGCGCACCGCGCTGCTTGACGGCCCACTTCGTGACATGCAGTTACTTGGTTTCGCCGCCTTGATTATTGCCGGAGTCAGCCAGCGCTTTGTGCCCATCGTTTACGGCTTGAGCCAGCCTCAGCACGACCGCCAAAGGCTAATCTTCTGGCTGATGAATGGCAGCTTGGTGCTTGACATAACGAGCTATGTGGCGCTACTCACCACCGGCAACATCTTCTTTGGATTCATGCTTGAGCTTTCTTATTTGCTCATGGTGCTCTGGGCCGTACTGCTGGTCATCCAACTTCGTGTCTTCACTCATAGTACGCAGACTGACCGGAGTTGGAAGTTTATCCGCGCGGCTTACATCTGGTTGCTCATTGCCATTTTCATGATGCCTCTTCTGATGCCTTACAGCTCCTGGGTTGGCGAAGGCTTTTCTCATGCCTTTTGGGGAGCGCACCGGCACGCGTTTACTGTCGGGTTTATCAGCATGATGATACTAGGGGTTTCATCACGCGTTGTTCCGATCCTTGCCGGAGTCGACTCGGAACAGCTCACATCTCTCTGGGGCCCCTTTATTCTCCTGAATGTGGGCTGCGCCGGACGCGTTATACTCGAAATTCTGACCGACTCGGCTCCCCAAGTGGCGTATCCCCTGATCGGGATCACAGGCTTCATAGAACTGGGAGCCTTAGCCTGGTGGGGGATCGGACTGTGGCGCGTGATGAACCTTTCGAAGAAGCACCGGGCTCGCGTCCTGAGGATGCCCATGCCTCTCGAGGCACATTGATCCTTCTGCAATGTTATAAGCAAGAAGGCGCCTCCTATTCAAGTAGCTTGCGGCTAACTTCCAAGCAGTCGACGTAGGGGCGATCCTTCGGTGGGTTTGCAAGCGGCGAGACAGAAGCCACGCTGCGACCCCTCAGTCGGATGGCGGCACTCGCGGAGTCTCAAACCACGCTATCAGTGTTTCGAGCGCCGGGATCAGAAATAGTATGGCGAAGATGGTCGTGATCATAGCGCCTACGACGACGCGCGCCAGCGGTCGTTGGGCTTGTGATCCGATACCCGTGGAGATGGCTGCGGGCAACAACCCCAGTGCTGCCGCAAAGCACGCGAGCATAATGGGCCGCATCTCGACCAACGCACCTCTCTGAATTGCTCTATCGAGCGCACTCCTCCTTTCCCCGGCATCCATCACATCTGCTTCAGCCTCTTTTGCGCGCCGGATGCCAGAAACAAAGACGCTGGCGCCAAGTGTCCCAACTCCCAGCGCCGAAGCAAACCCAACGGCAGCTGAAATGCTGAACGGAGTGTGCGTGAATAGGAGAGACAGAACTCCCCCGATCGCGCCGAAAGGCAGGGTGGCCATCACAACCAGCGCCTCGCGCCAAGCATTAAACAGCATGTAGAGCAGACCCAGAATCATTAGCAGCGTGATAGGAATAATGATCGTCAACCTGTGCTCTTCCCGTTGCAGGCTCTCGTACTCGCCAGCCCATTCATAGTGGTATCCGGGCGGTAGGCGAACGGCCATCCTGATTTGCCTTTGGGCCTCTTCCACCGTCGACGCCAGATCGCGCCCGCGCACGCTGAACTTGATGGGAATATACCGTTCGCCGTTCTCGCGGTAGATCGTGAAAGCGCCCTGGTGAAGTTCCACGTGTGCGATCTGCCCAAGCGGAACGCGCCCGCCGTCCGGTGTCGCGAGCAGGATGTCGCGAATGGCCTCGGGGTTCGCGCGGTCCCTCTGCTGGTACCGAACGATGAAATCAAAAACCCGGTCGCCCTGCAGGATTTCCGTTGCCGCTTGGCCGCCAATCGCCGCCTGAACAGCGGAATTGACGTCTGAAGCCCCGAGGCCATAGCGGGCGCTCGCCGCGCGGTCGATTGTGATATTCAGGTCAGGCTGGCCGGTCTCCTGAAAAATCCCGAGATCGGTGATCCCTTGCACTTTGGCCATGACGTTGCGAATCTCGTTGGCTTTCTCGGTAAGGACGTTCAAATCCGGGCCAAAGAGCTTGAGCGAGTTCTCACCCTTCACGCCGGACATCGCTTCCTCCACGTTATCTTCAATATTCTGGGAGAAATTGAAAACGATGCCCGGAAACTTGATGAGTTTCGCGTTCATCGCCTGCACGAGCTTCGTCTTGGTCAGCCCGTGCGGCCACTGCGAGTCTGGCTTGAGCTGCACGAAGAATTCAATGTTGTTGAAAGTGGTCACATCAGTGCCGTCATCCGGGCGCCCCATCTGGGAGACGACGTGAGTCACGACAGGAAAGCTGCGAAAGATATGGCGCATCTGGTCTGCCAGCTTCGAAGATGCGTCGAAAGAAATGTCCACGGGAAGCGTGGCGCGCACCCACAGATTTCCCTCTTCGAGCTTGGGCATGAACTCACCGCCAAGCGAAGGCGAAAGCGCTAACACTACGATCAGGCCCGCGGACCCGATACCAAGAACGACCCAACGCCATTGGAGAATGTGCGGCAAAACTCGGGAGTAGAGGCCGTGGACCCACCGGATAAGTGGTGTCTCGCCGATGCCGCGCTCCCGAGCCGAACTGCCGCCAAACGAGGCCATAACTGGGGCGAATAGGAGGGCAAACATTCGACCGCCTACCAGCGCGTAACCGTAAGTAATGGACATCGGCGAAAAGATCTTTCCCGGCACGCCTTGCATGGTGAACAGAGGAATAAATGCCACAAGGATAATCGCGACGGAAAAGAGCACAGGCCGCGAAGCCTCGTGCATGGCCTCCGCAATGACGCTTTCGACAGTCTCATCGTCGCGGCGAGTCCTCAGCCGCCGGTGAATGTGCTCGAGATCGATCACGGTGGCGTCGACCAGAATTCCGAAATCAATAGCTCCCACCGAGATCAGGTTGGCGGACTGATGGGTAAGCACCATCAGCATGAAGGCAAAGAGCAACGCAACAGGAATGGAGAGAGCAGCGATCAACGAAATACGCACGTCGCCCAAAAGGAGGAGCAGCAGAACCGTAACGAGCACCAACCCTTCCACAACAATCTCTCGAACGGTGTGGGTCGTAAGGTTAATCAGGTTTGTTCGATCGTAGATGGTCCGGAGTGTCATGCCCGGCGGAAGGAGGACATGGTTCAGTTGGTAAATCTTCTGGCGTAAGAGGCGCAAAGCCGGCAAGGATTCCTGGCCACGCTGGAGAAGGACGATTCCTTCTACAATGTCATCGCTGTTATCCATTCCAACGCGGCCGAGGCGCGGTTGGTAGCCCTCTCGAACGGTGCCGAGGTCCTTCAGAAAAACCGGCACGCCGTTGTGTTCGCTGACAATGATGTTCTGCATCTCAGGAATCGTTTCGAGCAGCCCGACGCCGCGCACGTTGACGCTCTGGCTTCCAAGAGTCAGATAATTTCCACCCACATTCGCATTGCTCGCGCTCACGGCATTGAGCACTTGAGGCAGCGTGACGCTATATTCGAGAAGTTTTTGCGGATCAACCTCGGCCTGGTACTGCCGCGTCGTACCGCCGAAAACAACCACATCAATGATGCCCGGCACTTGCTTGAGCTCGCGGCGGACGTACCAATCTGCTTCCGCTTTCAGGTCGTTCAGCGAATACTCTGGCCCCCCCAGTCGAAAGCGGTAGATTTCACCAACTGGCGACTCCGGCGACCACTGTGGAGTCAGGTTGCCCGGCAGCGTAAGCCCTTGGAGTCGATCGAAAGCTTCCTGCCTATCCCGGAAATAGTCGGTGCCGTATGCGAAGTAAAGCTTAACGTCGCTTAGCCCGAACAGGCTGATGGAGCGCGTGTATTGAAGGCCAGGCATGCCAAACAATGCTGTTTCGACCGGTACGGTAATCTGCCGCTCAATTTCTTCGGCCGACCAGGAAGGATTCTGAGTGATGAACTCGACGAGGGGAGGGGATGGATCGGGATAGGCTTCGATATCGAGGCGCAAAAACGTATAAATACCCGCTGCGATCCAAGCCGCAAGCACCACAAGCATAACGGCGCGATAGCGAAGCAGAGTGTGAACGATGGTTTTCATTTTTGGACACCGGGAGCGTTGGCTCCCGCCTTGTTTGCCACACAATGAAGGCTGCAGCTCCACAGCCGCACTTTAAGACACAAACCCCGGCCCTACGGACTGCCTACAGCCGAGCGCAGGAGATCTGCCCCCGCCACCACAATGCGGTCTCCGGGATTCAGGCCGCTAGTCACTTCGATCTCCATGCCTCCGGCTTGATCGCCCAGGCTCACCACGCGGCGAATAAAATGTCCGGGTGATTGCTCGACGAAAACGAAAGCGGAGTTTCCCTCCCTCAGCACCGCTGCGTTGGGCACGGCAATAGCCATTCTCTTCGCGCGGACCAGCCGCAAGGTACCATACATACCAGGGTGCAGCTTTCCGTCCGGATTGCGAAGCACGACCCGCACCTGCAGCGTCCGGGTGACCGGGTCAACAGAGCTTGAAATCACGCTGACCCGTCCGCGCCAGGCTTTACCTGGATAGGAAACTAAGCTCAGCTCGACAGGATCACCAACGTGGACGCGGTAGAGGTCGCTTTCCAGCAGCTCGCCAACGGCCCATACCGTATCCAGGTCAGCAATTGTGCACAGAGGTTGCGGGGTAGACAAGCCATTCGAAAATTCTCCCTGCGAAGCGCCCACATTTAAAATCACACCCGAGCGCGCCGCTACAATGCGCAACTGGTCGCCCGCATTGTCAGGATTGATGCCGAAGACTTGTATTTGCGCGCGAGTCGCTTTTACTTCCGCCTCGGCCATGGCCGCATCGCCTTGCGCCTGCTCCAAATCCTTTTGCGCGATGGCTCGATGAGCAAAAAGATTTTGGGCGCGCGCTAGCGCCTCCTGTTTGACCCGGTTATCGACAAGCGATTTGTGATAATCGGCGACGACTCGGGCAAGATCATTGCTGTAAAGCATCGCCAGAGTCTTTCCCTTCACCACGTGGTCCCAGGGACGGACTTTCATTTCCGTGATCCGCCCGCCGGCAGGCGTGAAAACATGAACGACGAGTGTCGGGTCGGCTTCGATCTGGGCTGGCACATTAAGATAGTCCGGGATTGGCTCTGCCTTGACAGTCATTGTGGCAACGCCCCTCACGCCGGATCCCGCTTGGTAAGCCACGCTTGATTCGCCCGTTCCGTTGGGAGTGCTCTGCGTCTGCGCGATCCCTCGATTCGTTTTGGTTGCGCTGCAACCAAACTGAAAGGAGGCGGCCACGCATAGGGTTATCAAGGCTGCGGTCTGACTAAGTTTGGCATTCATTGGATCACTTCCCGTCCGGCGGCCATGTTCAATTGGGCTGCGGCCGTCAAGTACGGCCCGATCAAATTCAGACAGCTGACTTCGAGGCCAACTTGATGGAATTGGAAGAACGATGAGCGGGCGGACGGAAATCCGCCGGCTTGGACTCAATCGCGTTGGAAATTGGCTGTTAGAGTGTGGGAGGATCTCGGCTCGGTAAAGTGCGAGTGAACGTCGTTAATGGGGGAGGAAAATAAGCGGGGCAGAAGCTCGCGGCAATCAGTTCAAACCGGAAGGGTAACACCAGGCTTGGAATTAGCGCGGGTGGCGAAGCATGGCTCTGGTGACCCGAGATGCCATGACCGGTTCCAGCGATCGCTATCATCGCGCGGCGCGACGCGGAACCATCCTCTGTTACGAATAACTTTGGGTGAAGATTGTCGGACACAGAAATGGTGGGAAAAAGAATGGCCAGCGCGCAAACAAGCGCCAACACGGGTAGAGCTGCCCGCACGCGACCGCGCGTTCCGCGGCGGACTCGAACAACACGCCGCCAACCAACGAAGCTCGCCAGTGCGATCAGGAGCCAGAAGAGATTGAAGAAGAGTTCCATGCTCTTTGGCTCCGGTGAGAAAACCCCGGAGTGTCAACCCTATTATGACACCAAATTCTTAGCCAGACTGTCAGAAAGGTGCAAGACGTGCAAATTCCCGGCTAGCGTGTGCCTCTAATTCATCAACTCTGCGGCGAATTTCGGCCGACCGGGCAGGTGGGACTTCAAATCCGACTGCTTTACACAATCGTTCGCTTGAGCAAATAGACACCGCCTACTTCATCCTGCGGCGGTGTGGGGTTTCCGGCTTGTCTGAAGGTTTCAGGACCCTTGCTCTTTGCGCTTCTGACATGGCGGCAAGCTCCGGCCGGTAAGGATGAGCGACGGCAAGCTCCCAACCAGTGTCTCGTGCCCCATCCAGTAGCGCCTGCCCCTTGAGATGGTCTGCCGCGCGCAGGCTTTCCGCCACATCGTTTTCGCTCCGGCCTCAACTCATAGCGCTATGCTGGGCGGCTGCGGTCCACCGCTCGCTCAATTTGGGTTTGATTTCCGAGGGCGCGTAGCGCGGCTCGTGTGCCCAGGAAGGGGCGGCTTCGCCGGGGCTACAAGGAGCCGGAGTACTCTTTTTGCCTCCACTTTCCTTCGGGCATATATCAGATTCAGTCGTAACTGTGTTGCAGTGCGGCAGATTACATCATGGTAGGATGAGTGCTGTTGACGGCGCGGGAGGTGTAAGCATGTCTGAAGTTTTGCTTCTGGCGCACCTGACGCTGCGCAGGAGGTGATTTTGTGATGAGATATTCGCTGGTCGCGGCTATTGTTCTTGTTCTTTCCGGTTTTGGATCGTGCTTCGCACAGCAGAAGTTTCAATATCCATTTCAGGACCCAAGCCTTCCTGCAGAGAAACGCATCGACAACATTCTGTCGCTGACGACCATCAACGAGAAGATCGATTGCCTTGGCGTCCAGACGGGAGTTCCGCGTCTGGGTATTCCCAGCTACGGTGGATCAGAGGGGATTCATGGAGTGGTGCAGCGCGGCAACGAGCGCTTTCATTTGACGCGCATCACGACGACGCAGTTTCCGCAACCTCCCGGGATGGGAGCAACGTGGGACCCGGCGCTGGTCGAGCAGGCTGCTGCGGTCGAGGGGTATGAGGCGCGGTTCATCACGCAAACGAAGAAATACAACCGCCGGATTCTGATGCTGTGGGGGCCGCAGGCCGACTTGGCGCGCGATCCGCGCTGGGGGCGTAGCGAAGAGGTGTACGGCGAAGACCCGTTCTTCAACGGAACGATGGTGGTCGCGTTTATTCACGGGTTGCAGGGTAACAATCCGAAATACTGGCAGGCTGCATCGCTGATGAAGCACTTTTTGGCGAACAGCAACGAGGACCATCGCACCAGCTCGTCATCGAACTTCGATGAGCAGCTTTTCTGGGAGTATTACTCCGTTCCGTTCCGCATGGGATTTCTTGAGGGTGGCGGGAAGGCAGTGATGGCGTCGTATAACGCATGGAACGGCATGCCGATGGCCATCAATCCTATTCTACGGAGCATTCTGATTGACAAGTGGGGGGTGGATGTCATCTCCAGCGACGGCGGCGCAGTGACGGACCTGGTGACGCAGCGCAAGCGGTTCGCCACGCAGGAGGAAGCGGTGGTTGCATGCCTGCGCGCGGGCATCAATCAATTCCTGGATAGGTATAAAGACGAGACGAAGGCGGCTCTGAAAGACGGCCTCATCACGGAAGCTCAGATCGATGCGCTGCTGCGGCCGAAGTTCCGCGTCACGCTGAAGCTAGGCTTGCTCGATCCACCTGAGATGGTTCCTTATTCGTCGATCAAGGATTCACCGGAGCCGTGGAATACCGGCAAGGACCGGGACGTGTCGAAGAAGATGGCACTGGAGTCGGTCGTGCTCCTGAAGAACGCGGACGGATTTTTGCCGCTGCGGAAAGGATCGGTGAAATCGATTGCGGTGATCGGGCCGCTCGCGGACTCCGTTCACTGGGATTGGTATGGTGGCATACCGCCGTACGCGGTGACGCCACTGGAAGGTATTAAAGCGGAGGTTGGACCCGGGGTTACAGTGAACTATGCCACTGACAATACCGACGATGCTGCGGTGAAGGCCGCGCGCGCGTCGGATGTGGCGATTGTGATTGTGGGAAACGGTCCGACATGCGGGCCGGATATGGCGCATGCCTGGAATCCAGATGCATCGACGAAGCCATGCCAGTATCCCAGTGAAGGACGCGAAGGACGCGACCGGCAAAGCATCACGCTCGAACAAGAAGAGCTGGTGAAACAGGTGTACGCGGTAAATCCAAAGACGGTGATGATTCTAGTCTCGAGCTTTCCTTATGCGATCAACTGGTCGCAGGCAAATGTTCCCGCGATTCTGCACATGGCACACGCTTCGCAGGATGAAGGGACGGCGCTCGCGCAGGTCTTGTTCGGAGACTACAACCCCGGAGGACATCTGGTGACGACGTGGCCGGCATCGCTCGATCAAGAACCTCCGATGATGGATTACAACATCCGCGACGGCAGAACTTATATGTACTTCAAGGGTAAGCCTCTTTATCCGTTTGGGTACGGCCTAAGCTATACAGCGTTCAAGTTTGCGAATTTGCGGACCAGCGCGCCGCGAATAACAAGTAAAGATGGCGAGATCACGGTGAGCGTAGAGGTAACCAACACGGGCAGCCGGGCCGGGGATGCGGTGGTCCAACTCTATGTGACCCACCTGAAATCAAAGGTGAAGCGGCCGCGTGAAGAGCTTGAGGGATTTCAGCGCGTGAGCCTCAGCCCAAATGAGACGAAGACGGTGGAGATTCCGCTAAAGGCTTCGCGGCTTGCGTATTGGGATGTGAAGCAGGGCAGGTTTGTGGTTGAGAGGGAGCCGGTCAGGTTGATGATTGGCGATTCGTCGGCAGACATCAAGTTGGCGGAGACGGTTCCTGTGTCCTAGTCGACTAACAGGCGCAGCGTATGCACATTTCTTACGGGGCCCAGTTGATCCGGTCGGCCTCTACGACGTCGTTCGGCGCGAGAAAATCACGATGTATGGCTATGGCCCCGCCATCGCCGCGCTCAAGCCACGGTGAATTCCGGATCCAGAAGCGCTCTCCGCCGTTTCACCTGCGCGCGGACCGTTGGTTAAGATAAGGGACATAGCCCGTCACGCGTGTCCGCAGGCGATAGACGGACGTGGTGGCGGTGATGTAAAGAGTGCGGTGATCGGCATCGGCCCAGGTGAGATTCGCGGGCTGCTCGGGCATAATGATGGTTCCGAGATGATCGCCCGCAGCATTCCACACCCAGATTCCCTTCGGACCCACCACGAATAGATCGCCCTCGCGGTCGAGCCTCATGCCATCGGGCACGCCCTCACTAGGGCCGTCGTGCTCATCGCCAAAAATGCGTCCATGGCTGAGCTGGCCGCCCGAGAAATCGTAGACGCGGATGTTTCTCTGCTCGCTATCATCCACGTAAAAGCGCTTGCCGTCAGGGGAGAACGCCAATCCATTCGGCTGCGTTAAGTCGCGCGTAAGCAGAGTGACGTTTCCGCGCTCGTCCAGCCGGTAGACCCCCTGAAAAGGAATTTCCTGCTTCTGCCCTTTCGGAAGATCAAGCGTGGGATCGGTAAAATACAAGGCGCGGTCCGGCCCCAGGACCACGTCATTCGGGCTATTGAACCGCTTGCCCTCATAACGGCTGGCGAGCATCGTGTAATGGCCGTCCGGGCTCACGCGGATGAGGCCTCGCAGCACGCTCGCGCAATCGATGAGATGACGATTGAGATCATACGTGTTGCCGTCCGGGTCTCCCAGCGCGACTACGGTCTCTCTTCTCCCACCCTGCTCGACACGATATATCCTGTTCTGGATTTCGTCGCTAACGTAGAGGAAGCCGCGCGGGTCCCACACGGGGCCTTCCGTAAACCCGAATCCGGTAGCGAACTTCGTGAGTTTCGTCCCGCGGGGCACGAGATCCCAGAACCTCGATGACAGCGCCTGAAGCGTGAATTGACGTTGCGCCGGGGCCGCGCCGGCGCAACGAGCGCTAACAACCGCGAGTCCGCTCAAAGCTAGAACGGTAAGAGCTGTGCGCAAACGCAGTGTTTTTCTTATGATCATGGGAATGGCTAACCTCTTCTCGACTGAAAATTTGAGATTTAGCATTGGAGATTTGAGCTTCAATGGGCGGGCGGCGTAGACTCGCCCGCTTCGAGCAGGAAATTCACCAGATCGTCCAATTGCTGCGAACTCAGTTTCGCTCCATAGTCGGAGGGCATTAAGGACCGCCCCGCGTAGTGCACAGACACGAGATTCGGTTTCATAAAAAGGTGGAACGCACCATCGGGAGTCTGCAGTTGTAGCGAGAAGTCATCCTCATTGCGCGCAATACCAGTATATTTGCGCCCGTCGCGCGTCATCACCGTCACCGCTTCCTCTCGTGGGTTCAGGTCTTTGTTCGGATCAACGATAGCGTCGCGAATCTGCTTGGGCGAATGGGATGCGGCGTAGTTCGATAGGTCCGGACCGAGGAAGCCACCCCGTCCCTTGATCATGTGGCATGTCGAGCAGCCGCCCTTTCCAAAAAACAGAACGCGCCCGCGCGCGGCGTTTCCAGGAACAGCTTGAGCCGGGCGAATTCCATCGAGAACCCTAAGATAACCGACCACGTCCTGGATGCCGGTTTTCCCAAGAGAGCTGAAGGAGGGCATACCGCTCGCGGGGATGCCGTCTTCTACGATCTCGAAGAGCTTCGCATCCGTCAGTTGCCGGACGTCAGGGTTAGTCGCAATGTCTGGAGCGTGCTCGCCGCCGCGTCCGTCCAAACCATGGCACGAGGCGCAATTTGTCACAAAATTGCGGCGGCCTTGGTCCAGTTCCGGTTTCGCGTTCTGGAGTTCGGGGCGAGGTTGAGCTATTGAGAAACTCACTGCATACAAGAAGGCCATTAAACCTAGCGCCGCCAGGCCCATGGCGAACGCGAAGGCACGAGGCTCACGGCGAAAGGAGCGAATGGAAATGTGAAGTATCTTCTTGCTCGTAGTTGTCTTATAGCGCGGGTCTCAAGCCCGGCGCTTGCCGGCCTTTCGCTCCCCTCGGGAAAGGTTCTGAAAAGCGACCGAGGCCAGTTTCAGAAGTTAAATTTTAGCGCCATCTGCAAAATTCGCGGCGCGTTGGCGCTGGTTACCAGACCAAAAGCGCCCGAGTTGAAATTGCCGTCTGGGCCGTTAAATTGAGCGTGATTCATCAGATTGAAGGCCTCTACCCGAAACTGGAACTGCTTCGATTCGGTCACGCGCACGTTTTTCTCGAGAACAAGATCAAAGTTGTTCAGACCCGGTCCGTGAAAGAAGCGCCGGTTGGAGTCACCAAGCTGGCCCAACGGCTCTTGGCTGAACAGCGAAGTATTGAAATAAGCCAAACCCGTTCGCGGATTCGTGTTGTTCAGGATTTTGCCGGGCGTAAAGTTGGGTTCGTCTACGTTATCTGAAGTGGCGCCAAGCAGCGAGTTGTCATCCACTTCCGTGATCGTCACCGGCAGTCCGGTAGCGAAAGTGGTGATGCCAGAAACAATCCAGCCCTTCAGCAGACGTGTTCCGAGCCCCGTGTTGGCGAATGAAAACTTGTCAAAGGGAAGATTGTAACTATAGCTCGCAACAAAGTTATGCGTCAGGTCGAAGGCGCAGAGTCCTTTGCTGGCCTTGTAATCGAGCGGGTTGATGCCCTCCTCGAGCTGAGAGGCGTTATCCATGCACTTACTGTAGGTATAGCCGAGCAAGAAGGATGCACGGCGGCTGGAACGCCGAAGGCTGAGCTGAAGCGAGTTGTAGTTGGAGTTGGCCATTTCATCCATATAGGCGTTGGTGGCCAAGTCCGGGCCAAGCGGCCTCACGCTGACCGGCGGCCCTGAAACCGGGTAGAAGAGCCCGGTTTCTCCGAATGGCCCACACGTGGCGGTGCCCGGAAGCACGGCGCTCGGCGAATTCAGGGCCAGACACAGGGCCTGATTGGCAGGGTTCGACTCGAGAAACGAGATCAGCTTGTGCCCTTGCGTGCCTACGTAGCTCATCCCGAGCACGGTATTCGCGCCGAACTGACGTTGCAGCGAAAACTCGTAGTCCTCAGAATACGGCAGGCGGTTGGTGTGGAAGAATACCGGCGCACCCGAGATCGGCTCTACGGCGGACCAGTTGAAAGTGGTGTCGGGATTCTTGGCGGAGGAATTCGTGGGCGGAAAGGCGAAGGGGAAACGCGGCCCTTCACTATTGCCGGTTCCGCGATCGATATAAGGCGCGGCGAAGAGCGGAGGCACGGGGCTCACATAAAACAGGCCGTAAGGCGAATCGCCCACCTCGATAAACTGCGTCAAATCCTCGACGGAGGTATAGAACATTCCGTAGCCCAGGCGGATGCTGGTGCGGCCGGGGCCGCCGGTGAGCTTGGACAACAGGCCGCTCGATAGATTCGGCGAATATGCCAGACCGAACCGCGGCGAGAAGCCGTCGTATTTCGTCGGCGCGAGCGTCTGCGGAACACCCGGATCGCCTGGAACGAGCCACCCTTTCGGTGCGCCCGGGAAAACCACTGACTGCTCTCCGGGAATAATCGTCTCGGTTTTGTTCTGCGTGTCGTACCACGGCTGGCTGAACTCCCAGCGCAGTCCATAATTCACGGTGAGGCTGGGCCGGACACGCCAGCTATCCTGCGCGAAGGCGCCCGCATACTTAGTGCGCGAGTCGAGAAACTGACGGCTGGACTGGGTGAGCGACGCCGGAGCGCCAATCAGAAAATCGGCAAAATCGAGTCCGGTCTCAGTGCCGTTAAACGCGAATACGCCGTTCTCCGCGTACGTATTGCGCTCGTTGATCTGGTCGTAGTGAAATTCGCCGCCGAATTTTACGCTGTGGGTTCCAATAACCCGGGTATAGTTGTCGAGCCATTGAAATGTATTGTTGTACTGGCCCGTGGTGCCGTCGGGCAGACCAAAATTGAAGTTGTTGAACTGCATCAGCGGAACGCCTTGGTCCTGCGGCACAACCGAGCCAATACCGCCCGGCGCCGTGAAGCTTCCAACGAATCCTAGCGAACTCATCGACGGACCGAGCCCGCCCTGCGGCTCCGCGAAAATATTGGCCGTTCGCATATAGCTGAAGTGAAATTGATTCACCGAAGTCGAACCAAGCGTTTTCGTATCCGCCAGATCGAGCAGTTGCGCGCGGCCCGGCGTGATGGCGTTAAAGCCCGGAAACTCGGGAGAGTTGTGGTAGGGGTTGTTCAAAAGGGAATCGTCCATGAAGTAGTAGGCCGAGAGCATTCCAAACCGTGAATCCCCATCCACGCGAACAGCGCCTTTGTCATCGCGCACGCGCTGATCGAATGCTGAAGTGGAAAAGAAGTTCCCCGGAACATTCGGCAGGGGAATGTACTTCATGAGCGCATTCACGGGGGCTGCCCAGGCCGATTGCGGAATCATGGCGTTGGGAAACACGCACGCTGCTGAACTTGTGCAGCCGGCGCTGTAGTACGGCTCACCGGCCGAAACCGGATAGCCAAGCTCTTGGGAAAGGGTATTCGCCCAGAAAGTTCCGTTTACCGATCCTGTCAGCGAACTGGCCTGATCGGAGAGATCGCCGGCCCTGTCCGCCGCGGAGGGCACCGGAATCAGTCCTGTGTCTACGCCTTGGGTCGTGCGGGTTCCCTGGTAATCCACAAAGAAAAACGTCTTATTGTGCTTGATGGGCCCGCCGAAAGTGCCGCCAAACTGGTTCTGAATGAACGTGCCGATGCTAGGCGAAAAGAAATTACGCGTATTCAAAGACGTATTACGAAGGAAGTCGAACGCATCGCCGTGGAACTGGTTGGCGCCCGATTTGGTCGCCAGATTCACCTGGCCGCCGCTATAGTTTCCGTATTCAGCGTCAAAGTTGTTAGTGATGATCCGCCACTCGGCGATCGAGTCGAGATTGGGAATGATCGCGGCGCCGTTGTTGCGCCCCTCCTCCACGTTCGCGCCGTTTACCATAAAACCATTGGCCGATTCGCGTCCGCCGTTTACCGATTCGTTTCCCGCATTTCCGATATCGCCTGAAACGGGCCGGTCGCCCGGGCTCGCGGCGTTCACATACGGCGACACGCCGGGCTGAAGGTGCAGCAGGTCTGTGTAGCTGCGCCCGTTCAATGGAACGGAAGTAATGCGGCTGCTTCCGATGACTTCGCCCATTTGAGTGCTTCGCGTCTCGACGTGCAGCGCCGCGCTGGAGACGCTGACCACTTGAGTCTGTTCTCCGACCTGAAGACCAGCGTCGACGCGCAGCGCCGAGTTGGCGTTGATCGACAGCCCGGTTACCCGGAAGCTCCTGAACCCGGGTTGCCGGACTTCGAGGTTGTACGTGCCGATCGAGAGAGCAGGAAAGTTGTAGAATCCTGCAGCATCAGCCTTCACCACAGATCGAATACCCGTCTCGGTGTTCACGACAGAGACTTCCGCGCCGGGAATAACTGCGCCGCTCTGGTCCTTTACGACACCGGAAATGCTTCCCGTAATGGCAGCCAAGCCGAGACCACATCCCAGCACCAGAAACGCAAGCAATGCCATCAACCGCGGACCCATCTTTCACCTCCGGACGCCCCTGATGCAGGGAGCGAGGCGCAGCTCACTTCACTAGCACTTGATCATATTTGAATGAGATTAAATGTCAACCGAATTGACAATGCCAGGAAGTGAGCTGTGATTGTAAACCAACGCTCTGAGATGTATTGTGAGAGATTCGCGCTAGCGACCTCGCGATCCCATCGCGTGGCCGCTTGGGCGGCGAACGGCTATCGCGGAAATTTCAATTCTCGGTCCATTCACCAGCCCGCCACCTGAACCGTGGTCCGCGCGGGCTTCGGGCTGGGAAAGAACGTCGTAACGCCCACGCGCCGTAGTAATATAAACTGCGTATGAAAAGAGCCGCACTCTCGCTGGTGCTCGCCGCCTCGACATCATGCCTCTGTTCCGTTCGGGGGCGGGCCAAGAGCAGTGAAGGGCCGGCGTCGGCTTGCCATGTCGAAAAGGTAAACTTCGACGGCTGGAAAGCTGAGCGATTGACCAACCGGTGGGTAACACTGACAGTTGTTCCTCAGCTTGGAGGACGCCTGATACAGGTCGCGTTCGGCGACCACGCTTACCTGTTCGTCAATCCGCAGTATCGAGGCAAGTATTTCCCCCCGCAGAGCGGCCCTTCCGCGCGCCAATGGATCAACTACGGCGGTGACAAAATATGGCCGATGCCGGAAGGGACGAGGGATGAGGCCCATTGGGCCGGGCCGGTTTCGGGGCCGCTCGATGACGGCGCCTACGCACTGAGCGCCACCTCTCGCGGGGAAGACTGCTCCGTCCACTTGACAGGGCCGCCCGATCCACAAACCGGACTCCAGTATTCGCGCGAAATCCGCATAGGCAGTCGCTCGCCGGAAATATTCTTTCACGCGGTGATGAAGAATATCACCGCTCATCCGCTCCGCTGGTCGATGCAGTCGGTTTCGCAGTACGACACCTCGGATCCGCATGAGCCCAGCGAATACAACCGGGATTTCCGTGCCTTCACCCTCGCCAACCCGGCGAGCGTGTATCTCAATGGCTATCACGTGCGGGATGGGCCGGGGCAGGACCCCTCGTTCTCAGTGCAGAACGGCATCTTTCGGCTTCACTGGTTGTATCTCCAAAGTGAGGTCTGGATCGATTCGCCGGGCGATTGGGTTGCGGTTGTCGATGGCTCAACACAGTACGCCATGATCGAGCGCTTCCAGCCGGACCCGCGTGCCGCATATCCGGGCAAAGCGACGGTGATCTTCTATAGCAACGGGCCCGCGCTTCAGTTGAATGAGCACGGAATGCCGGAAATGTCCTCTGCAGATCCGGTCCACGTGCCCTATTACATGGAAGCGGAGCTCAATAGCCCGCTCACCGATCTCAAACCGGGAGGTTCCTATTCGATGGATACCGAATGGCTTCCCACGAGGTTGTCGGGTTCCGTCGTTGCAGTAACTTACGCTGGAGCGGTGAGCGCACCAGTGGCCGTCAGCGGAACGGGCAGTAAGCTCCAGCTTTCCGGAACGTTTGGCGTTTTCTTTCCGGGTGAGCTCGTGGCGCGGTTGTATGACCGTGATGGCGTACTATTGGGCGAGGCGCCGCTGCAAAGCGTAAGCCCGCTTCACTTGGTTTCCTTGCGGCAATCGATCGACGTCGCTCCCGGAACGGCCCGAGTCTCCATCCATCTGCTAGATCGCGATGGGTTGGACCGTGGCTCGCTTGGAGAGACGTGGATCGGTCCGTCTGACGAAAGCTCAAACTGATGAGATCGGGTGCGCAACTCCGTTCGACCGTATTCAAGCAGCATTTCGTTAGTCATAAAACCACGGAACTGGCGCAAGAGTTTAGCCCAACGCATAAAGCCGTGCGTGTGCGGACCTTCCAGTTCCTCGTCCTAGCATGTGCGGCTACCGCGCTTTGCTCCTTAGCATTGGCCAAAGCGCAGCAGGCACCCGGCGCGCCCGAATCAACACTGATTGACGTTCGCGCGGCCGATCTCCTCGTTTCGCCGCCCTCCGCCAATTGGCCCTCATACAACGGCGATTACACCGGCCGACGTTACAGCAGCCTCAGGCAGATCAACCCCGGGAACGTCCGGCAGCTCCGGGCGGAGTGGGTATTTCACTCGCGTAATTCCACGTCTCTCGAGGTCACACCCATCGTAATCAACGGCATCATGTTCGTGACGTCCGCGAACGACGCGTTTGCCGTGGACGCTCGCACAGGCCGCACGATCTGGCATTACTCCCGGCCCATGAGCGCGGGCCTGATCGACGACGCTGCCAGCCATCACAGTCGTGGGGTCGGCGTGTGGCATTCCCGCGTATATCTCGAGACGGATAACGCGCACCTTCTCTGCCTCGACGCGCGTTCGGGCAATCTGCTGTGGGATATTCAGTACGCCGACAGCCGAAAAAATTACGGCGCCACCAGTGCTCCGCTGGTTGTGAAGAATGAAGTGTTGGTCGGGACGTCGGGCGGTGACGACGGCGTGCGCGGTTTTCTGGCCGCTTTTGACGCGCGCACAGGGAAACTCCTGTGGCGCTTATGGACCATCCCCGGCCCGGGGGAATTCGGCTCCTCAAGCTGGCCGGGAAAAAGCTACCTTCTCGGCGGCGGTACGGCCTGGATGCCAGGCACCTACGATCCCGAGCTGAATACCATCTATTGGGGCACGAGCAACCCCTCTCCCGACGAGGATGGCAGCGTCCGGCCCGGCGACGATCTCTACACGGACTGTGTCCTCGCGATTGATCCCGACACGGGGAAGCTCAAGTGGTATTTTCAGTTTACGCCTCACGATCTCTATGACTATGATGCCGTGGAGACGCCGATCATCATCGACAGCATGTATCGCGGTTGTCAACGCAAGCTGCTGGTTCAGGCGAACCGCAACGGATTTCTTTACGTGCTCGACCGCACCAATGGCCGTTTTCTCTCTGCCGTTCCCTTTGCCCAAAAGCTGAACTGGGCGAAGGGCATCGATGCCGCAGGAAGGCCCATCCTGACGGGCATAATCCCTACCGCTTCCGGCGCCCGTGTTTGCCCGGGCTTTGCCGGTGCGACCAACTGGTATTCACCCACATTCGATCCACAAACTCACCTCTTGTATTTCATGGCGCTCGAAGATTGCGAAACCTACTATCGGAAGCCCCAGGCATTCACCGCAGGGAGCACGTATTACGCTACCGGCGCGCGCCGGATTCCCGGAGAGGCCGGAGAGAAGTTCCTGCTTGCCTATAATCTCGATACGGGACGCGTTGCGTGGCGGAAGCGGCAACTCGGCGAAGGGCAATCCTGGGCCGGCACGCTCAGCACATCGGGAGGGCTGCTGTTCTTCGGCGACGACTCGGGGTCGTTTGTGGCAGCAGACGCGAAAAATGGAACGCCGCTATGGCACTTCAATACCGGTCAAAACCTGCACGCCTCGCCCATGAGCTACGCCGTAAACGGCAGACAGTACGTAGCCATCGCAGCGGGAAGCGATATTTTCAGTTTTGCGCTGCCGGATTGAGCAGCGATCATCATCCAATTCACCCTAGTCAAAGAGGGGCGAAAGCAGGAATCCAACGCGTCTGGACCGCTTTCGGGTTTACAGCACCAGCGAGAAAAAGCCGCCGAGCCCGCCGTCACGTGTTGGAATCGGAATCCCAGGATTCCCTCCAGCGGCTGTTCTCAGCGCTGTTGAAGCGCGTTGCGAAACAACGAAGTCTCGTCTGGCGAGGCATCATGCCGAACCTGATTGAACTTCTCGAGGGCGAGCCGCGCGCCTTGTGTATCGCCGGTCCGGCGGCGAAGCTGAGCTAAGACGTAATAGGCGTCGCTCAGGTTCGGATCGTCGTGGGTCGCTTGGCCTAGCATGGCCACCGCCTGATTGATACGGCCGAGCTCGGCAAGCCCTTGCCCAAGGCGATATTCGGCCAGCGCAAAGCGAGGCCTGCAGGCAATTGCGATGCGGAGCTTGGCAACCGCCTGGGATGGCTGGTGCATGCGCAACAGAGTCGCGCCAAAGAAGTAAGCTGCGAGCGCGTCGCATGTAGGTTCTGCGCTCTCCAATTTGTGGAAGTAGTTCACCGCCTCTACATAGTTGCCCGTTTCCGATTCGAGGACCGCCGCAAGCAGCAAGTCTTGCGGAATGGAGCCGCCCGGCGATCCGATTACCTGACGAACCGCTGCGAGCGCCGCGTCATTTCGATCCATCAAATAGTCGGCCACCGCGACTTCGTAGAGAAACACGCGTGAGTCAGGAAACTGTCGGCCGGCTTGTTGCGCAGTGACCTCCGCGTCCCCAAACTTCCCCAGCATCAGCTCGGCTCGAATGAGCGCCACCCACGCGCTTTGATTCCCGGGAGTTTGTTCGACCAGCCTCCGAAAGGTTCCAACGGCGGCCGAATCCTGCAGCGCCATTTGCGCCTCGCCGTAAGCGTAGAGGAAGACGGGATCACGGGCCGACTGGGGAGCGCGGTCGAGCATCGCTATCGCCTCGCGCGGCCGGTTCTCTTCAATCCACAACTCAGCGAGCGCGGCGTAAGGAAGCGAGGCGCCGGGGTCGCGGCGAATGGCGCGCTGCCATAAATTTTCGAGCGCGCCGAATTGCTTGCTGGACGCCAGAATCCCGGCGAGTGCCTGCAGAAAATTTTCGTTGGCGGAAAGTCCTCCGGGCAGGCTAGCCACCAGAGCCGACATACTGTTCCATTTACCAGACCCAGCATACGCGCGCGCCAAGTTCACCGTGACCTCAGGAGACTGCTGAACGCTGCGCAGCTTCTCGAGAATAGGAATCGCCGCCGAATACCGCTTCAGATCGATGAGCAGAAGCGAGTAATCATAAGCAAAGTCGGGATTGGCAGGATCGATCTCATGCGCGCGCTCAAGCTCCTCGGCAGCGTGCGAGTGATCTCCCATGCGGGCCATTGCGAGACCGAGGTATGCGTGCGCTTCGGCTTCGTGCGGCTTCGCGCGGATGGCGGATTCGAGATCACGCGTGGCGGCTTGGAAATTTCCGGCCCGGTACTCGCCGATTCCGCGACCGAGCAATCCGGCATCTCCGGCCGCCGGAGCGGCGTGGGGTGGCTCAGATTGAGCGCTCCGGGAGTGCGTCGGGGCGCCCACAAGGCAGGCCACAAAGAGCAGAATCATACCGCAATTCCGGCACGTGATTGTCACGCGCTAATGATAGAACTCCGCCGACCGGAAAGCGACCCGCGAAGGCCCACACCGGGTAGCTCCTTCATGCGAGGACAGTCCGGAGCGTTTTCCGTTGAGCGGCTTATGGATTTCCTCACTGCACTCGGACAGGACGTTGAAATCACCGTAAGGCCGGCCCATCGACAGCGCGGCGAACTGCTGGTTCACGTTGCGTAATGGCAGCTCGAATTGACTTTCACGCGGCAGTGTGTGATTCTTTGAGGCGAAATTGCTGCCGGACAACGCCGAACCTCAATGATCCCGTAAAGAGCTCGTTATGTCTTTTCGATTAAACGACCGTTCGTTTCACGGAAAGGCGCTTCGGCTGATGGAATTTGCAGGGCTTCGACTGACCGAAATTGTTTACAGCCCGAACCTGCGAACCCCGAGACACGCCCACGAATACGCATACATCGGGATTACGTTGAGAGGCAAGTCGACGCAGCAGTGCGAGAACTAAGTGCGGTCCTCCAGGCCCTGGACGGTGATGTTTCATCCCGCAGGGGAAGTGCATTCGGATCAATTTCATGAATCGGGAGCGCATGAGTTCAATATTGAACTTGCACCGGAACGCCTCGAAAACCTGCGCCGATGCTCGCTCCGCGTCGATGCGCCGATGGACCTGAACGGCGGCAAAGCCGGCTGGGTGGCGGCGAGGCTTTACCGTGAGATGCGCTTCATGGATGATCTGTCGCGGGTGGCTATCGAAGGGCTCACGATTGAACTCATGGCGGAGATTCTGCGCCAAAATCCAAATCTTCGAAGCGCTCACCATCCGTTATGGCTCCAGCGCGCCGATGAATTGATTCACGACCGTTTTACCGAACGGCTGACGCTTTCGGAAATCGCGGAATCCGTGGGCATTCACCCGGTGCATTTGGCCCGCGAGTTTCACCGGTGCATGGGTTCGACAATCGGCCAAACACTGCGTCAACTGCGCGTCGACATGGCGCGCCGGTTGCTTCTGGAAGGCGACCGTTCGCTGGCGGATATCGCGCTGGCGACAGGCTTTTGCGACCAAAGCCAATTTTCCAAGACCTTTAAGATTGTCGCCGGCCTCTCGCCCACCCGGTATCGCCAACTCAACTCCTGCCGCTAATTTTCTCCAATTTGCTAAACCTCCGCAAGACAAGCGGGAATGTGCCGTCGTAGAAACGTAACGTCTTTGTAATCGATGGCTGACATTCCTGTGGTCAAGTGAGCAGAGTTTCTGAGCTAAGGAGAACGGCTATGTCAAAGCGAAATTTTGTCGTTGCCTCTGTGCTTGTGCTCGGCCTCTATTTTGCCGGGTCGCCGGCCGCCCTTCGAGCGCAATCGACCTTCGGAACGGTGATCGGAACGGTAAAGGACGTTTCCGGTGCCGTCGTGCCGGGGGCAACTGTGGTGATTACGAACACGGACGAAGGCACGGCCCGAACCGTCACGAGCGACGCGAGCGGCAACTACGAGCTCGCCGATGTTAAGCCGGGCCACTACTCGGTCAGCGTCACCAAAACGGGCTTTCAACGATCTGACGTGACAGGCCTTGTTCTCTCCGCCCGGCAAACGCTGCGCGCCGATGTCTCGTTGCCCGTTGGCCAGATCACGCAGTCGGTGACCGTAAATGGCAGCGCGATGGGAGTCATCGCGACCGATACGCCCACGGTATCGTCCTCGTTCGGCCATCTTGAGATTACGAATCTGCCCACCAACTATCGCGCTTCCCCGAACGGCAACAGTCCATACTATCTTCTTACGGTGCTGCCTGGAATCCAATCAGACAACGGCGGCAATCTATCGATTCAGGGCTCACTGCAAAGTCAGTCGGCGTTTACGGTGGACGGAATCTCCACGACCGACATGACGGGCAACAGCCCACTGACGCAAGCCTTTCCATCCGCTGAGGACATTTCGGAAATGCGCGTACAGGGCGTCGGCGCGCCGGCCGAATACGGCGACCCTGCCGATGTAACCACCACTTCGAAGGGTGGAACAAACGCGCTGCACGGCAGCGGCTTCGAGTACCTTCAGAACGCGGCCTTCAACGCCATTCCCTTTGGAGCAACGTCCAAACCGAAATTGGTCACCAATGATTTCGGCGGAAGCTTCGGCGGGCCGGTTGTGATTCCTCACCTTTACAATGGACGTAACAAGTCATTCTTTTACGTTGATTATGAGGGTTACCGTTCCCCGCGCTCGCAAGTGCTCCAGAACACCGTGCCGACACAGGATATGCGCAACGGCAACCTTGCCAACCAATGCCCGGAAGGATTCACCAACGGAATTTGCAATAACCCCGCGAACCAGATTTATCAATTAAATGGCCAGCCCTATCCCAACAACCAGATTCCGACCTCAGCCATCAATCCCATCTCGCAGAAGTTGCTGTCACTCTATCCTTTGCCGAACAACGGCAGTAATTTTACCAACAACAACTACAATGTGAACGAGCCGGCCAACCTCGATTCGAACACGTTTGACATACGCGGCGACCAGAATTTCGGCTCGAAGTTTTCCCTTTGGGGGCGGTATACGTATAAAAATATCAACCAACTCTCTCCACAAGAACTGTCGTTCCCCGTCACTACCGATTTCAATGATTACCGGATGCTGGTCATTTCCGCGACGAATACTCTGAAGCCCACGCTGCTGAACGAGTTCCGTTTCGGATTCACAAACAACCCGAATGGAAACGCCAACCCGTTCAAAGGCGCGGCGTTCACCAGCGCGCTGGGTTTACAAGGCATCAACAACCTATGGTTCAATGGCGCGCCGGAAATCGATTTCAGCGGCCAGACGAGCAACGAGAGCGTCGACCGGCTGAACGGCACCAGTCAGTCACGCGTGATTGAGTATGTGGACGACCTCACGTGGATAAAGGGCAACCACACGTTCAAATTCGGGGCGGACACGATGGGGATCATCGCTAACACGACCCTCGGCTTCTTTGGCGCTGACAATTACGGCACATTCAGCTTCAACGGCCTGTTCACCGGAAATGATTTTGCCGATTTCCTGCTCGGCCTGCCTGCAAACTCAGACCTCGATAACGTCACCAACGATAATGACGGCCGCAGCCGCCACTGGGCCTTGTATGCCCAGGATAGTTTTCACGTGAACTCGCGCCTGAGTCTCGATTACGGTATGCGTTGGGAATATCACCCCGGCTATCTCGACGCGCACGGCAACATCGGGAATTTCAACAATCACGTGCCGCTCTCCGGCGCGACGCTTTATCCAAACGGCTTTGCCGCGAACCTCGCTCCAAACTTCCTGCAATCGTTTGACGCCTGCGCGTTCGCTGCGGTTCCTATGACGGCAACTGACCCCACCAGCCTCAACGGCGCGCCGTGCACGCCGGTTCTGACGGCCTCGCAGGCGGGCTATCCGCAAAGCTTGCGCCTCACGTCGAAGCGCTTCCTGCCGCGCTTCGGCTTCGCCTACAAACCGTTCAACAATGGCAACACGGTGGTGCGCGGCAGCATCGGCTCATATGAAGCGGCGACACTGGGCAGCGTTTTTTACTCGCTCACCGGGACGCTCCAAGCCTACACGCGGACTTTTGATAACCAGCTAAGCTCGAACGGTCAGCCGTTGTTCACTTGGCCGGGAACCTCGACAGGCGGCTCCGGATTTAGTGCGCCTCAGTACGGCACGGACTATTTTGGCACCGCGAACCAGGTGAACTGGAAAGAGCCCTATATGGTTCAGTGGTCAATGTCCGTCGACCACAACGTCGGCCTGAACACCGGCTTGCGCGTCACCTATATCGGTGAAAAAACCACGCAACTCGTCTGGGCGCCGAACTGGAACCAGTCGCTTCCGTCCACCATTCCGTACGATCTTCAGCCGCTCAGCAGCCGCCCGTACCCGAATTGGGGCCGCGTGGAGGCGCGAGATACCGGCGCGACGGCGAATTACAATGCTCTTCAAGTTCAGGCGCATCACCACTTCGGAGGCGGAATCTCCTTCGAGAGCACCTACACCTACGCTCGGAGCCTTGCCGATAATCAGGGCCCACGCACGACGGGCGGATTCTGCGGCGAGACCGCGTGCAACCGCTCAGACGACTTTTACAACCGCGAGCTTGAATACGGCAACACGTTTAACCCGCGCCACCTGTGGATGACTACGCTCATCTACCAGCTTCCCGTCGGATCGGGCCAGCGCTTCGCGCGGGGAGCAAACAAAGTGGTGAACGCGTTTATCGGCGGCTGGCAGGCAAGCAACATCGTCAAATTCCAATCCGGTCCGTGGATTACGCCCTACTATTCCGGAGCTGATCCCTCCGGCACCGGCATCGGCACGAATGGCGGGCGAAACAGTTACCCCAACCGCGTCGGACCGGCGTACCCCTCGAGTCAGACCGCCAACGCTTGGTTTCTCAGCTCGGGGTTTGAATGCGTTGGGGGCAACTGCAAGTCAGGCCTCAACACCGCGAATCCGCCGGTCGGCCAGTTCGGCGACGCCGGCATCGGAACGCTTGAAGGGCCTGGCACGATTGATTGGGATCTCGGCTTGGCCAAGAGCTTCCACCTAACCGAGCGCGTGCGGCTTAGCGTACGCGCCTCGTTCGTGGATGTGCTTAACCACGTGAACCTGGGCATACCTGACATGAAGATTACAGACTTGAACAATCCAACCGCGGGCGCCTGCGGTTTCGGTTGTATTACCGGTGCGCAGGGGCTTTACGAGTTTGCTGGCGCGCGCGAAGGTGAGATCGGAGCGCGTATTGACTTTTAACCTCCTCCTTCCCACACTCGCGGCGGATTGAAAACCCGATCCGCCGCGAGTACCATTTTCCGTTAGCCGTAGATCGAAGGAGACGACGCCTGAATAGCCGAGACAGTCCCCATCGTGTGAGTGAAATAGATCAGCCGCACGTCCTGCGCGCCGAGCAGGACGCAAGCGATCTTGCGAAGCTCGGCTACGCGCAGGACCTCTTCCGCGGCTTCGGCGGATTCTCGAACTTCGCCATTTCGTTTTCCATCATTTCGATTCTCACCGGCGCCGTCACGCTTTTTGATTACGGGCTGACGATGGGCGGTCCAAGGGAGATGACGCTCGGCTGGCCCATCGCCACTGGGGGAACGCTGCTGGTGGCGCTGAGCATGGCCGAGCTTTGCTCGGCGCTGCCGACCTCGGGAGGAATGTATCACTGGTCCGCGGAACTCGGCGGACCTCTGTGGGCATGGTTCACGGCGTGGCTGAATATTGTCGGATTGGTAGCCGCGATCGCGGGCATCGATTACGGTTGCGCGCTGTTTCTCACGCCGCTCCTGGGCCTCGAATCGAAGGCAACAACACTGACCATTATTTACGGATCGCTGCTCCTTTCCCAGGCGCTGATTAACCATTATTCCACGCGGTGGGTGGCATGGCTTAACGACTTCAGCGTCACTGTGCATATAATCGGAGTCGCGGTGCTGATCGGCGCGTTGTGGATTTTCGCTCCCAAGCGGCCGCTCCATTTCCTTTTGCAGGCAACCTCGTCGAGCGGCATTCACGCGTCGTATGCATGGCTCTTCATGCTCGGCTTGCTGCAAGCGCAATGGACTTTTACCGGCTCGATGCGTCCGCGCACGTCGCCGAGGAGACGCTGGACCCGCGCCGGCGCGCTCCCTGGGGCATGGTGATGTCGGTTGTCGTTTCGGGATTTTTCGGCTATCTCCTGATCGTTTCGCTGACGTGGGCAATCCCCAGCATTCATGGGGTGCTCACGGCCAAGGATGCCGGCGGCAATCCTCTTCCCGTGGTTCTGGCGATTGTCGAGATGACGCTCGGCAGCCATGCGGTGGTCGCGGTGCTTGGCCTTACAGTGCTGGCCATGTGGTTCTGCGGACTCGCGGCGTGCACTTCGGTTTCCCGCACCTTCTACGCTTTCGCCCGGGACCACGGCATGCCGCTGTCTCATCTCTGGAGCCGCGTCAGCTCGCGCCATAAAACGCCGGCGGCGGCGGTGTGGCTTTCGGCGGCGCTCGCTTTTGGAGCGATGATTTACAGCGGAGCTTATTCGGTGGTCACATCGATCAGCGTAGTCGGATTTTATCTGTCTTATATCATTCCCGTTTATCTCGGCTGGCGCAAGAAATCCAAGTGGATTGAAAAGCGCGGCCCCTGGCATTTAGGCAATTCGAGCAACCCCATTAATATTCTTGCCATCCTCTGGACGGTTTTCATCTGCATCGTGATGGTGATGCCGCCGAATGCCCGGGCGGGCGAGGGGATTGCCGCGGTGATGGGCGGGTTGCTGATTTTCCACCTCATCGGCGGCAAGCACAAAATCGATAAACCGCTTTGGATTTTGTTGGGGGACCGGGCGGAGCCGCAACGCAAGGAGTCATAGTTCATATGGACGGCGTGGCTGATACGAAAATACTGAAACCTGGCAAGCTCTGGATCAATGGCAGGCCGGAAGACGCCGCTTCCGGGAAGACGATTCCCGTCGTCAATCCGGCTACCGGCGAACAACTGACGACCGTGCCGGACGCCGGCCCAGAGGATGTTGATCGCGCGGTCGAAGCGGCGCGCCGCGCTTTTGAAAATCGGACTTGGCGAGGCATGAACGCCTCCGAGCGCGAGCGCATCATCTGGCGCGTTGGCGAGTTGATCGAGAAAAACCGTGAAGAGCTTGGAATGCTGGAATCGCTCAACAACGGCAAAACTTACCGCGAGGCGCTGCGGGGCGACATCCCGCCGAGCTGGGACATTTTCTATTATTACGCCGGCTGGGTCCGTAAGATATGCGGAGAAACCATTCCGGTGGACGGCGAATACCTCAACTACACCCTCCGCGAGCCGGTGGGCGTCGTGGGCATGATCACTGCGTGGAATTATCCGCTGCTTCTTGCCGCGTGGAAGGCGGCGCCCGCGCTGGCGACTGGCTGCTCGATGGTGATAAAGCCTTCGGAATTGACTCCGCTCACCACGCTGAAACTCGCCGAATACTGCCTCGAAGCCGGCGTGCCGGAAGGCGTGGTGAACGTGGTCACCGGGTACGGCCCGACCGCGGGCGACGCCCTGGCGCGCCACCCGGACGTCGACAAAATTGCGTTCACTGGGAGCGTCCGCACCGCGCGCGCGCTGCTCAAAGCCTCCGCCGAAAGCAACTTGAAGCGCCTTTCGCTCGAGCTGGGCGGCAAATCGCCCAACATCATTTTCCCCGACGCGGACCTCGACCGCGCGGCGAACGCCGCCTTCTGGGGCATCTATGCGAACAAAGGCGAGGTTTGCAGCGCCGGGTCGCGGCTGCTCGTGCACGAAAAGATCTACGATCGCTTCGTCAATGACCTCGCCGGGCGCGCCCGGGCTATGAAAGTCGGGCTCCCGCTGAACCCTGCGAGTGAGATGGGAGCCCAGATCAGCCGGGCCCAATTCGAGCGCATTATGGCGTACATCGATTCGGGCAAGCAGCAGGGCGCCCGCCTGCTTTGTGGCGGCGAACGCGACGTGGAAGGCGAGAAGGCGCGCGGCTATTACGTGAAACCCACGATCTTTGCGGACGTGAAGCCGGATATGAAAATTGCGCAAGAGGAAATCTTCGGTCCGGTGCTTGTGGCGCTAAAATTTGCGGACGCCGCCGAAGCGGCTGAGATTGCCAATAGCACCATCTACGGCCTCGTCTCGGCGGTTTGGACGCGCGATATCGGCGTCGCTCATCGCCTCGCGCGAGAGATCAAGGCGGGATCGGTGTGGATCAACGCCTATAATTGCTTCGACAGCGCCTCGCCCTTCGGCGGTTATAAACAGAGCGGTTTCGGCCGTGAAATGGGACCGCATGCCATCGAATCCTACACCCAGATCAAATCGGTGTGGGTGGCGTTATAGCGTGGCGCGGCGCTTCATCATGAACCTAAATCAAATCAAGCAGGCGTTTCGGAAAAACCACATCGACAAGGTTAAAATCGGAGGTTTCGATGTGGAAGGCATTCTACGTGGCAAATACATCTCCTGCGATAAGTTCTTTTCCGCCGCTGAATCCGGGCTTGGATTTTGCGATGTCATCTTCGGCTGGGACAGCGCCGACGCGCTTTACGACCGGCCGTCGATAACAGGCTGGCATACTGGATATCCCGACACGACAGCGCGAATCGATCTCTCCACTTTCCGGATCCTGCCGTGGGAGACGAACACGGCGTTTTTCGTGCTCGATTTCTTCCGTTCGGACGGCAAGCCGCTCGCCGTCTCTCCCCGCCAGGTTTTGCGCCAGATTGTAGAGCGCGCGGAAAGCATGGGTTATTCGCCCCGTGCCGCGATCGAGTACGAATATTGGCTTTTCCGCGAAGACCCGCATTCCGCCCGTAAAAAGCGCTTTTTGAATCTTGAGCCCATGACGCCGGGCATGTTCGGGTATAGTCTCCTGCGCGCGTCGGTACACTCGGAACTAGCCCATGCCATTCTCGACGCGGCCCACGCGCTCGACATTGAAATCGAGGGCCATCACACCGAAACCGGCCCGGGCGTCTATGAAACGGCGATCCGCGTGGATGACGCCCTTCGGGCGGCAGACAAAGCAGCGCTGTTCAAGACGGCTGTGAAGGTGGTCGCCCAGAAACGCGGATTGATGGCTACGTTCATGGCCAAGTGGAACGCCTCGCTGCCCGGTTCGAGCGGCCACATCCATCAAAGTCTGATGGACCCCCGGGCGCGAAGAAACCTGTTCTATGGCGGCTCGGATCGCGCGCTGTCCCCCCTGATGGGAAACTATTTGGGAGGGCAACTCGCGCTGATGCCCGAATTTGCCGTGATGTTTCTGCCGAACATCAATTCGTATAAGCGCACCGCGCCTGGCACGAAAAGCTGGGCGCCGGTGAACGCGAGTTGGGGCGTCGATAACCGCACGACGGCGCTGCGAGCCCTCCTGACAGGACCTAAGACAACGCGCATCGAGCACCGGCTCCCCGGGGCGGATGCGAATCCTTATCTGGCGCTGGCCGCAAGCCTGGCATCGGGGCTTTACGGCGTTGAACAACGCCTCAAATCGCCGAAGGCCGCGGCAAACGCCTACGATTCCGAAGACGCCACGCCGCTGCCCCGCACGCTGAAAGAAGCCAATGATCTTTTCGTCAAAAGCCGGGCTGCTCGGGATTGGTTTGGCGGAGAATTTGTGGATTTTTATTCTTTGACTCGCGATTGGGAAGTTCGCCAATTCGAGCGTGCGGTGACGGATTGGGAGCTGGAAAGATATTTCGAGAGCATCTAACCAGATTCGGCGGTGATGCGCCTCAGAAATCGGAGGCATGTATTGCGATGACCCATTCCATTTCCATCTTTTCATTTCCCACTCGCGTGATTTTCGGCGCCGGCGCGCTTGTCGAGCTTGACACTGAAATCCGCCGGTTCGAGATGCGGCACCCATTCCTCGTCACGGATAGCGGCGTTGCGCGCGCAGGGCACGTCGAGCGAGTTAAAGCCGCGGCGGGAAACGTCGCGTTGGCGGTATTCGAGGGCGTCAGCCCCAATCCAACTGAAGCAAATATTCTTGACGGGCTGGAACATTACCGGCTTGAAAACTGCGACGGCATCATTGCACTCGGCGGAGGCAGCCCGCTGGACGCCGCCAAGGTTATCCGGCTAGCGGTCACGCACCCGCTCCCGCTCGAACAGTATGACGATCAGGGCGACGGCAGCTCGCGCATCAACAATAATCTGCCGCCCCTCATTGCTATTCCGACCACATCCGGCACTGGCAGCGAAGTTGGGCGGAGCGCCGTGATTGTCCTTAAAGCCACGGACAGAAAAACTGTCATTTTCAGCCCCCATCTCATTCCGAATGTCGCGCTCGATGATCCTGAGTTGACGATTGCCATGCCGCCTGCCATTACAGCTGGCACGGGGCTAGACGCGCTCACGCACAATGTGGAGGCTTACCTCGCCACGGGTTATCACCCGATGTGCGACGCCATTGCGCTTTCCGGAACGCGCCTTGCCGTTCAGAACCTTGCCGCTGCTGTACACCGCGGACGTGACCTTGGCGCCCGGTCGAATATGATGATGGCTTCCATGATGGGGGCCGTGGCGTTTCAGAAAGGGCTTGGGGTAGTTCATTCTCTTGCCCATCCTCTGTCTTCTATTGGCGGCCTACACCATGGCACCACAAACGGCGTGCTGCTGCCCTACGTCATGGAATTTAATCGTCCGACCTGCGAGGAGCGCATCCGCGATCTCGCGCTGACGATGGATCTGGATGTAGCCCGCGAGCCGGTTTCTCGCGCGGCTACCGCCGCTATCGAGCGCGTGCGCGAACTGCTACGAGAGATCGGCGTTCCCGACCGCCTTAGCCAGCTTGGCATTAAGCGGGCTATGATTCCGGCTCTCTCGAAAAAGGCTGTGGAAGACGCTTGCCATCTGTCAAATCCCCGACCCTGCACAGAGGCCGATATGGTGCGGCTCTACGAGCTGGCGTTTTAGGTTTCAAGGTCAAATCATCATGAAAAATCGATGGATGTGGTTCTCTCTATTGCTCGCATTTTGCTGTGTCTCCGCCATGTCAGCTTTCAAGGCAGCTGATGTCGTCGCCCTCACGACCGAATTGCACGCGCCGGCGGGCAACAGACCGACTCAGATTGTCCGCTCTGCCAACTCCGCTCTCCCGACGGTCATACCCAATGGAAGGCTCATCACCCCGGCAGGCGTTCAGGTCACGGTGGCGCCGCATCCCTACGGCCTCGCACTGAGCCCCGACGGGAAAACGTTGGTCACAGTGAACAGCGGCACTGCGCCATTCTCTATTTCAATCATCACGCGCCTCGGCAGTTCAAACCCTTCGGTGGTCAAAATACCTCAAGGATTCAAGCCGACCGCCGATGAACCGAAAAGCGTCTACGTTGGCATCGCCATTGCGTCGGATAACCGCACGGCTTACGTTTCCGAGGGCGACAACGGACGCATTGGAGTTTTCGACTTGGTTCAGCGTGAGCGCCTCTCGGAACTGAATCTCGACGGCCGCTTCGAAGGCACAACCTGCCGCAACAGCCTTACCGGCGACCTCAAGCTTTCTCCCGATGGCCACACGCTCTACGCGCTTGATCTGGCGCATTTCCGGTTGGTGGTTTTCGATGTCAGTT
This sequence comes from Terriglobia bacterium, assembly GCA_035945615.1. Classification (GTDB taxonomy): domain Bacteria; phylum Acidobacteriota; class Terriglobia; order UBA7540; family UBA7540; genus RH2-MAG17b. Next base: position 49,002 of record DASZAA010000242.1, read on the forward strand.
CGCGGCGCATGATTGCAAGCCTGCCGGTGGGTTATCTGCCGTTCGGCATTGCGCTTTCGCCTGACGGCCGCACAGCCTACGTTTCAAATGCGGGCATGTTCCGCTACTCTCTCGTGCCGGGATACAACCCTAAACGCCCCAAAAAGACCGGACTCACATTTCCGCCTTTCGGCTTTCCCTCGCCCGAAGCAGAGCGCGGCGTGACGGTAGAAGGCAAGGCGATACCGGGTCTCGGAAGCCCCAATACGTTGTTCTCAAATTCCGTCTGGGCGGTGGATGTCTCAAATCCCGCGCGGCCCGCCGTCTGGTTCAAGGTGAGGACGGGCATCCCCATCGGCCCCGGTTCAGTAGGCGGCAGCAGTCCGTGCGGCATCGTCGTGGGCGGCGAAAGAGTTTACATCAGCAACGCCAGCCAAGACAGCATAACGGTGCTTGACGCTGCTGACGGCCATCTGCTGCAAACCATCTTGCTTGAGCCGGCAGAAAGCGTGAAAGGCTTGCGCGGCATTCTCCCATTCGGGCTGGCGCTCAGCCCGAATAGGCGCGTTCTCTATGTCGCGTGCGCCGGAATCAACGCCGTGGCCGTGATGAATGCGGAAACAGGCGTCGTATTGGGCTATATACCTACGGGTTGGTTTCCATCCCGCGTGGCGGTGAGTTCGATTGGGAGAACGCTGTACGTCGCTAACGGCAAGGGATTCGGCGCGGGGCCGAACGGCGGACCTGATTTTCATCCCGGCCCTGAAGGCTCCTATATTGGCAATATCACGAAAGGGACGGTTTCAATTATAGATTTGATGAGATTTGTGACCCACGGCGCCACAAATGCCGCGACGATCGTAGCGCCTTCAAACCCGCTTCGCCGCGCCACGAGGCAGGTGCTCGCCAATAATGGCTTTATTCGACCCGAAGATGAAACTTCGCGTTCACCAGATTTCCCTATTCCTCCGCCGGATATAGCGAGCCATAAAATCAGCCATGTGATCTTTATCGTGAAGGAAAACCGCACATTCGATCAAGTATTCGGCGATCTCGAACAAGTGAATGGCCAAAAGGTAGATGGCGAAGCGGACCTGGCCGAGTTCGGCAACCATGCGTGCGCGCAGAACAAGAAGCTACATTTATCGGTTACTGATGTCCGCGTATCTCCGAATGAGCATGCGCTGGCGGCGAGGTTCGGCGTCAGCGACAATTTTTATGTGGATTCCGACGTCTCGGTGGACGGCCATCATTGGCTTGTGGGCAATTACCCGAACGAAGTGCTCGAAACTGCCTGGCCCGCGGGTTATGGAGGTGAGTTCAGTTTTAAGCCTGATAATCAAACGCCGGGGCGGCTGGAAATCGGGTCCACCAGCCCGTGGCCCGAAGATTTTCTCGAAGCGGGTTCGTTGTGGGAGCACCTGGACCGCTACCACGTCAGCTTCCGCAATTACGGCGAGAACCTTGAAGTGCCAGGATATGTCGAGGATGCGGACACGGAGCCTACCGGAGTTCGCGAATCCGTCAACGTGCCTATGCCAGAAGCGCTCTTCGAAAACACATCGCGCATTTATCCCGATTTCAACACCAACATCTCAGACCAGTATCGGTACCAGCAGTTTCTGAAGGAGTTCAAGAGCCTGTACGTTAGCGGCGAGAAGCCGCTGCCGCAATTTATTTACATTTGGCTGCCGCAAGACCATACGGCCAAGCCCAATCCGCGCTTGGGCTACGATTACCGCGCCTCATATGTCGCAGATAACGACCTGGCGCTCGGAAAGCTGATTGATCTTTTTTCGCACAGCCGCTGGTGGAACAATATGGCCATCTTCGTCACTGAGGACGATGCGCAAGCCGGAACCGACCACGTGGACGCGCACCGCAGCGTGCTGCTGGTCATCAGTCCCTATTCGCGAAGGGGCGTTTCACGCGACCATACGAGCTTCATGAGCATCTTGAAGACGTTCGACCTAATCTTTGGAATACCTTATCTCAATCAGTATGACGCGGCCGCGACGGATCTCTCGGGCAGCTTTACCGCGACGCCGGATTTTACGCCCTACCAGGCAATCCCCTCCGACACTCGCGTATTCGATCCAGCTCGCGTCGTCGAAAAAGGCCTCGAAACCGCCTCGAATGCGCCCTCGGCGGACCTCGACGATCCGGATGAAATCAGCGCCACAATGCAGGAGAAGTCAAATCAGCCTGCCCTCGCGGGCTGCCCTCGATAACCGTTTCTCCATCCCGACGGCCTACGCAAGTATTCCATCGCAATTGGTCTTCAGTATTTCCAATGACCTAGCAACTGATGGCGTTAAGAATCCATTGTTAGAGCTCTGTCATACTTTCTTTTTGCGGAGCACAGCTTTTCGATAGTCGTTGGCCCTATGCAGCAAGTGCCGAGTGTACCGCCTGCTGCATTTTGGCTAGTCCGGTCCGGGCGGTTTCGAGGGGATCTCCCTTCCAATATGCGGGATTGAATAGTTCAAGCGACAGCACGGTCGACGGGTTGATGCGGTGCAGATCCCCCAGGATCTGTTTCATGGGCGCCACACCGTCGCCCGGATAGACTCGGTCACGGTCG